>JASHPG010000006.1 GCA_030038275.1 Candidatus Acidiferrales bacterium | reverse complement strand
TGGGGACGCTGCAGTACATGGCGCCGGAGCAGTTGGAAGGCAAGGAAGCGGACGCCCGCGCGGACATCTTCGCGTTCGGCGCGGTGGTGTACGAGATGGCGACGGGGAGGATGGCGTTCGAGGGGAAGAGCCAGGCGAGCGTGATCGCAAAGATTCTGGAGATCGATCCTCCGCCGATTTCGTCGCTGCAACCAATGACCCCGCCGGCGCTGGAGCGAGCGGTGAAGAAATGTCTGGTGAAGGATGCCGACGAGCGGTGGCAAAGCGCCGGTGACCTGCATGACGAGCTGAAGTGGATCGCCGAAGCGGGACCGCAGAGCGCGACCGTCGCCGGCGCCGCGCCGACACCGGCGGCCATCGGCGCAAGATGGCGACGTGTAGTGCCATGGGTGATCGCTGGGATTCTCGCTATCGCCGTCGGTACCGTTGCTTGGATGTATGTCCGAACTGCAAACGATTCCGCTGCAAGTGAACCGGTGCGATTCCACATTTCAACGCCAGAGAACGCCGTTTTGTCGGAGACCGGCGTATTCGCGGTATCGCCCGATGGCCGACAATTGGCGTTTAC
This sequence comes from Candidatus Acidiferrales bacterium, assembly GCA_030038275.1. Classification (GTDB taxonomy): domain Bacteria; phylum Acidobacteriota; class Terriglobia; order Acidiferrales; family UBA7541; genus Palsa-295. The sequence continues at coordinate 21,127 of JASHPG010000006.1, read as the reverse complement.
GGCGGCTGGTGCAGACGGAGTGCAACGAGTGTGGGTTCGCCCCTTGGACTCGCTTGATGCGCGCCCCCTGCCGGATTCGGAAGCGCCCGGTGCAGAGCCGATTTTCTGGTCTTTCGACAGCCGATACATCCTGTTCTATACCGGCGGCAAACTCAAGAAAATCGATGTCGCTGGTGGTCCGGCGCAAACTTTGTGTGATACGACTGCGGTAGTCGGAGGATCGGAGAACCGCGACGGCGTGATCATCTTTGGCCAATCTGGGCCCATCATGAAGGTTTCGGCAAATGGCGGCGTCGCGTCGCCGGTCACGGCTCTTAGTCCAGCCCGCGGCGATACGTTCCAAGACTTTCCCGTGTTTCTTCCCGATGGGCGGCATTTCGTTTACAGAATCACCTCCAACAAGGCTGGAAACAGCGGCGTTTACATCGGCTCTCTCGATGCCAAGCCGGAGGAACAAAATCCCAGAGAACTGCTGGCGACCGATTATGCGGCGGCCTATGTGCCACCTCACGGCTCTGCCCCTGGGCAACTGCTTTTCGTGCGCGACGGCGTGCTCGTGGCGCAACCATTCGATGCCAGCAGCCTGGCATTGACCGGCGAGCCAGTTCCGCTAGCGGAAAGCATCGGATTCTACAGCAGCTACGCTTTTTTCTCGGCTTCATCGAATGTGCTTGTTTACAAGGCCGGCGACTTATCTTCGCAACCTACCTGGTTCGATGGAACGGGAAAGGCTCTCGGCCCCGCTGGGGAGCGCGGCTACTACCTAACAGTGGCCATTTCTCCCGACGGAACGCAAGCCGCAGTCACCAGATCTGACTCTCAAACTCTCGGCACCTCCGGGGTTTGGTTGCTCGATTTGTCTCGCGGGACGAGCACGCGGTTCACGTTTGGCTCCGGCCCCGCCTTCAGCCCCGTTTGGTCGCCCGACGGGAGCCAAATCGTTTTCGCTTCGAGCCGAGCGAGCAGACTCGACCTTTACGAAAAACCAGCTAACGGCATTGGGAATGCAAAGCTTCTGCTGAAATCCGATGAAGACAAGGTTCCCACCAGCTGGTCGCGTGACGGGCGGTTCCTGCTTTACGAACTTGGCGGCCCGAAAACGGCTTTATGGGTCCTTCCCTTACAGGACGGCCAGAAACCGTTCCCGTTTCTGAGCGCCGGATTCAACAACATCGATGGGCAATTTTCACCGGATGGGCACTTGGTTGCCTATGTATCTGACGAATCTGGCCGAAATGAGATTTACGTTCGTACGTTCTCGCCTAGTCCTGCGTCCGCAAACTCGGGTTCTGGCGGCCAGTGGCTCATTTCCACGAGCGGAGGCATTCAGCCACGGTGGCGAGAAGACGGTAAAGAACTGTACTACATGGCTTCGGACGGCAAGCTGATGGGTGTAGAAATTGCTACGAGCCCGGTATTCCGGGCAGGCACACCTAAGGCTCTCTTTCAGAGTCCGCTACTTGGCGTTGGATCGCTGTTCCAGCTGCCCGTTTGGGACGTAGCGTCTGATGGCAAACGTTTTCTATTCCCGGCCGAGACCACAGAGCAGGCGAACCCATTTACGGCGGTCCTGAACTGGCAGGCGGGATTAAAGCAAGAACAATGACGCTAGCGACTGGAACAAAATTCGGGCCGTACGAAATTCTCTCGCCGCTCGGCGCGGGAGGAATGGGCGAAGTGTATCGCGCGCGGGATACGAAGCTCGGGCGCGACGTGGCGATCAAAATCCTGCCCGAAGCATTCGCGCGCGATGCCGAGCGCATGGCGCGGTTTGAGCGCGAAGCAAAAGTACTGGCGTCGCTGAATCATCCCAACATCGCCGCCATTTATGGATTCGAGGATTCGGGTACGGCTCGCGCGTTGGTGATGGAGTTGATCGAGGGGCCGACGCTGGCGGAACGCATTCGTGGCGCTGGGACGATTGGGATCACATCCGAAGGCGCCGACCTAAAGGTCGCCGCTACACAATCTCGGCGAGGCACGATCGCGCCTACCTGGTGAGCACCTGTGCCGCCGGAGGTCACAGAGTTCGCACACTTTGAGCATCAATAGGCATGTGAATTCGGCTAAATTCCTCACCAAAGATTCGATTGAAGTTGGAAACGTCGCCAAATGCCAAGTCGAGTGCGATATCCAATGCCTCGCCTCTTCCGGCTGCAGCCGTCCAGCGCAGCCACGGCGGATTAAGTATCGATGCGGAGTAGTCCCCCTCCTTCTGGCAGAACCCGCGCCGGAGGGCACCGAAGCGCGAGGCTCGGCGGACGGTCAAAAAAGGAAATAACGCTGGGCTAGCGGCAGGACGCTTGCTGGCTCGCACGTAATGAGGGCACCATCGACGCGAACTTCGTAAGTTTCCGGGTCGACGTCTATGTTCGGAGTACCACTATTGTGAATCATATCTTTCTTGCCAATTTGCCGACAGTGTGCCACGGAAGCAATCATTTTACGCAGGCCCAACTGTTGTGGTATCCCAGCGGAAGCAGCCGCTCGTGAAACGAACGTGATGCTCGTAGATGCCGTGGCTGAGCCGAAGCTGCCGAACATGGGTCGATACACCACCGGCTGTGGGGTGGAGATGGAAGCGTTGGGATCACCCATGGTGCTCCAGGCGATGAAACCGCCTTTGATGACGATTTCCGGTTTGACGCCGAAAAACGCCGGTTTCCATAAAACCAGGTCCGCCAACTTGCCTGGCTCAATCGAGCCGATTTCTCCGGCCATGCCGTGGGTGATCGCGGGATTGATAGTGTACTTTGCGACGTAGCGCTTGGCGCGGGCATTGTCATTGCGGGCAGAGTCCTCTGGCAAGCTCCCGCGTTGCATCTTCATCTTATGCGCTGTTTGCCAAGTGCGTGTGACGACCTCGCCGACACGACCCATAGCCTGGGAATCGCTCGATATCATGCTGATGACGCCCATGTCATGAAGGATATCCTCAGCGGCGATTGTCTCCGGGCGGATCCTGCTTTCTGCGAATGCGACGTCCTCCGGAACTTGTGGGTTAAGGTGGTGACAGACCATCAGCATGTCGAGGTGTTCGGCGATAGTGTTGACGGTGTATGGCCGCGTGGGATTTGTTGAGGAAGGCAGGACATTCGCAAAGGAGGCGATGCGAATAATGTCCGGAGCATGCCCTCCTCCAGCGCCTTCGGTGTGATAGGTATGGATCGCGCGTCCGCCAATCGCTCTGACCGTAGCTTCCAGGAAACCCGCCTCGTTGATCGTGTCAGTGTGGATCGCCACTTGTACGTCGAATTGATCTGCGATATTCAAACACGTGTCGATCGCGGCAGGAGTGGTGCCCCAATCTTCATGGAGCTTTAATCCGCAGGCACCCGCCTTCACTTGCTCGATGAGCGGAGCCTCCGCCGAGGAATTCCCTTTGCCGAGGAAACCAAAGTTCAGTGGCCACGCTTCAGCGGCCTGAAGCATGCGCGCCAGGTTCCATGCTCCGGGCGTACAGGTCGTGGCAGCCGTACCGGTGGCAGGACCCGTGCCCCCGCCGATCATGGTGGTGATACCGTTGGAGATGGCTTCGTAAACTTGTTGCGGGGAAATGAAATGGATATGGCTATCGATGCCGCCTGCGGTCACGATCAAGTGTTCGCCGGCAATTACTTCGGTAGACGCGCCAACCACAAGTTCAGGATCTACTCCGGCCATCGTGTCCGGGTTGCCAGCCTTGCCCACTTTAGCGATTCTTCCACTTTTTATGCCGATATCGCCTTTCACGATGCCCCAATGGTCAAGAATGATGGCGTTGGTGATCACCAGATCGAGCGCACCGTGTTGGGTCTCCCGAACTGAGCTGCTGCTTTGCCCCATTCCATCGCGGATGACCTTCCCGCCACCAAAGGTAATCTCGTCGCCGTAGTGCGCGTAATCCTGCTCGATCTCGATCAGAAGATCGGTATCCGCCAGCCGAATGCGGTCACCTTTGGTGGGGCCGTACAAGTCGGCGTAGGTCGCACGAGGGATATTGAGGCTCAACGCAGCTCCTTTCAGTCACGCTTAGGAGGATTGGAAATTTTCTTTCGCGGCTCTCTCAATTGCTCGCTCGCGGGCCTCATGACTGCCGATAGCGCTTCCGACCAATCCGTTGAAACCGTGGATCGCGCGAGCACCGGCGAACTCGGTTAGTTCGACTTGCTTTTCTTCGCCAGGCTCAAAACGAACAGCAGTGCCCGCTGGGATGTTCAGTCGCATGCCAAAAGCGGCGGCTCGATCGAAGGAGAGTTCGCGGTTGGTCTCGAAGAAATGGAAGTGGCTGCCGACTTGAATCGGACGATCGCCAGTATTGCGAGTCATCACGATGATCGTCTTTCTACCGGCATTCGCCTGGATTGGACCGACGGCGTTGTCTAGCAGATATTCTCCTGGATTCATGAAATGTTCTCCAGACTCATCGAATCGGTTCGTGAATGGTGACGAGCTTAGTTCCATCGGGGAAGGTGGCCTCGACCTGAACTTCGTGAACCATTTCCGCGATGCCTTCCATGACGTGTTCGCGGGTCAGGATTTTGGCGCCGAAGCTCATGATTTCGGCGACGCTTTTTCCGTCGCGCGCCGCTTCCATCACTTCCGCCGTCACGATCGCAACGGCCTCCACATAGTTCAGCTTCAAACCGCGGGCCTGGCGCCTTCGGGCAAGATCAGCGGCTACGACGATCATCAATTTTTCCTGCTCACGCGGCGTCAGGTGCACACTGTCCCTCCACAAACCGTCTGATAATGTACTTCGGGCCTGAAATCAATTGATCTTCCGCGGAGGAATCGCCTCCCGGCCGTACAGGAGCAACTTTGCTTCAGACCAGATGGTTCGCAGGTTCCGTTGGATATTAGCTCCGCTGCGCGTAAGTCCTCGCACCACGAGTCCGTGCGCGGCCAACATGCTAACGCTCCAAAAATCATCGCTCGAACGGCACGAAGCGATGAGTTCGCGTAATCGTTGCTCGGCTGTGAGCCAGAAGGCCGCGTCGAGGCCGATGCGCACGATGTAAAACGTAGTCCAGTAGCAGTACGGTCCCAAACGCGCAATCGATGAAATGTCGCGGCGCTTTGGCTCGATCCTGACATTTTCCGCAGCGATCATCTGTCCGGTGGCTTTCAAATCGGCCTTTAATTCCACGCAGTTATATGCAAACAATTCACCGCGTGCCGAGCGCCCGGGAGCGAGAATCTCCCACCAGAAAAGACCGCCACCCGCTTCCATATCGATTATCGTTTCCTGACGGTACCTAGATTCCGCGAAGGGAATGATGGCATCCGGCACGTATTCCAATAGCCCGTTTTGGGAGACAGTGAATTGGTTGATTTGCAGCGTTGCCATACCATCTTGCTTGGCGCGATAGACGCGCGTCGCTCCGGTCGTGGTAAGTTGTAGTGATGCTCCAGCGCCGACATTCACTGACGTCGTTACATGATCTCCGCCAAGCAGACCTCCGGAAACATTGTGGAGATGAACCAGCACAGAACCGTCTTCGAGTGGAAATGGACGGACAATACGGAGCGGCGGCTCCTGCGCACTATCTGTCAAGCAGGTGGTTCCCGACCGCAGATCCCTCTTGAAGTCGAGCACAAGCGAACCTCGGATTTTTCCCCGGGAAATTGCGAATGCCTCGCCCGATCGATCAGCCTGATTGAGAAGAACAGTCGCCATCGTCTTGGTCTTACTGACACATCCTGCCCCGCCGAACTGCGGATTGGAACGCCACCTAGCTGATAAAAAGTCGCGTCGAGAGGGCCGGATGTTCCGCGCCGCCCCAATCCAGCAGAGGCGTGAACGAACACACATCGTCGCAGCTACACGCCGCACTCCGTTCCACAGCTTCCACGATTAGCGACTTCAGATTCCAAAGGATGCGCGCCGCTTCTGTCTGACCAAGCGCCAAAAGCCGCTGGCAACCGGAAATCATACTGGCCACCGATTGATGCAAAAATGTGAGCACGGTACGATGCCCGTCAAAACCCAGCATGCCAGCTACAATTCCAAACGCGAGGCAATAGTGAGCGTCCGTCCGGCGCCAGTTCGATTCACGTTCGGGCGTTGCGACAATTTCACCGAGAAGAGGTATCTCGGCCAGAGCCATGGCAGTAAACAGAAAATTTCTTCCCAGCGTCAAGCTGCCCTGCCGGCTTTCTCGTGCGAGTTTTCGGGCACTCAGCAGTGCGTTGATCTCCGCCCATCGTTCTCTGGCTCGAGTGAGATCCGCCTTCGGAATGCGGAACGCCTCGCTGCAGAAAACGGCCTCCAACATTCCAGCTTCCGACAGCCAACCGCGAAGGAATTCCTCCAAGTTTCCCGTCGTCAGTAGCCCCACGGCCACGAGCGACTCCAGTCCGAAGCTATGCGCCAGGGCGCCAATCGGAAGAGCGCTATCGGCGAGATGCAGAAGGCGCAAGTCGGTGAGGTCGGAGTTGTCGCTGGCCGCGTCGCGATCGGTGTTCATCTTTGGTCGTTGGCCTCTCCTTTGGCGGAGTGCTCTTGGAACCAGTGCACTCATGCGCTAGTGGTGGTGACCGGTAGCGTTACCGTGAGCTTGGCTATGTTCATGCGTATGCTCATGGCTATGATCGTGGTCGTGCGAGTGCGGCTGACCGACATACGGCGCGTGAGCGTCGATCAGCTTGCGCTGCGAAGTCGGCGCTTCTGCCAAACGCTTCTGAAGCCAGTCCATCACCAGGTCGAGCCCGACATCCTGGCGAAGATTAGTAAACACGAAAGGCCGATCGCCGCGCATTTTCCGCGAATCGCGATCCATTATTTCCAGGGACGCGCCTACGTACTGTGCCAAGTCGATTTTATTGATCACCAGCATGTCGGAGCGCGTAATTCCCGGCCCACCTTTGCGGGGAATTTTGTCTCCCTCTGCCACATCGATCACGTAAATCCACACGTCCACCAATTCCGGGCTGAAAGCGGCTGCAAGATTGTCTCCACCGCTTTCGACGAAAATCAGTTCAAGCCCAGGAAGCGAATCCTCTAGTTCGGCGATCGCTTGCAGATTCATAGAAGCATCTTCCCGAATCGCGGCATGTGGACAGCCTCCCGTTTCCACTCCACGCACACGCTCGGCCGAAAGCACTCCGTTTCGGAGCAAGAACTCTGCGTCTTCCTTCGTGTAGATGTCGTTGGTGACTACGGCTACATCGACCTTGGGCCACAGGTGGCGCGTAAGCCGTTCGACCAATGCGGTTTTACCGGAACCAACTGGTCCCGCGATGCCCACACGAAACGCTCGGGGCGGCTTTTCTTGTGACATGCCGCTACCTCCATGTTGTGGTTTGATTGCGAATCAGCCCGCTGCTTCTTCAGTCCGAGCCGCAGTATACCCCCGAATTCGCGGTTTCTTCGCACCGCATGAGCCAATAGAACACTTCACACGCTGAGAAGCGGCACCACCGACTCCGCCTCGCGTGCTTGCGGGTTTCCTTCATCCACGATTCGGCCCTTGCGCATCACATAAAAGTGATCGGCAATCGACCACACGAAATCGAGATGCTCGACCAGCAGAATCGAGACCTTCAACTCCGTTTGGATTCGCCGAATGGCCTCTTCGATCTGCTGCACGATCGACGGCTGAATTCCTTCGGTCGGCTCATCGAAGATGAGCAGCTTGGGCCGCGTGACCAGCGCTCTCCCAATTGACAGTTGCTGCTGTTCCCCGCCGCTCAGCAATCCGCCCTTGCGATTACGTATCTTGTGGAGAACCGGGAAAAGCTCGTAGACATAGCTCGGAACCGTATATTCAATCTTGATATCGCGAGAGGAAAACGCGGCAAAGGCCACGCGCAGATTGTCCTCAACCGTCAGATGCGGAAAAACCCCGCGGCCTTGCGGTACGTATCCGATTCCTCTGCGCGCCCGCTCGAAGGCTTTTATCTTGGTGATGTCTTCGCCGTCGAATAGGATCTTGCCCGCGAGCACCGGATGCAAACCGGCAATCGTGCGCAGCAAGGTTGTTTTTCCCACTCCATTGCGACCCAATAGACTGGTGGTTCCCGCTGGTCCCACGCGCAGATCGATATCATAGAGCACGGGGCTCATTCCATAGGCAGCGGTCACACCCTCAAGAGCGAGCACGGGGACGCTCCTTCGTCCGTCCGAGGTAGACGGCGGTGACCTGAGGGTCCTCGCGCACTTCCTCCAACGTACCCTCCGTCAGAAACCGCCCTAGATGAAGCACAGTGACCGGTGCGTTCAACTGCGCCACAAAACTCATGTCGTGGTCGATCACCAGAAAACTGTGCCAGGCGGAAAGTCTGCGGATCAGCTCGGCGGTTTGCTCCGCGTCGCCGTGAGACATTCCCGCCGCCGGTTCATCGAGCAGCAGCAAATCCGCCTGGGACGCGACTACCATCCCAATCTCAAGCCATTGCTTCTGACCATGAGCCAGTTCTTTCGCCAGAGTGTTCCTCTTATCTTCCAAGTTAATCAGATGCAGGACTTCCTCGACGTGCTCTTTCTCTTCCGCCGCGCGGCGGCGATGCATGGCGCTCCAGCAGTTCCGACTGCTCCGTCCCGCCAGGGCGAGATTTTCGAAGACGGTCAAACCTTCCAAAGTTCCAGGGGCCTGGAATTTTCGGCAGATACCTCGACGAACGATCTTATATTCCGGAAGGTGCGTGATGTTGTGTCCTTTGAAGATCACCTTACCGCTCGCGGGACGGACATGGCCGATGATTGCATCGAGCAGCGTGGATTTCCCGGCGCCGTTCGGCCCGATCAGTACGCGCACCTGATTCGGCTGGATTGAAAGGTTCATGCCGTCGACGGCCTTAAATCCATCGAACGATACGGTAAGATCTTCGACCTGCAATAGCGGCTGATCCGTGCCAGTGTTCATGCTTCGTCAAGCCTTTCGCGATGCTCAGGCCCCGGGGCATCCGACGCAGCACTCGTCATCTTTTCAACGGCTATATTGTTGAGTGGTTCCGTCACAACGAGTGCATGTCTGATCGGGGATATTCGAAAAATCTTGACCGCGACCCAATTCCGCACGGGTTCGCCCCACAAACCGCTCAGGCCCTTCGGCACAACCGTCACAACAATGACGAACAGAAGGCCGATGACGAACAGCCACAAACTGGGTATCGCGCTGCTGATCCAGTCTTTTCCGAAATTCACGAGCAGCGTGCCAAGAATCGCACCCACCAAACTCTCGCGGCCGCCCACGGCGACCCACACGATCATTTCGATTGACGGTACAACGCCAACCATCGCAGGCGAAATCACTCCCGCATGCAACATATACAGGGCACCCGAAATTCCCGCGAGCGCTCCGCCAATCGCGAACACTACCACCTTGTAGGGAACCGGGTTGTATCCGAGAAAGCGAATGCGATTTTCTCCGTCGCGAATCGCCAAGACGATTTTTCCAAAGTCGGTTCCGACCAGCCATTGCAAGAAAAACAGCGCCACCGCAAGACACGCGAGTGTCACCCAGAAGAGTCCTCGTTGTACCTTCGGATCGATCAGTTGAAAACCCAAAAGCGCGCCGAAGTCCGTAAGCCCGTTGAAACCACCGGTGTAGGCCTGCTCGCTGATTAGCAGCGTCGAGAACGCCAGCGCCAGGGCCTGCGTGATCAGTGCGAAGTAGATGCCGCCAACTCGCCGGTGGAAAACGAGCCATGCCAGAATGGCCGCGGCAGCCGCAGGCACCACTATCACTCCCGCTATCGCAACGGCCGGGTTCCGAAATACCGTCCACCACCATGGCAGGCGAGAGAGCCCCGACCACTCCATGAAATCCGGCAAATCACCGGGCCCGAGGCCCACCAACTTCAAGTACATGGCCAAGCTATACGCGCCGAGGCCGAAAAACACCCCCTGGCCAAGGCTGAGCATTCCGCCCCAGCCCCAAATCAGCGCGATTCCAAGCGCCAAGATGCACAATGCGAGGAAGCGGCCAAGCAGTGACAGGTTGTACGACGACAGGTAGAAGGGAGCAAATCCTGCGGCGACGAGAATTGCTAGTTGAAATGCGATTTTTACCGTACCGGATTTAGGCATCCTCAAGCAACCTGCTGTGAGTAGCGACGATGCCCTTGGGCCGGAACTGAATGAACAGAATTACCGCCACCAACAAGAACACGTCGGAAAGACTTACGCTGGTGAAGATCTGCGCGGTAGCGGAAAACAAGCCGACGCAGAGGGCTGCAAGGGCCGCTCCGATCAAGCTTCCCGGGCCGCCCACGATGACGACCAGGAAAGCGTAGACGATGTAACTTTGGCCTACGGTCGGCGTGACCGGCGCGATCAGAGCTAGGACCGATCCGGCAAGCCCCGCGATACCAGTTCCCAAAGCAAAGACGGCCAAGTCAATCAAGTGAGTATTGACACCCAGAGCCGCGGCCATTTCGCGGTCCTGGTGAACGGCTCGCAGCATAGTGCCCCAGCGCGTCCGCCCAATGCAGAGAGCCACGACGGCGAGGACCACCAGCGCCACGCCGATGATGAAAAGCCGCACGTAGGGAAGGTCGACTCCGGCCAGAAGACCGTGGTTGATGGAAATGGAGTTTTGCAACCATTGAGGTGCGGTGACGTCCACCCCAATAGCTCCGAATAAACTTCGAGCGCCCTGCTGAAAGATGAGGCTGATTCCCCAGGTGACGATGAGCGTATCCAGCGGGCGACCATATAAATGGCGAATAATTGTCAGGTCGAGAATCGCTCCCAGCAACGTCGCACCAACGAACGACACGAGCATTGCCGCCGGGAGGGCGAGCGGACCATGTGCGTGATGGAAAGTCAAATAGGACAAATAGCCCCCGACCATTAGCATCTCGCCGTGAGCCATGTTGATGACCTTCATCACCCCAAAGCTCAGAACCAAACCCAACGCTGCCAGAAGCAGAATGGATCCGACGCTAATGCCGTTGAATATCTGGCCTGCTACGACCGCCGTATCGCCCATGGCCCGCTGTGTCTCGCATTCTATTTCGGCTGAACCGCTCGCCGTTAGATCGGAAGATTAATGAACGACGCAGTTCTTTCCGGGGAAGACCTGCGGATCGTAAGGTTGTGGAAAAAGTGGCTGTTTGGATTGCCAGAGAATACTGAACTGGCCGTCCGGTTGCAGCTTTCCGACGTAAGCGGTCTGGTACAAGCTCTGGTTAGGCGCAAATTTGATGCTGCCCATCACTGAGTTTCCCCAAGCGAGATCAGTCGCCGCTTTTCTCACCGCGTTTGGATCGAAGCTATTGGCCTTCTTGACCGCCGCAGCCCACATGAGCACGTCAATATAACCGTGGACCATCGGATCGTCCATCGCAGAGTTGGGGAACTTCTTGTGATACGCAGCCAGAAATTTTTTATTCATCGGATTGTTGAGGCTTTCGAAATAGTTCCAAGCCGCGTAGCTATCGGTCACCAACTGCGTGCCCATAGCTTTGGCTTCTTGCTCGGCGATGCTGAATGACATTACCGGTATCTTCGAAGGCGGCAGTCCGGCGGCGGCCATTTGCTTGAAGAAAGAAACGTTGCTGTCGCCGTTCAGCGTGTTGAAGATCACGTCGGGCCTGGCGAGCCGGATTTTGGTTATGATCGAACTAAAGTCAGTCCCGCCGAGAGGCTCATATTCCTCCCCGACAATTTGCCCTCCATCGTGTGCGATATGTTTCTTCAGAATCAAGTTGGCTGTTCTCGGGAAAACGTAGTCGGAACCCAACAGAAAATACTTCCGATAGCCCTTTTCAAAGCCCCACTGGAGGGCTGGAAGGATTTGCTGGTTTGGCTGTGCTCCCGAATACATGATGTTCGACGAGCACTCATTCCCCTCAAATTGGACGGGGTACCACAGTAAGTTGTGGAACCGCTCGAAAACGGGAAGCATGGCCTTCCGGCTGGCGGAAGTCCACCCGCCGAATACGGTCACTACTTTGTCTTCTTGAATCAACTTCTGCGCCTTCTGAGCGAAGATTGCAGGATCGGACGCGCCGTCTTCGATGACCGGCTCGATCTTTTTGCCGAGAACTCCGCCCTCAGCGTTCACCTGATCGATAGCAAAAATCGTGGCGTCTTTCACCGGCACTTCGCTAATCGCCATAGTCCCGGTGAGCGACTGTAGTACGCCCACCTTCACTGTGCCACCGCCCTGGGCCATCACTGGCCTTAAGTCGACGGTCGAAACCGCGATCGTCAGGATTGTGGCCAGCACGCAAATCGCTTTTATCCTTACCACTAACACTTTCGATGAAAAACTCATGAACTTCCTCCTTCGGATAGCTTGTTAGTTTCAAGTGCGAATTACCGGGCGCGCGGCAACAGCGCTCCCGCCCCGAACAAATTCACCGAGCCTAAAAGCCACCTCGGAAAAATAGAGTTCACTTTGTGACCAGCTTGAACGTCTTGGATAGCTGTAGCTGCAATCCAACGCCCGCCTGCCAGTTATTCGCCACCACATGACTGAAGCTCGCGTTCCGATAGAAACTCATCACGCGCGTATCGAACTGCTTGATCACGTAGCTGAGGTTCACTTCGGTTGTGTTTTGGCGGTAGCTCGGAGCGCCGGCCAATCCGCCCGTAAACTCCGCGATGGCGTACTTTCCTAAGAGCTCAATCTTTCCCATCCCGATTGGCTTGGGGAAAAGAAAGGAAGCCAGCCCGTACGCGCCTTCGCTCTTCGGATAATTCGCGTCGTATCCGCCGAGGCCGTTGTAGCGCGAGTACTCGCTTTCAATTGTGAACGCGCCACCGTTCATGACTTTTCGTTCCATCAGGAAATCGGCGGTCGTGGCCGTTTTACCGGATTGCACCTGCGTTGCGCCGCCGATAGCCAGCAAGTTTTTGTCGCCATAGTAAGTCCCGTTCAGGTAGTACCCATTCTCGGGATCCCAGAAATCGATCTGGACGCGGCTGGCCCAAATCAAACTATTGCGACCATCTGCGGAGTTTCCGTCGAACATGCCCACGGACACCTTGATCTTCGCTATTCCTGCGCGAAAATCGCCCCAGTACGTGACACCGTCATCGCGGCCCTGGAAAACGGCTGGATAACCGTCCTGAACGCCGTCGGAATAGACGTCCCATTCGTTCGCGTAGAACGGGCCATACAGGTTGGCCCGATCGCTGGGGGGCAGAAAGCGGCCAAACCATACGTTGAATTTTGACGACGGATGGTACTCACCAACCGCGTCCAGTATTTCCATGTTGTTTGTAGAGCTGTCGTAATCCGTGTTGAACATGACGCTGAAATCCTGCGTCACGTCACCGGCGAAATACAGGCGGGCATGGTCGAGCAGGAATTGATCGGTTGACGGAACCCCGTCCGTTTCCGAATGGTCGTAGTTCGCCTGTATCCCGGCGCCCACAGTGAACGTGGGTTCGAACGTCTGCTGCGCGTGCAGGGGCACCACCCAAACAATTAACGAAGCGGCGATCCAAAGTGGCCAATATCGCGCTGAATTGAGAACTCCGTTGATTTGAACACATCGTTTCTGAAAGTCGTTGGACAACACCCCTCCTCTCGTGACTGCCATGGCAGTCCTCGGCTCGATGTGAATTTTGTCCCTGTGCTTTTGCTGCTTCCGTGCAACAACCCGTTGGACTGCACTGGCTTTTACCAGTGCTTTGCTCAAGTCACTCCAGATGCCGCCCGGCGAAGACGAACCGCATGAGGCAAATTCACCGAACAGTTCTGAAAGAAAGAGTCCCTACAGGTTACATACCGCCTCAGCAAATGCCTGACGAATTCATCTGAATGTGCCGCTAGGGCGTTGCTCGAATTTCACGAACGGAGTATTGCGTCCCACACACAGAATGTAAAATTCATTGTTTCGATGCGATGCATCAGTGATGCTACGTTTTGGGGACTGCGAGAGCCTCGATGCGGAAATGATCGGCGTAATCGCCAGTTTCTGGCGGGTTCATGGGCGGGACTGTAGTTTGAACGGCATTGAATTTACATAAACCGACTCTTTCAACTTCATAAATGACAAACGGCCTTAGTTAATGAAAGGCGACAAACTGTCTGCAACTATAGAAGACTCCGCAGCAAGCGGACGATAACTCGACACATATAGGAGGGGCAGCCGCACTTAAGACCAATGCACTTGGGTCGAATTGTACAAAATGGCTGGCGACGCCCACGTGTGGGAGCGGAACATCGAGCAGGTCAAGCCGCCGGGGGATCGGGAGGTTTTGACCGGGCGCGAGATAAGTGACGCGTTTGCTCGTAAGCGGCACCTCAGCTAGCGCGTCTGTTGAGTGAACAGGCGCTCTGCTTAGAAATTGGCCGTAGGACTAAGGAAAGCTTGACTTCAGAATTGCCTGGGTTGTGGTGCGCGCCGAGCTTTGCGATCGATTAGAAACCCGCGAGGTTGTCGCCAAACGATCGCAGTTTGGAGTACGCTAGCTCTGTAACGCTGTTCCTACTCAAGTCGTCGCGTTATTAGTTCCCCCCCCATTTTGGGGGTCATTACCGAAATCGTTGTATCCACATAAAAAGTTCCGATTGGACCGTGCGAGTGGCGCCTTGGTAGTTTTTACTGTGCAGGTGTATCCGCAAGCTTATGTTCATGAGCGTCGCCGAACAAGAGAGCACCACAGAAGGCCCTCAAAGGGGTTATCGATACCAAATTGTTGGCGGTCGACTTGGTTACGCTACCGCAATAGCCCACGGAGCTGCGGCGCTGCTGGTGTCAGCAGCGCTAGTTTCGAGCCTTGTTCTCCAACGTTATTTTCCGTACCCTTTTCTCTTCGTGTTTGTCGCTGCGGTAATGAGCGCCGCGTGGTTTGGAGGACGCGGGCCGGGACTGCTGGCAGTCATCCTTTCCACTTTTGCAGTTGATTACTTCTTTGTGCCTCCGCATTATTCGCTCGCTATCAACGCGACGGATGCCGCGTATTTTGCTGCCTTTGTTAGTTGCGCGCTAGTCGCGAGTTGGGTGAGCGCCTCAAAAAAGCGAGACGCTCAGGCCTTAAGCGATGCGCGCGACCTGCTAGAAGTGCGCGTGGCCGAACGCACGGCCGATCTTGCCAATAGCGTTGCCGAGCGGGAGAAGACGCAGGAGGCGCTGATCCAAGCGCAATCGGAACTCGCGCGTTTGTCGCAGGTGCTGACGATGGGCGAATTAACATCCTCCATTGCGCACGAAGTGAATCAGCCGCTGACCGCCGTGGTGAATTATGGCAATGCGTGCCTGGAGTGGCTGTCCGCAAGTCCGCCTAATCTGGAGGAGGCACGCCTAGCGGCTGAAACGATCATAAAGGACGGCACGCGCGCCGCCGCCGTTTTGGGGCGCATCCGAGCCCTTTTCCAGAAGCAGCCGCTCTCGACTGAATGGCTGGATGTGAACGGGGTCGTGCAAGACCTTATCGCGCTGCTGCATCACGAAACCGCGAAGCAGCGCGTTTCGTTGCAAACGAATCTCGCCGCGGATTTGCCCCGCGTGAAGGCGGACCGAGTGCAGTTGCAACAGGTGCTGCTGAATCTGATCGTCAACGCGATGGATGCTATGCGTGATGTACGGGGCCGCCCGCGCGACATCGTGATCCGTTCGCGCGTACAGGGCAATGCCGCCGTTTGCGTCTCCGTAGAAGACAACGGCTGCGGATTCGCTCCGGGCGTCGTGGAGAAAATGTTCGATCCATTTTTCACGACGAAGCCTCACGGCACGGGGCTGGGCTTGTCGATTAGCCGCTCGCTGGTCGAATCGCATGGCGGGAAACTCTCGGCGGAGCCGCGAGGAGAAAGCGGAGCGGTTGTCCAATTTACTTTGCCGGTCGAGGCTCGCATATGATCGCCACGGAAGTTCGCTCTGCCGTGTACATCGTTGACGACGATGCTTCGATCCGAGATTCCGTCCGCAGCCTGCTGAAGTCTGTGGGATTCCATGCCGACTCGTTCGGCTCGACTGAGGAATTTATGAAGACGGAGCACGCGGACGTTCCGAGCTGCCTAGTACTCGACGTCTGCTTACCGGGCATGAACGGCCTCGATTTTCAAGACGAAATGAAGCACGCCGGATTGCAGATTCCGGTGATCTTCATCACGGCGCATGGCGATATCCCTATAACTCTAAGAGCGATGAAAGCGGGCGCGGTGGAGTTTCTCTCCAAGCCTTTCCAGAAAGAAGATTTGCTGAACGCCATCGAACAGGCTCTCGCGCGCGATCGCGTACGGCGAGAAGAGCAGGCGCAACTCGATTCGTTCCAATCGCGCATAGTGCGGTTGGCATCAAAAGAACGCGAACTCTCGTTCGATATCGCCGTGCTCGGCAAAATGGCTAGCCGGCTTTCGGCTGCGGAGGCGTTGAATCAGGTGCTGAACGAAGTTGTCGAGTTCGTTGCCGCGATCGTCGAGTGCGACTCCTGCATGGTGTACATCATGGAAGGCGGTGACCTGGTGCTGCGCGCGTCCAAAAATCCGCATCCGGAAAGCATCGGCCGCGTGAAGATGCCGGTCGGGCAAGGAATCACCGGTTGGGTGGCGGAACATCGTAGGCCAGTGGCCGTAGGGCAAAGCGCTTTTCAGGATTCCCGCTTCAAGGTTTTCAACGAGCTGCCGGAAGATCGTTTTGAAGCATTTCTTTCGGTACCCCTCGTAAGCGGTGGGCGCTTGCTGGGTGTAATCAACGTGCAGAGCCGAGCGTCGCACGTGTACACGCAGCGCGAAATCGGCCTCGCTTCCGCCATTGGATTCCTGGTTGGTGCCGAGGTGGAACGTGCGCGGCTGGAATCGGAGAATTCCGAGCTATCTGGCAAACTCGAAGCGCGGAAAATCGTGGAGCGGGCCAAAGGCGTTCTGCAGCGCGAGATCAAGATCAGCGAGACCGAGGCATACCGAATCCTTCAGCGCGAAAGCCAGCAGCGGCGCAAGTCGATGAAAGAGATCGCCGAGTCGGTAATTCTGAACGACGACCTGAAGCGCTCCTCCCGCTAAGCCGAGATCTTCATTAAGTCCGCACCTGTCGAAATCGAATCATTGTGATTGAAAACTTGGATTTGACACTCCAGCCGTTCGATTGCACACTGCGCGTAGAACGACGATGATAAGTCGTTTCTTCCCTCCTTCGATGACGAAGGCAGACGGGTTTCGCATTCAGCGGTCGCTGCTGATGTGGGTTGTTCTTCTCGGACACGACGCCGTGTCCAGCTAATCGTTACATAGAGCTCGTCGAGGAGCCGCAGCGCGTTGTTGTCTTGCAGTCTATGCGGACTGCGAGCGGAAAGCCTCGGGTGTAGCAACACGCGCATTGAATTTCCCTGCGCGCGCCCAGCGCGCGAGCGCTTTCGACACTTCATTGCTCGAACGCAACCATGCGCCGAGCCGGGAGATCTGGATCGTGGAGAAATGCCTACGCGAGATCGGAAATCTTCTCCGAAAAATGCGAGGACAGCCGCGCTTCGGGAGCCTGTCGCGAGCTCCTCTGAGGCTGCTGCGGTTTGAGTTTCAAGGTTCTGCTGTCGAATGCGATTGGGTTGCGCGTCCGCCCGATGATTGGGATTCGACTCTGCCAAGGGCTGTCGGCGAGCGCAACGCGTCACGGCAGGCGCTCGAGGATGCCATCGCAGTGCGGACCCTGTTATTTCAAGTATTTTCCGGTGTTGAAAGTGCTCTGTTGCAGGTCTACCGCCAACTTCCCGGCGGCTCCCAAGAGCTGATTGTCAGAGGCTGCGTGCATCGAGCTGAGCGCGCACCAACCACAGTTCGGTCTTTAGCCATGCGAGCGAAGCTGTGCGGCTTTCAGTTTTGGCTCGGTGAGGGAGTTTTGGAACCATTGCAAGCCGACGGCTCAGTGGTGACCGAGCACGCCGGGATCGAGAGAGTCTGCGCCGATGAAGCGAAGTTTTCGTAGAGATCAATCGCGTGCGTCCGACTCGCTACTGCCCACATACAGGAATGGGCGGCGAAGACACCGAGGACCACCCGACGCAAGAACTTCAGGAGTGGGGACCGGGTAAAACAAGCGGTTCAAATTAACCGAGAAACGATGTGAAAAGGAGACATCGAATGTTCGGAACAAGAGTTGGTACAAAACGACGAAAGGAAGAGAAACACCTTACATTTTCGCAAAAACTCGCCCGCTTGTGGCACCGCCTACGCCAACCTGAATGGCAGTGGTACGGCGGGACCTTGCTGGCAGGCAAGGTGATCGGCGTGTTGTCAACGCTGGCTGTGATGGCTGTGGTTTCGTCTCTATTTTTCACCAAGGTCTTGGCAGACAGCGCGCCCGTAAAGGCGGCGGACATTGTGAATCCAGTGAACACGGCATGGACGCTTATCGCCGCGTTCCTTGTCTTCGGCATGCAGGTGGGTTTCACCATGCTGGAGGCGGGCTTCTGCCGCTCCCGCGAGACCGTGAACGTGCTCGTGGAATGCGTGGTTGACACGTGCTTGTGCGGGATTCTCTTCTACGCCATCGGCTTTGCGTTTATGTTCAGCCACGGAAACGGTTTCATTGGATATCACTGGTTCTTCCTCCAGAACGCGCCAGCTACCTACGAGACCACCGGAGTAGCTTTCCTGGCGGTGTGGATCTTCCAGTTCGCATTTGCCGACACCTGCTCGACAATTACGTCTGGCGCGATGATCGGCCGCACCGGATTCATCGGCGACCTGCTCTACAGCGTCTGCGTCACCGGCTTCATTTATCCGATCATCGGGCACTGGGCTTGGGGACCAGACGGCTGGCTCGCCAATATGGGCAGCACAGGAAACTTCTTCCCGTCACTCGGGATGGGTTTCCACGACTTCGCAGGCTCAACGGTCGTTCACACAATCGGCGGCTCTATCGCATTAGCGGGCGCGATCGTTTTGGGGCCGCGGCTGGGCAGGAAGTTCAAACGAGACGGCGGCGCGCCGATGCTGCCTCACGACCTGACGATAGCAGTCAGCGGCGGATTGATTCTGTGGTTTGGCTGGTATGGTTTCAATCCGGGCAGCACGCTTTCGGCGATGGACTTTGTAGGCATCGGGCGTGTGGCCACGAACACAACGCTCGCGGCATGCGCGGCGGGCCTCAGCTCCATCATTTACGGTTACTTTACCACCCAAAAATGGGACGCCGGTTTTACGACTAACGGATTCCTCGCCGGATTGGTAGCCATCACTTGCCCCTGCTACTGGGTCAGCCCCACGGGAGCAGTCCTCCTTGGCGCTGTCGCCGGAGTGCTCGTTCTTTGGGGAATTGATCTTCTCGAATGGCTGCGAATCGACGATCCGATCGGAGCGGTTCCCGTACACGGCATCTGCGGTATTTGGGGAACCCTCTCGCTCGGTTTATTTGCCTGCGGTAAGTACGGCGCCACCGGCCCAGTTGCTCCAGACAACAGCGCTCCGTTGACTGGGCTTTTTTACGGGGGTGGCACGCACGTGCTGATTGCGCAGATCATCGGCAGTGCCTGCATCACCTTGGCGACGTTCTCAGTGGCGATGGTCGTCATGCTCGCGGTCAATGCCATGGGACTGCTCCGCCTGCCGGCAGAAGCGGAAACCCACGGCATGGACCTTCACGAACACGGTATATCCGCTTATCCCGAATATGTCCTGTCGTCACTAGGTGCCCCGGCCGGCATGACAAAAGAGACCGTCTTGCCTGCGCCGACCGTTATGGCTCGTTCACCAATCTCACAGCACGGAGACTAGGCGCCGTGCGCTAATCCGGGCCAGATCGGCGGCGAGCCAAGCTGGCCCGGATTACAAGACAAATATCTAGACGTCGGGACTTTAAGAGGTAGTTCCGATAGTGAAAGGAACCGAAGTGACAAAAATCGAGGCAATTGTTCAGCCCAACAGGTTCGATGCCGTAAAAGACGGTTTGGTCGATTTAGGGATCGACGGCATGACTGTCTCCGAGGTGCGCGGGCATGGCCGACAAAAAGGCCATACGGAGATGTACCGCGGCCATGAATACAGCGTGGATCTGCTGCCCAAAATCAAAATCGAAGTCGTGACAGAGGACAAACTCGTTGATTCGATCATTGAGGTGATTCTAAAAACGGCTGCGACGGGAAAAATTGGAGACGGAAAGATCTTCATCTCGAAAGTAGATGAAGCCATCCGCATTCGAAATCAAGAACGAGGTGTTACAGCGCTCTAAGTGGCTAACCGCTTCACGGGAATCAACATTTGGAAAGATGGCGCGATGACCGTGTGTGAAGTAGTCTAGCCGTTCAAGTTTGCAGTGTACGCCCGGATCGCAAGGTGCGCCTCGGCCACGCACCTTGCGCCCGGGTGTATTGGGCAGGACGTAGAAAGTGAGTGCGTGGAATGAGGCGCTAACCCTCCTATAGCGTGGCAAAAGCGACCGACGACCCGTCGCAAAAGTGCTCGTAGCCACGACGGCTAGAGCAGTTCACCGGCAAAACTGCCCCTTGGTTCACCCTTGCAACCATGCTGCTTTCCTACGCGGCAGTGCAGCCGACACAGAGAAAGCAAAGTAGCCGCTGGTAGGGTTGGAGTCGGCAGCCACGCATTCGGTCCAACGTCGGTCCAATTCAAGAATCGGTTGCACCGCATGTTTCCGCGTAAGCGACACCAGATGCGGCACTTATGTGATTGAGCCTGCTCGATTGCAAAGCAGGTGCTCTCCCAGCTGAGCTACACGCCCACTACAAGCCGATTCTACTCGATTTTCTGCGGCTAGATGACTGCTACTCGCGAGGCCACGCTCACAAACTCGCAGTCGTGCAGTTGTTAGGCCCTGAATACAGCGTCCCCGTTGGCCTAATGCTCTCGATCAGACAATCGCCATAAAACCGCCCTACATTACGCCCACTTGTCGATCGATTCGCTGCGGCTGTGGTCCATGTTCGCGATCTGGAAAAACGCGTTGGCCTGTCCGCCGCAAATCACAAAATTGATCTGCCTTTCCGAGATGAAAAACGGAATTTCCGCATCATCCGGCATTTTGTACCAGCTCGCGTAGGGTTCTCTTCCCTGCAGCCCGAGCGGGTACAGATGAAATGGCGCCAGGAACGACTCCTTGAAATCTTTTACTGTGCGCTTCGTGTTTTTGAACACCCAATCCGCTAGCTTTTGCTTATTGTCGTATCCTTGTGCGACCAATCGCTGGGCCACCAGTGGATCGAGTATCGCCAAGGCGCCCGACCCTCCGACCACCGACTGGCACATATAGCTGATCTGTTGATCGAACATCGCGGGCTCCGCTCCCGCGCCCCTTG
>JASHPG010000034.1 GCA_030038275.1 Candidatus Acidiferrales bacterium | reverse complement strand
CGGGCTGCACGAAGCGATCGGATACGCCGACGCGGCGCACAAGCAGCCGCTGAAGAAAAACTCCATCTTCAATATTTTCTCGACGACGAAGGCGCTGACGAGCGTGCTTGTGTTTCGCGCCATCGAACGCGGCGATTTTGCGCTGACGACCCAAGTATCCGAAGTGATACCCGAATTTTCAGGCGGCTGGCGCGAGAAGATCACGGTGTATCACCTGCTGACGCATACGTCCGGGCTGCCGAGCGTCTTCACGCCGAAGCCGGGGATGTACATCGATCATCTCGACGAAGTCATCGCGGCAATTTGCAAGTACCTGCATTGCGTGGAAGAGCCGGGTAAATTGGCAACGTATGCGCCGATGGCCGCGCACGCGCTGCTGGGCGAAATGCTGCAGCGGACCGACGCGAAGAAGCGGCGCTACCGAAAAATCGCGGAAGAGGATCTATTGGAGCCACTGAAGATGCGCGAAACGTCGATTGGCGTGCGCGCGGATTTGCGCTCGCGGAAGATCGTGCCGGTTTTCATGGACCGCTCGCCCATCGATCATTTAGGGCATAGCAACCTGGGACCGAATGGAGCGTTTGAAGAAGAGAACGCCGAAATGCCGTGGGTGGGCGCGGTGACAACAGCCGGAGATATGCACCGTTTCGCGGAGATGCTGCGGCGCGGTGGAGAACTCGACGGCGTACGCATTATTTCGCCGCGCATTCTGGATATTGCGACGCGGAACCAAACCGGCGACCGGCCAAACGAGCTGTTTAAGCCGCTGGCAATCATGCGCGGATGGGAGCCGGCGCCAGCCTATCTGGGAATCGGCTTCTTTTTGCGCGGCGAGGCAATCCGGCAGCATCATTTCGGGACGATGACTTCGCCGCGAACCTTCGGCAATTTCGGAGCGGGAAGCTCGTTCTATTGGATCGATCCGGAGCTGGATATGACTTTCGCCTTCGTTTCCGCCGGTGTGATGGAAGAATCTCGGAATATCGAGCGATGCCAGCGGCTTTCGGATATCGCCGTCTCGGCGACGAACTAAGCGAGTGCTGTGGTCCTATCGCAGCCCGAAAGCATCCATTTTTCAGAGGAGCACCAGATGAGAGTGCCGCCCGGCGTGACGCCGCAGGATTTTTCCACCGCGCTCGACCAGTTTTCGAAAGCGGTCGGGCCCGAGTGGGTGTTTTCGTCCGAAGCAGATGTGGATTCGTACCGCGACGCATACTCGCCGTTCTGGCACGAGCCGCAGGACCCGGTTCCATCCGCGGCAGTAGCGCCGGACAGCGTGGAGCAAATCCAGGCGGTGCTGCGCATCGCGAATCAATTCAAAATTCCATTGTGGACGGTTTCCACGGGGAAAAACCTGGCGTACGGCGGCTCCGCGCCGCGGCTTTCCGGCAGCGTGGTGCTCGATCTGAAACGCATGAATCGCATTCTGGAAGTAAACGAAGCGAACGCCTACGCGCTGGTTGAACCTGGGGTGAATTATTTCGATCTCTATCGCTACATTCAAGAGCGGCGCTTGAAAGTATGGATCGATCCTCCCGATCCTGGCTGGGGAAGCCCGGTGGGCAACTCCCTCGACCGCGGCGGCGGACGCACGCCAATGCGCGACCACTTCGGGTCCGTATGCGGAATGGAAGTGGTGCTGGCCAACGGGGATGTGGTGCGCACGGGAATGGGCGCGTTGCCCGCCGCGAAAACATGGCAGCAGTACAAATATGGATTCGGGCCGTACGTGGATGGAATTTTCACGCAATCGAATTTCGGCGTCGTCACGAAGATGGGCGTCTGGCTGATGCCCGCGCCGGAAGCGTATCGCGACGGAACCGTGATGGTGCGGAAGCACGACGACCTGATTCCGTTCGTCGAAACGCTTGACTACCTGATGAATTCCGGCATCGTGCGCGGGACGATGCTGCTGGAAAGCCCGCTGCTGGATTACCGTGTTTCACAGGGCGGCGGCGTGCTGGACGTTCCGGGCGGCCCGACCGTGGCGGAATTGGACAAACTCGGCGAGGAAAAGGGATTGCCCTACTGGAGCGCCGAACTCCACTACTGGGGTCCGCAAAAAATCATCGACGCGCAGTGGGAATACACGCAGGAGAAATTCTCGGCGATTCCCGGCGCGAAATTCAAGGACGGGCGCCACTACACGTTTCCGCTCTCGCCGCAAGAACTCGAAAACGCGCCGCAGATCGCGCTGGGTATCCCGAATCTTTCGATTTTCAGCATGCTGCAATCGACCGCCGGCCATCTGGATTTCTCGCCGATCGTTCCGATGGATGGCCAGACCGTGTTCGACGTGCTGAAAGTGTTCGGCGAGGCGTACGCCGAACTGGGCGTTGCGCCGCGAAATCAGTTTTTCGCGCTGCCGTGGAGTTTCTTCCCGCGTTCGTTCGTGCTGCTATTCGGATTCCCAATCGAGCACAACGTGGAGCAGAACCAGCGCACCCGCCAAGTATTCGAAAAGCTGGCGCAGGTGGCGGCGGAACACGGCTGGGGCGAATATCGCACGCACACGGCGTTCATGGACCTGGTGTCGAGCAAATATTCCTACAACAATCACGCGCTGCGGCGGCTGCACGAAACAATTAAAGATGCGCTCGATCCGAACGGGATACTTTCGCCGGGGAAAAGCGGCATCTGGCCGAAGCGCATGCGCGAGACCAAGGCCTGACGAACGTTTGCGCCACAGTGACTCTGGTAGACGAGTCCACGAAAGAGTCATAAAACTGGACTCGTCGGCTCGCGACCGCCAGCCGCGCGGGCGGCGTTACGTTTGATGCGACAGGCGCGTTTTCGCGTTGGGACCGGCGAGTCCGAGATGAACGAGCGCGAGGCGCTCGGCGACGACTTCGTACTGCGCGGAAAGATGGCCGCGATAGATGGAAATATCGCGGTAATAGCGCTGCATGCGCTGACCGTTTTTCGCGCCCGCGCTGCTGGAAGTGCGAAACAAGAGTTCCACGGCCTCCCAGACCATTCGCCCGCCGTGCTCGAGAATGGCGAATAGCTCCAGATCTTCGCGAAGCGTGAACGGTTCGCCGCCTTCGTACCCCCGCCTGCAATATTCGGCGTAGCGTTCACTCGCGCCTAGAGCAAGCTGCCGCGCCGCGCCAACCAAACCAAGCGCGAGTCCGAAGGCGCGCTGGTAATCGTGGTGCTCGTAGCGAAGCATGATCGGCGGGAAGAGCGTATTTTTCGTGCGGATGATCGACTCGTATTCGTCCAGAGCGGCGAGGCCGAGGCCGGTCATCAGGGAAACGAGTTCGGCGTGGAAGAAAGACGAGCAGCGGCCCGCGTACATGGGATTGCCGTGCAGATGCGAGCCGGGAGTGCCTTTGGAAACGTCCACGTCGAGCATGTCGAGCTCGATCACGTGATTTTCGGGAACGCGCGCCCGATCGACCACGATGGAATTCGAGCCGCTGCCGCGCATGCCCAGAATGGCGCCCCAATCATCGAGCATCTTCCACTGCGCGCGCGGAATCAGCGCGACGCCGAGCTTCGAGCGGCCGGTTTTCTCGTCGGGGATCGTCACGCACGGCATGAAATGCGTCGAATAGGGCGCGCCAGAGGCATACGCCCACCTGCCGTGAACGACCCACCCGTCGCCAGTGCGCGTGGCCGTGCCCGTAGGCGCCGCGACAGAGGGCGCGCAAAACTCGCCTTCGGGACCAAACCCAGCCGCCTGAGCCTCGGCGTCGAAATACGAACCGAGCATCAGGCAATGCCCCGCGCCGAGGATCAGACACCACGCCGCGGACGGGTCTCCACGCGCGAGTTCAATGGCAATGCGGTAGAAGGTTTTGAGGTCGAATTCGTAGCCGCCGAACCGGCGCGGCTGCAGGCAGCGGTAAAATCCCGCCTTGCGAAACGCCTGATGCAGCTCCGGTGAATAGTGCCCGCGAGCTTCGGTGGCGTCTTGCTCTTCGCGCAAACGCGGTTGCAGGGCGCGAGCGCGCTCGATCATCTCGTCCGGAGTAAGCCCCGGCTCGGGAACGGGAACCGGCCGAATTTGGACGGTGGTGCTCATCCTTCAGCTAGGATGCGGCGCGAGCCTGCGCCGCGGCCGGCAAATGCACCAGGCGAGCGTCCGTGATGGATGGCAGAGCGCGAATGCGCTGCACTAGCGACGCGTCTATTTTGCCGTCGAGCCCGACGACGGCGAGCGCTTCGGCGCCTCCGCCTGGCGCGCGGCGTCCAAGGGCAAACGTGGCTACGTTAATGCCCAGGCCGCCAAGTTCCGTGCCGATCCGGCCGATCACGCCGGGCACGTCGATGTTGCGGGAAATCAACAAAGTGCCTTCGAGCGGGACTTCGACGCTGATGCCATCCAGCGCCAGAATGCGCGGCGCGCCGTCCTGCCCGACAAAGCCTTCCACGGAAAGCTCACGGCCGCCGTCGGCGATGGCCACTTCGACGGCGTTCGGAAAGCCGCGCTCGCGGCGCCGCGTGGATTCTTCGACCACCAATCCCCGCGCGGCCGCCAATTCCGCGGAGTTCACCAGGTTCACCTTTTCGTCCAGCACCACGTTGAGGATGCCCGCCAGCACTGCGCTGCGAATCATATGCGAGCCAAGCTCGGCGGGCTCGCCGGTGTAGCGTATCAGCGCGCGGCTGAACGCCGGCGAAGGCGCGGCCTGCGCGATGAACGAGCCGAGCCGCTCGCCCAGTTCGAGGTACGGCCGCAAGCGACGATATTGATCGGGAGACATCGGCGGCAAATTCACCGCGTTGCGTACGACTCCTTCCGCCAAATAATCGCGCACTTGCTGCGCGATGGCGATTCCCACTTCCTCCTGCGCCTCAGCGGTCGAACCGGCGATATGCGGCGTGGCGACGACGTTCGGCAGCCCGATCAGCGGAGACGTTTTCGGCGGCTCCTGCGCGAACGTGTCAAGAGCCGCTCCGGCAAGCTGGCCTGAACGCAGCGCTTCCGCAAGCGCTGCTTCGTCGATCATTTCGCCGCGGGCGCAATTGACGATGCGCGCGCCTTTCTTCATCTTCGCGATGGCCGCCGCGTCGATCATTTTTTCCGTGGTGTGGGTGAGCGCGCTGTGCAGCGAGATCACGTCCGATTGGCGCAGCAAATCGTCGAGCGAAACAAGGTCCGCTTCCGCTTCGCGCGCGGCGGCGGGGGCCACGTACGGGTCGTACGCGAGCACTTTCATGTCCAGCGCGCTGGCGCGGCGCGCCACCTCCATGCCCACGCGGCCCAATCCGATCAGTCCAATGGTTTTGCCGCGCAACTCGGTGCCCGATAGAGATGATTTTTCCCATTTGCCAGCGTGGATCGAGGAGTTTGCCTGCGGCACGGAGCGCGCCAGCGCCAGCAACAGCGCTAGCGTATGTTCCGCCACGCTGACGGCATTGCCGCCGGGCGTGTTCATCACCACGATGCCACGGTGCGTAGCCGCTTCGACGTCCACATTGTCCACGCCGACTCCGGCACGTCCAATCACGCGGAGGCGCTTGGCGGCTTCGATCAGCGGAGCCGTCACTTTGGTTGCGCTGCGCACCACCAGAGCGTCCGCATCCGCAATTTCGCTGGGCAGCGACGCGGGCGTGGGGGTTACGACGTTCCATCCTTGCTTCTCGCGGAGCAGATCGATACCCCGCGGACTAATCTTATCTGCGATGATAATTTTCATGGTTCACAAGGTTATCGGGTGAAGCGGGGCGTGTCAATTGCGCCCTCGCAATTCGCCCGGAGCCATGCGAGCAAACCGAAGTCCAAGGAGAGCCTCGCGAACTGTGTGATATTCTGGCGCTACAATTCAGGGAGCCAAACGCAAATGAGCTATCTCGATCGCATTCAGGCGGATTTGACTGCCGCCATGAAGCAAAAAGACGAATTGCGCCTGAGCGTTCTGCGCATGATGAAGAGCGCGCTGAAAAACAAGGAAATTGAGAAAGTGCGCGCGCTCGACGATCTGGAATCCTTGCAGGTGCTGCAAACGCTGGTGAAGCAGCGGCGCGAGTCCGTCGATCAGTTCACCAAAGGCGGCCGCAAGGATCTGGCGGACAAAGAAACCAAGGAAATCGCCATCATCGAGAAGTATTTGCCGGCCGCGCCGAGCGACTCGGAAATCAAGCACGCCGTCGAAGCGGCGATCACCGAAACTGGCGCCGATTCCCTGAAGCAGATGGGCGCCGTCATCAAGGCGGCGCGAGCGCGCCTCGAGGGAAAGGCCATCGACGGCAAAGCGCTCAGCGACCAAGTGCGCGAGCGCCTGAGCGAGAAAAGCTAGCCACGCAGGCGCCTCCCCACAACTAGTCTGAAGCTGGTAATAACGGCGGAAGTTTATGGCCGGAGGCGCCGATTGGCTGCCGTCGCTAGCGGACTTCCGCTGCTACGGGGGAAACCTTCTTGAGCACCGCCGCGGCCGTCTGATCGGCCGCGATCTGCTGGAGGAAAGCGCGAATTTCCGGAAGCTTATCTTTCGGCACAACCACGTCTTTGATTTCCAGCGTGCGCTGATAGTGCAACACGCCGTCCTTGATCGTCGTGTCGCTGCGATACATCGCGTAGTCGCACGATGCCTGCACCGGTCGCGGTAAACCGTCCGGCACGTATCCGGCCGGCAACGTAATGTCGAAAACATCCGTTTGCAACGTCGCCTCGTCGAACTCGATCGCGTACTGGCGCGGCTTGCCATTCACCGTAAAAAGATCGAGATCGCTGGTGTACTTGTCTCCGACCACGCGCGGGGAAAGGATCAGCAAATTACCGGCCGATTTCGCGTACTCTGGCGCGAAGAATTTATAATCGAGCGTCAGCGTCTGGCCGTAATTGTTCAAGTTCCCCAGCGAAGCTCCCGTAAGCTGAAAGCTATTCAGAAATTCTCCCAGAAAATTATCAAAGACCTCCTCGCGCTTGGAGGGCTGAAGGCTTAGAAACATTTGCCGCTCCTCGGAAGCGGGCGCGCCCCAACGTAGTTCCTGAATTTCTCCGGAAAGATTGCCGGTGGGCGTAAGCGTCAGCTTCGCTGTGCGGAGCAACCGGTTCGTCGATGGCGGCAGCAGCGGAATCTTCTCGATGTGCCCGCCATCTGGGGCAATTACCAGAGCGTATGAATCCTGAAGGTACGAGGGGATATAGCCAAGAGGAACATACTCGTTCGTGGGATCGAAAATCAGCAGTCGGCCCAGTTTAGGGTCATCGATCACGGAATACAAATTAGCATCATCGATGCCATCCGGCAGGCGT
Organism: Candidatus Acidiferrales bacterium; assembly: GCA_030038275.1. GTDB lineage: Bacteria > Acidobacteriota > Terriglobia > Acidiferrales > UBA7541 > Palsa-295. The sequence continues at coordinate 41,008 of JASHPG010000034.1, read as the reverse complement.
ATCGCCAAAATTACGTGGTTGAAATCGATGGAGGGGTAATCCGAATTGACGAGCCCACGATTCGTATCGATTATCACGTAATAAGATTCAATCCCGATTGCGCGCAACATTGCGCTCAATAAAGTCGCCTTGTCCTTGCAGTCTCCGTATTGGCGTGCGAATACCTCCGCTGCGCTATGCGGCTGGTAGCCGCCGATGCCGATTTCAACCGCGAAATAGCGTATGTTTCGCTGCATGTAGTCCGTAAGGACCCGTATCTTTTGCAGCGTCCCGGTAGCACCCGCGGTCAACTCAGCGACTTTTTGCCGGATCTCCGGAGTAGCGTCCCGGCGCGATTTCGTAAGGTTGTCGTACCAAAGTCCGATATCCGTCCAAGAGCCAGTGGACTTCGCTCGGAGAGCAGGATCGCTGGGAAAATACTTGAGCCCCATCCAGCCAGCCACGGTTCTCCACGGAGGCATCTGTGGCTCGATTTCAATGCCGGGCAGATCGTCCACTTCCCATACGTATTCGTTCGGCGCCGGAGTTTGGGGTTTCATCTCGGCGTGATTGAACCAGTTCGCCGTGAATTCCCATCCCGAGGGGACCTGTAGGATCAAGCGCGCGGTGCGAACCGGCGATTGGTCTTGAAACCACCAATCGTCCTCGAATACGTAGGGCCGGTCGCGCTGCACGTACTCGAATCCCACGACGCGGCCCGGGTAAGCATCTGGAAACTCGAGAGCCTTCACTTTTACGTCGTCGTATTCGAGATCGCTAAGGTACCCGTGTTCGATCGCATCTTTTTCGCCAACCGCGATTACGCGTCCATCCGGCTCAATGGTCCACGCGTTGAGGGACTCGATCTTTGTGTCTTTATCGAAATCCACGGCTATGCCGCCGTAGTCGTCCCGGGCTTCCGGGCGCATCAGACGAACCGCGGCACGATGCCGCGTATAAATATCGCCGTTGCTTTGAACCGTGATTGCCGTCTCGTCGAGCAAGATGACGGCCTTCGTATCTTTCGGATAAGCGGGCAGCTTTTGCTGGGCCGCTACGCTGAGCCAATCAGGCGCGGAACTGCCCGCGCTAGCACGCGAGGCGCCGCAAGCGAGCAGGACGGCACCAGCCACTCCAGCCACAACCAGCCGGTTAATTAAGCTGGCCGGTCTGCGTGTTTTCAAGCACCATCTGCGCATTGTCATTGGTCCGCACGAGCCCGAAAAATGCACGGAAAGTGGGATACGCTTCTTTCGCGAAAAGCACGCCGTCAATCGTCAGATGGCGGTTGACCTCGACCGAATTCCCCTGGCTCGCCACTGTGATGTCATAAACCGCGGCCTTCAGGTCGATCTTTTGCGGTTTTGGCATCGCCTCAATTTTGTATCCGGGCGGAGGATTCACCGTGATGGTGTCGATCTCCTGATAGGGATATTGGAAATAAACCGCATTGTGCCTGGTTTGCTCCGCAAAATCTCCCGCCTGTGTAGCTTGAAATATGTCCAGCGGCAGGAGCATGTCGCGCGACGCGGTGCTCCCATACGACGCAAGCTTCAGAGTTCCTTCCACTCGCAGCGGCTTTTCGATGTCGTCCCAGTCATCGATTTTCGTGATGCTGAATTCCGAGCCGATAGGCAGCCAATCCTTAATCCGGCTCTCCAAATCCTTCGTGCGGCCAGTTTGATCGTCTTTCCGGTCGGAATACCGCAACATCCCGCCTTCGAGTCCCGTAAAGTCGATTTGAACCGTCGCCGAAATCGAATTGTCAGGCTGCAGCGTCAAATTCGCCGTGCGCACGATCGTTGCTTGTGACGAGCTCGGGTTAGGAGTGGTGATAATCGTCGGAGTATGTCCATCCACGCGGATGCCGCCGGCCTCGCTCTCGTACCACGGCAGCACGCCGAACGGGAAATAGCGCGCGGAGGGATCGAGATAGTACTCCTGCGATCCTGCCTTCACCCAGACCAGCTCGGCGCTCAGTTCTCCGATGTCATTTTGATTCGGTATGAAGAGAGAGGTATTACGCGGCGCAACGAAGACCTCGGTTGCGTCGAATCCCGCTGCGCGCGCGAGCCCAATGAAAGTCAGATTGATCTGATGTCCCGTCGCGTAGCCGCGTTCCAGCACGTCAGCCACGTTGCCATCCGGCTTCAGGTCCTCGGCCTTCGTCTCCTTCTGAGTTCGGTAGTCCTCCATGCTCAAATTGCGAATCTGCTCCACGCGCGCGTAAATCTTCCGTAGCTTCATCTCGGGAGAATCGCCTGCCGAGAGAATCTTCGAGATCTCCTGATTGAGCGCGTCTTTCTTATCAGTGAAATGCGATATCTCGCCGCTCCACTGTTTCGCGTAATGGCTCCAGAATTTTGTCGGTGGATCGGTGGGATCGGGCTCGCCGGGGGTCACATAATAGAACTCGACGCTTGGCTCCATCGCGGCCTTCGGAGGCATCAACGGCTCATCCACAATGGCCGCTATATCGTGAAGCTCCATCGCGTACGAGTGGTCCGCGTTCTCTTTCATTTTCGCGCCGGCCGGGAGCAGGTAAGGCCGGTACTGCGCGTGATAGCCGGCTTGATCGAAAATATCGTTCGGATAGTAAGTAAAGTGAGCCTCGCGAGTGTACATGTTGCTGGATAAGGTCCAGCCCTCGTCGTGCAACCATCCAGGCCGCGCTTGCCGGTCGTACCTGTACTCAATAATGCAGCCCGGCTGGACATCCGGTAGCGTGAATGTCTTCGCGAAATATTCGACTCCTCCTGTGCGCACAAGCGTGCTGTTCAGTACCTGGCCGTCGAAATCCTTAATCGTGCCGTCCGGAAGTATCGTGCGGCCGCCGGCGTAAGGAATTGTCTCAAAGCTTTGGTCGTACGGAATCTCGATGTGCCCGTATTTCGTTCCAGCCTGTGTGAAGATTTTTATCCGGACGTATTCCTCAAGCGAATCGCCGGAAATATTGGCTTTTCGGGCATCCACGGTAACTTCGCGATATAAAATCATCGCGTCGGCGCCCGGCTCCTTGGGATTATCCTTCAGCGCCAGATCGTCGGCCGATACCGGCAGCCATCCGACCGTGGCAAACGCGGGCATCACGCGCGCCATCAAAATCACCGCCGCTACCACGATCACCTGCGAACTGCATCGAAGGATTCGGTTCATCGGACGCCTCTTCTACGCCGCACGCGGAAGCGATTGCACTTAGGCGGCAGACGGTCTCCGCCACGGTCCATTCCCGGTGCCATATAAAAACAGTGAAGTGGCGCAACGCTAACTTAAAGTAAACCGGAATGTCAATAGCCTAATGGCAGAGAATGTTGGCAGGGGAGTAATGCTTGTAGATGCTTTTCGGGGCCATCGTTAAAGTTCCATCGACTGGAGTTCCCATTGCAGGATGCGGCCAAACTGCCTCGCAATCCGCCGCGCGACTACGCGCGTTGCTTCCCAGGCGACGATGCTTGGCTTGGCGCGGACGCCACCACGGAACGGCCGCTCCAGTAAGCGCGCAAGTCGCCGACGAGATACAGCGATCCGGTGGCAAATACCGTATCCTCGGGCCCCGCAAGCTCGATAGCCCGCTCCAAAGCGGCGATTGGTTCGCGAACGAGCATCGACTTCCGCGCGAGATGCGCGGTCATTTCCGCAAGCAACGGAGCGGAAATCGCGCGTGGCTGGTGCGGCTCCGTGATCACCACCAGATCGGCGCGCGGAAATAGCAGCCCGGCGATTTCATCCACGGCTTTGTCGCGCATCGCGCCATATACCAGCACGATGCGGCGTCCCGCGAAGTTTTCCTCCCAGAATTTCAGCAACTCGCGCGCGCCGCCCGGATTGTGCGTGCCGTCGATGTAAACGGCGGGACGCGCCATCAGCCGCTCCAGCCTGCCGGGCCAATGCACGCCGCGAATCCCCCTCTCGATCGCTTCGTCGCTAATCGCGAAACCGCGTTCGGAAAGCAACCGCGCGGCTGTCGCCGCCGTCAGCGCGTTGCGAATCTGGAATCGCCCAGGCAGCGGAGGCTCGATGCGAATCCTTTTTTCACCTTCCGCGGAAACCGCGGCCGCTCCGTAGCAACCGCTCTCCGAAAGGACATCTTCCAGCCGCCACGCCCCATCGACTTCCACCAGCGGCACGTTCAATTCGCGGCAGCGCTTTGCAATCACCTCGCGCGCTTCCGGCCTCGTCGCGGAGCTAACCACCGGAGCGCCGGCCTTGATGATCCCCGCCTTTTCCCCGGCGATTTCTTGTATCGAGTGGCCAAGATAATCTTCGTGATCGAAATCGATCGACGTGATCGCGGCCACTTCCGGCCGCACGATGTTGGTCGCGTCCAGCCGCCCGCCCAGCCCCGTTTCGTACACCGCGAAATCCACGCCGCGCGTGGCGAACGCCACGAACGCCATCGCCGTGATGCACTCGAAGTAAGTGGGATGCGCGGCCAGCATACCGCTGGCGAGCAGTGATTCGATCGTCGCCTGCACGCGCGTCCAAGTCGCGGCGAATTCCTCGTCGGAAATATCGTCGCCGCCGATGCGAATGCGCTCGTTGATGCGCACCAGATGAGGAGACGTGTACAGCCCGGTTCGCAATCCCGTGCCGCGCAAAATCGACTCGAGCATCGCCGCCGTCGAGCCTTTGCCGTTCGTTCCCGCGATGTGCACGCACGGCGCGGCGTGGTGCGGATTCCCAAGCGCGGCGGCCAGCGTGCTGATGTTTTCGAGACCGAATTTCTGCACGTGGGCGTGCTGCGGCGAAGCCAACTCGCGCCCAAGAGAGAGAAGCGTGCGGACGGACTCTTCGTAATTCATGCCGCGTTGTCGAGAAAGAATCCCAGGGCGCGCGAAATGTACGTTTTTAGTTCCTTGCGCGGAACCACGGCGTCCAGGAATCCATGCTCCAGCAAAAACTCGGCGCGCTGAAATCCCTCGGGCAATTTCTGCCGAATGGTCTGTTCGATCACGCGCGGGCCCGCCAATCCGATCAGCGCTCCCGGCTCCGCGATGTTCAGATCGCCGAGCATCGCGTAACTCGCCGTCACCCCGCCGGTCGTGGGATCGGTCAGCACCGAAATGAACGGCACGCGCGCCTCATCCAATCGCGCCAGCGCCGCGCCCACTTTCGCAAGCTGCATCAACCCGACGGCGCCTTCCATCATCCGCGCGCCGCCCGAGCATGAAACGACGATCAGCGGACACTTCTGCTCTAGCGACCGTTCGATGGCCCGCGTCACTTTTTCGCCCACCACCGCGCCCATCGTCCCGCCGATGAACCCGAACTCCATCGAGCAGCAGATCACCGGACGCCCGCCGAGCTTCCCTTCCATCGTAAGAATGGCATCCCTCATGCCCAGCTTTTCCTGCGCCTCTTTCAGCCTCTTCGCGTATGGCTTCACGTCCGCGAAGTGCAGCGGATCGCTCGATTGCAGCTCCGCGTCGTGCTCGGTCCACGGATGATCGTCGTCGAGCAGCAATTCCAGGCGGCGCCGCGCGTTGAGCCGGAAATGGTGCTCGCATTTCGGGCAGACTTCCCAGTTCGCCTCGACGTCTTTTTTCCAGATGATCGCGCGGCATCCAGGACACTTCGTCCAAAGCCCTTCGGTTCGGACGCGCCGCTCGTCCACCGGCGTGGGATTTTCAATTGGCGCTTTCTCTCTCTTAAACCAAGTCATCTATGAATCTCGAGTTTTTAATCGCTTGCGGGTTTCTCTTCCGCCGTTCGTGGCGCCGCTCGAGAGCCGCGGACACGAAGTCCTCCACGCATCCATGGCTTCCTCGTAAGGCCGCTCCCGCGCCGAAAGCCACTGCAACAGATCGAGGATCAGGGCTTCTGGAGCTTCGGCCAGCATGGGCGTTCTTTCGGAATTATCGCTAATAATCGATTCCGCGTTGCGCCAGAATCCCTTTCGTGTACGGATGCTTCACTTCCTTCATCTCCGTCACCAGATCGGCGGCTTCCACCAGCTTCGGATGCGCGTTGCGCCCCGTGCAGATCACGTGCACGCGCTCGGGACGCTTCACTAGCGCATCGACCACCGGCTGCGCATCCAGAATCTTGTAGCTGATCACGTAATTGATCTCGTCCAGAATCACCAAATCGTATTTCTCGCTGTAAATCTGCTCGCGCCCGAACTGCCACGCCTCGTCGCACAATCGCACGTCTTCCGGATCGGTTTCCGCGCCGCCCACTTTCACGAAGCCTCGTCCCATGGGACGAATCTCGAACTTATCGTCGCCCAGCATCTTCGCGGCATCGAGTTCGCCGTAGTGCCACGAGCCTTTAATAAACTGTACCATCAGCACGCGCAAGCCTTGCCCTACCGCGCGAAATGCCGTGCCCAGCGCGCACGTCGTTTTCCCCTTGCCCGGTCCCGTGTACACGATCAGCAGCCCTTTGCCTTCCGGCATTCGCCAACGCTCCCTGGAATCCGTTAATCAATCATACTGGCCGCAGCCCGTACAAACGTCAAGCCACTGTGGGAAAAGTGACACGCGCCCGGCGCATCGCAGCGTTGATGCCTGTCCGCAATCGAACTTCTTATTCCCACGGTTTGCTATAAATCCTGCGCCAACGGGCGGCGCAGCACATCAGGTCTAACGTGGAAGTTAGTTGTTTCAAGGCGTCTGAGCGCCTCCCGAAGGTCCAAAAATCCCAGTACGGCAGCTTCGCGCAATACGCCGAGCGTGCCCATCACACGAATGCCGCGCTTTAGAGCCTCGCGCCTTCCTTGCCGGTCGTCGGCGATCAATTGATCGGCGCAAAGCTCTGACGCTATCAGAATCGCATCACGCTCACCCGGATCGAGCCCCGCGAGCGAGGCGTCTGGCGCTCCGAGCGGCTCTCGAACCTGAAGCCACGCGGGCCTCCGAGCCATCCAAGCGCGTACCAACTCCGGTGCCGATGGGCGCAGCAGTTCATCTTGCACCGCGCGGGGAATCACAACAGTGCCGTAGAGCTGTGTGAGAATCTCGATCTCTTCTATTAGAATGAGATAATTAATCGGGGAGGTATCGGCTACAACAATCATCCCAAACGGGACTTGCCGGAAGCTCTTTGCTGTTCGAGTCTTCCACGCAGTTGTTCGGAGGTCTCGGCGTCTTGCTCCAAATCTCCAACATCGTACTGCAGGTAAACACCGTGCTGCTTCAGGAAAGCGTGCACTTGCATTCTGCTCTCGAAGCCGAGCATTTCGCGGACCGCGGACTCGGAGAGACGCTCGGTCCGGTAGCCCTCAAGCGCCAACGCTTCGAGCGCGACTCGCGCGGCGTCCTTGCCTTCGGATGAAACTTTCCGCGCGATTTCGTCGGGAATGTGGAGAGTGATCTCCATGGGGCGAGAATAGCATAGATGTTCAAGCGCAAGCGTCCCGCTGCCGCGCCCGTTCTGCTAGACCGCTACTGCTTTTTCCTCTGCCTTGACCTGTGGTTCTACCACTGAGCCCAGCCGATTCGTGCCTTTGCTCCATCGCACGCGCAGCCGTCGACGGGTGACGGTTGTGTAGCGCCGGCCTTCAGGCCGGCAGGGGTTAGTCATAAGTGCCCCTCCGCTCGGCGGCATTGATTGCATTCTCGCAACTGGGTACACTCGGCGCGAGCTTACGGCCGCCTTGAACACACTTTATTACGGCGACAATCTCGACGTTCTCCGCCTGCACATCAAAGACGAGTCCGTCGACCTCGTTTACCTCGATCCGCCTTTCAAGTCCAATCAGGACTACAACGTCCTCTTCGCCGAAAAAGACGGCACCGGCGCAGCCTCGCAGTTCAAGGCCTTCGAGGACACCTGGGAGTGGAACCAGGCCTCCGCCGCTCAGTATCAGGAAGTCGTCGAAGCGGGCGGCCGCGTTTCGGACGTGATGCAAGCCTTCCGCCGCTTCCTCGGCACCAACGACATGCTCGCCTACCTCACCATGATGGCCCCACGCCTCGTCGAACTCCGCCGAGTGCTAAAACCGACCGGCAGTATTTATCTCCATTGCGATCCCACCGCCAGCCACTACCTGAAACTCCTGATGGACGCCGTGTTCAGGCCGGTCCAATTTCTGAACGAAATCACATGGAAGCGAACCCACAGCCACGGAAACGTGAGTCGAAATTTCGACTCGATCTGCGACCTGCTCCTCGTCTATACAAACGACGGCCGCTACGTCTGGAACCAGCAGTTCACGCAGTTCCCACCTGATTACATCGAAACAACTTTCAAATTCCGCGATCCCGATGGGCGCCAATGGCAGTCGGTAACGCTTCGAAATCCCGGCATGCGGCCAAACCTTCACTTTCCATATACGGCCAGCAACGGCATCACCTACAAGCCGCACCCACACGGCTGGTCATGCGATATCGCCCGTCTACGCAAATACGATGCCGAGGGGCGACTTCATTTTCCAACCGAGCCGACGGGCGCGCTGCGCCTCAAAATGTATCTTGATGAGTCGCCAGGAATAAAACTACAGAATCTCTGGGACGACATCCCGGCAATTGGTTCAAGGGCCGACGAACGCCTGGGCTATCCCACACAAAAGCCAGAAATGCTGCTCGAACGAATCATCAAGACCAGCAGCAACGAAGGCGACACAGTCCTCGATCCCTTCTGCGGCTGCGGCACCGCAATCGCTGTCGCTCAGCGACTGAACCGCAAATGGATCGGCATCGACATCACGCACCTTGCAATCGGCCTCATCAAAAGTCGCCTCCGAGACGCCTTCGGCGACGACATATCGAAAACTTATGAAGTCATCGGCGAGCCAGTATCCGTTCCCGATGCGCTGGAGCTTGCAAAAGAAGACCCCTACCAGTTCCAATGGTGGGCGCTCGGTCTCGTCGGTGCCCGTCGCAGCGAGCAACGCAAGGGCAGCGACCAGGGCATCGATGGCCGGCTTTACTTCCATGACGAGGGCGATTCGGGCCGCACGAAGCAGATCATCCTTTCCGTAAAATCCGGTCACGTCAGCGTGAAAGACATTCGAGATCTCCGCGGCGTCATCGAGCGCGAAAAAGCGGAAATCGGCGTGCTTCTCACGCTCGAAGAACCGACGAAGCCTATGAATAGCGAAGCCGCCTCGGCAGGATTCTACAAATCGCCCTGGGGCAGCCATCCTCGATTGCAAATCCTCACGATTGCCGAGTTGCTAGACGGCAAAGGCATCGGCTACCCGCACCCCTCGAACGTGACGTTCAAACGCGCGCCAAGAGCCGCCGCTCCGCAAGCCGAGCAGCTCACGTTGGACGCAGCTCCCGTCGCTGAAGCAAAACAACGCCGCCGGTCGCGAAGCACTCCAGATAGAACGCCCGATTAACCGCTCGTACCCGCGCCCCTTCCCGGACCTGGCCCAAAAACCACCTGTCCCTCATCTGTACCACTGACCAGTAGGCAAACGTTCTCTCGGTTGCTACGTTGGTTGGGTGGCTTGCCATCGCATCGGCGAGCAGCCGGGGAATTTGCGGAGGAGCCGTTCCTGAGAATTTCGCGGCAAATTTAGGAGGGGTACCGAAATAGGAGGAATCGAATACATGACGCAGCAACCCCCGCCCTTGCGCCGTCGGCGCACCCGCCGGTCCTGCCCACCCGAAATCGCCCGCCACGCCCGCAAGTGCACCATCTGCCGCCATCCCCAACGCGACGAAATCGAGATGGCCTTTCTCAATCGCGAGTTGATTACTTCGACCCTGTCGCCACTCGCCATTAAGCAGTCGCTACTCTGCATTTCTACCCGAGACACCCGACGAGTAGAAACACGTGTAAGTCATAGAAAACAAACGGTCGCGACTCACTCTACCCGACACACTTTCCGTCACAATTTCGCGTGGGTTTCCCGCCGCATTCTGCCCCAACTCGTCGCGCGTCCTGTTTGCGCGCGATTCGCTTTTCCTTCCCGTTCAGGTGCTACTTTAGGGCGGAACAGCCAATCAACCTTGCCCAGACGTAACTCGCTGAAAATAAAGCCACATGAAAATCAAAGGGCGGAACGTCCCGGTGCATCTTCTTATTCGGAATTTTCCGCAACCCCATCCGCCGGCGCACGCGCCGATTGGCTGCTTGAAGCGGCGCAAAGCCGTGTGCTAGCATCCCGGTTTTCCGCCCTGCTGCTCTGGCAGATTTGGGCGCAGGGTCATCGGGGCGCAAGGCCGGGGGGCAGCGCCGTGATGCATACCGCAGCGCAAAGGTCGGAATGTCACGCCGGATTTTTCCCACGCGAAATGCCTATCTGGGCCGTGGTGTGCGCGGACTTCGCCCGTGGCCGAGCTAAACGCGGGACGGCGCGCGGCGGCAGCCCGAGAGGCGATCTTGGAATTTCAACGAGGTGAAACATGAAATCCTATGCAACGGAATGGATACGCAACGTGGGCATTGTAGGCCACGGCGGCACGGGGAAAACCCAGCTCGTGTCGTCGTTGCTGTACGCGGCGAGGATGACTCCGCGGTTCGGCAAAGTAACCGACGGCAGCACCACCACCGACTGGGATGAAGAGGAGATCGCGCGAAAAATCACCATCAGCACGGGCCTGGCATTCGCCGAATGGCAAGGGGAGCATCAAAAAGAAAAAACCAAGATCAATATTCTAGATACGCCGGGATATTCCACCTTCATCAGCGACACGAAAGCCGCGATGATCGCCGCCGACGCCGCGTTGATCGTGATCGATGCGGCGGCCGGCGTGCAAGTGATGACGGAAAAAGTATGGGATTACGCCGTGGAATACGGCCAGCCGCGCGCGTTCGTGCTCAACTGGATGGATCGCGAACTGGCGAGTTTCGAGCGCGCCATGGAATCGCTGGAGCAGGTGTTCGGCCGAGGCGTGGTGCCGATCCAACTGCCCATCGGCAGCGAGAAGAGTTTTCGCGGCGTGGTCGATCTGGTGGGTATGAAGGCGCTGATCTACGCGCCCGATGGCGACGGCAAAGCGAAAGTCGAGGAAATTCCGGCGGACTTGGCGGAGGCGGCGCGGGCTGCCCACGAGCGCCTTGTCGAAATGGTCGCCGAGGGTGAAGACGAGTTGATGCAGGAATTTTTCGACAAGGGCACGCTCCCGGCGGAAGACTTAAAGAAAGGCCTGCACGAAGAAGTGCGCGACAAAAAAGTATTCCCGGTGATGCTGAGCTCGGCGCTCCATTGCATTGGCTCCGACGCCATTCTGAATTTCATGGCCGAGATTTTCCCCGATCCCAGCTATCGCGCCGCTGTGCGCGGCTTCAAGGCTCCGGAGCGGACCGGCGAAGAGGTCGAGCGGAAAATAGCGGATTCGGAGCCGCTGTCGCTCGCGGTTTTCAAGACCATCGCCGATCCATTTGCGGGGCGAATCTCATGCTTCAAAGTCATGTCCGGTCTGCTGAAGAACGACGCCACCGTGCAGAATCTCGATCGCAACGGCGCGGAGCGCTTCCAGCACGTACAAGTAATGCAGGGGAAAACGGCCACCGCCGTTGCGGAGTTGCACGCCGGCGACCTCGGGGCGGTGGCGAAACTAAAGGACACACTGACGGGCGACACGCTGGGTGATAAAAGCGCGGCGATTTATTACCCAGGAGCGAAAATTCCCGAGCCTTCCATCACGTTTGCCATCGAGCCGAAAACCCGCGCCGACGAAGATCGCATCGGCGTGGCTATTCACAAAATTCTGGAAGAAGACCTGTCTCTGCGCTTTTCGCGCGACCCGCAGACGAAGGAATTTTTGCTTTCGGGAGCGGGACAGCAGCACATCGAAGTGATCGTTTCCAGGCTCCGCAAGCGCTATCACGTGGAACTCACGCTGCATCCGCCGAAGGTGCCCTATCGCGAGACGATTCGCGCCAAAGCCGACGCCGAAGGGAAGCACAAGAAGCAGAGCGGCGGGCACGGCCAGTTCGGCGTGGCGCGCATCAAGATGGAGCCGCTGCCGCGCGGGAAAGGAGTCGAATTCGTCGATGATATTTTCGGCGGCGCGATTCCGAAGAACTGGATTCCATCCGTCGAGAAGGGCATTCGCGACGCCGCCGAGCGCGGCTATCTGGCCGGGTTTCCCGTAGTCGATTTCCGCGCGACGCTGTACGACGGGAAATATCACGACGTGGACTCGTCCGACATCGCGTTTAAAATCGCCGGCTCGCTTGCCTTCCGAGAAGCGATGAAGCAGGCGCGTCCGGCGCTGCTGGAGCCGGTAATGCACGTCGAAGTGTACGCTCCGGAGCAGTACTCGGGCGATCTGATGGGCAACCTCAGCGGCCGCCGCGGGAAAATCAGCGGTAGCGAATCGCGCGCGGGAAGCGTGGTGGTGAAAGCTCTGGTGCCGCTCTCGGAAATGCTCAGCTACGCGAACGAGCTGATTTCACTGACGCAGGGGCGCGGCAGCTACTCGATGGAATTTTCGCACTACGATTACGTGCCGCAGGAACTGGCCGAAAAAGTGATCGCCGCGCACAAACCGCATCATGCGGGAGAAGAATCGAGCGAAGCGGCTATAGCTTGATCTTCTTCAGAAAGCTGTCGGCGTGCTGGGGTTTCGTTGCCGATCCCGCATTGGACTGGCCGGAAGTGGCTTGTGATTGCGCGCTCGATGGGGCGAATGCGCGGCATCCCACGCCGTAGCACGGCCCGGTGTCATGCATGCATCCACCGAGGCCAGCGGCCAGAAACAGTACAAAGAAAAATCCACCGGCAATTCTCATGGCGTGTCCCTTTCTGAAGCGCGGGGGGCGCGAAAGACGAGTACGTTTTCTTGATCTTGGCATACGATACGAAAGTTTCGATGCGGAACACCACTGAAATGCCGCAGCGAAACACTTGCATGACCTGGTAGCTGTTCCGGCAAACACCTGCAATGTGAACCGCCGACAGATAAATCGACATCTTTCAGCAGGAACCTGAGGTTAAATCAGCAGAGCTGTTTCATGGGCGGCCAGATGGCTCGAGCGATTGAAGATTACGCGATGATTGGCAACTGCGAGACGGCGGCGCTTGTGGCGCGAGACGGCTCGATCGACTGGGTATGCCTGCCTCGATTCGACTCCGATGCATGCTTCGCGGCACTGGTCGGAAATCCCGATAACGGAAGATGGCTGATCGGACCTAAAGCCAAGGCGCGAACGACGCGGCGATACCGTCCGGATACGCTGATCCTCGAGACGGAATTCATCACCGCGCAAGGGGCCGTCCTGCTGGTCGATTTCATGCCGATGAATACGACGAAGCCCAAGATCGTGCGGGTGGTTCGCGGGCTTCGCGGCAAAATCCATATGCAGATGGAACTGGTCATTCGCTTCGATTATGGGCGCATCGTCCCATGGGTCACGCGGCGAAACGACGCGATTGTCGCGGTCGCTGGACCGCATCTCCTGTCGCTTAGAACTCCAGTGAATCTAGAAGGCAAAGGCCTGCGGACGGTGGCGGATTTTACCGTCACGAAGGGCAAGCAAGTGCCATTCGTGATGGAGTACGGCAGTTCATCCGAGCCCATGCCCGCCGGAATCGAATGGCGAAAGGCGCTGCGGCAAACGGAAGAAGCATGGAGAAAGTGGACCTCGAGGGTGAAGTACGATGGGCCGTGGGCGCCCGCGCTCAGACGGTCATTGATCACCGTGAAAGCGCTGACGTACGTCCCGACGGGAGGAATTGTCGCCGCGCCAACCACTTCGCTGCCGGAGCGGCTCGGCGGACCGCTGAACTGGGATTACCGGTATTGCTGGGTGCGCGACGCTACATTCACTCTGCTGGCGCTGATTCACGCGGGCTATCACGCGGAGGCGGCGCGTTGGAAGGAATGGCTGAAGCGCGCCGTGGCAGGCAGCTTCGACCAATTGCAGATGCTCTACGGAGTGGCCGGCGAAAGAAGGTTGATCGAGTGGGAGGCTGATTGGCTGTCGGGCTACGGCGGATCGGCTCCGGTACGGATCGGAAACGCGGCGAGCGAACAATTACAGCTCGACGTCTATGGCGAACTGGCGGACTGCTTGCATCAGGCGCGCGGTTCGCGAATTGGAAACCACGATCCCGAAGGATTCAATCTCCAAATCGAGCTCCTGAACCGCCTGGAGAAAATTTGGCGCGAGCCGGACAACGGGATCTGGGAAATTCGCGGCAAAAAGCAGCACTATACGCACTCGAAGATGATGGCGTGGCTGGCATTCGATCGCACGATCAAAACGTCTGAAGCATTCCAGATGGGCGGGCCGGTGGAGAAATGGAAACAGATCCGGGAACAGATCCACGACGACGTTTGCCGCCGCGGATTTAACAAAACGCTGGGCGCATTCGTCCAGACATACGGTTCCAAACATCTCGATGCGAGCCTGCTGATGATTCCGCTCGTTGGGTTCCTTCCCGCGAGCGATCCGCGCGTACAAGGGACGGTGGCGCAAATTGAAAAACGCCTGATGCGCAATGGTTTCGTGCTGCGCTACGAAGTGCCAAATGCGAAAAAAGGCCTTGCCGGAGAAGGAGCATTTCTACCATGCAGTTTTTGGTTGGCGGACTGCTACGAATTGATGGCCCGGCATAAGGATGCCGAGAGGCTTCTGGAACGGCTCCTGGCGGTGTGCAATGACGTGGGGTTGCTCTCCGAAGAGTACGATTTCCAAAACCAGAGGCAGCTTGGCAATTTTCCGCAGGCGTTAACGCATCTGGGTGTAATCAACACCGTGCTCAATTTGCACGCCAGAGAAGGCGGACCGGCTCATCAGCGGTCGTCGCGGCATCCCAGACGCAGGCACAAGCTCCCGGGTGTGCGACGTTTGGGCTACTGATTCCTTTCGAGCACCGCCGCGACAAAGCCGTCCGTCCCATGCGCCGCGGGCGATGTGCGAAAAAAGTTTCCGGAATCAAAGAGCGCCGCGGCGGACACACCGGGCGCGAGATGCGGAGCCAGCAGCTGCATCGATTCAGCGGAACTGGCTAACCGAATCGATCCCAGCGAACTCAATACCTCGGCAACTACCGCTCCGTTTTCTTCCGGCTCGATCGAACACGTGGAGTAAACCAATCTGCCGCCTGGCGCAAGTTGCGAGAGCGCATTTCGAAGTAGCTTCACTTGTAGCGCGTGAAATTCTGCAAGCTGCTGCGGGCGCAGGCGCCAGCGGATTTCCGGGTGCCGCGCGAGGGTGCCGGTGCCGGAACAGGGGGCATCTACAAGAATGCGGTTGAACGCAGCGTCGAAAGGAAGGGGCTGTGTGGCATCGAGCGCCACAAGGCGAACGGGCGCGGCGTTGCTTCGCGGCGTTTGAGCCCGATCGGTTGGCGAAGATCGATATTCGACGGAATCCGCAACGGAAATGCGTAGCCGGGCGAGCAGTTCGCGCATCGAGCGGAGGCGGTGTTCGTGAAGTTCGGCGGCCACAACGAGCCCATTCGGACCCGCGGCGCCGGCGAGAGCGGCGGTTTTTCCGCCTGGAGCGGCGCAGAGGTCAAGCACGCGGTCGCCGGTAGAAACGCCGAGAAGCAGCGGCACGGTTTGCGACGCTTCGTCCTGAATCGAAATCCGGCCATCGCGAAACGGTTCCGTGCGCGTGATGCTGCCGCCACTGGCGAGCAAAGCGTCTTTAAGCAGGCGGCCTCGCTCAACTTTCAGGCCGCTCGATTCGAGTTCGCGGAGGGTTTCATCGATCTGCGAGGGATCGTGAATCGCGAGCGACAGGCGAGGAGCGTGGTTGTTTGCCTCCAATAAAGCGACCGTGGCTGATTCACCAAAACGCGCGAGCCATCGCTCGACGAGCCAGTCCGGATGCGAATGCAGGATTCCGAGCCGTTGTGCAATTGGAAGCTCCCGCGGCAAGAATCGCTCGAATGGACTTCTTACGTCGTCCGCAGCGCGGCGAAGGACGGCGTTCACGAGCGGCGCCGCGGATGATAGGCGAGCACGCTTAACCAGTTCGACCGATTCGTTCACGGCCGCGCGCGCGGGGACTTTTTCGAGAAACCGAAGCTGATACAGTCCAATTCGCAAAGCGATCGCGACGGGCAGGTCCAGCCGCGCAATAGTTTTTTTTAGGTGGCGATCGAGAAGAAAATCCAACGAACGCCGCCAGCGGAGGACGCCCAGGACGATTTCCGTTGCGAGCGCCGCGTCGGCTGGTTTGATTTGCGGCGCGAGCGCCGAATGCAGAAGTTCGCTTGCGTAAGCGGACTCCGATTCGACGCGATGAAGCACATCGAACGCGATTCGTCTGGCGGCGCTAACCGGCATGGCAGTTCATCAGAACATAGGACACGCGAGCGAAGAAAGGTCATTCAAGAGCACGATGCGTTCGGAATTGGGATTCAGGAACCGAATCGGTCGGATGGCGTGAGATGCGCGCCGCTGGCGAATTCTCGCGCCGTGACGCGCTTACGGCCCTCGATCTGTACAAAGGTTAACAGCAGCAGCTGTTCGTAATCGCAGCGAACGCAGGTGAAGGAGTTCAGCTTGTGAATAGTGCCGGGCTGAGACGGGGGCCGGTCCGGTACCGTTCTAGCGCGGAGTACACCGGGAGCATTCGGAAAATCCGCGACCGAGAGAGGCCGGCCCCAAATACGGCAGGTTTTGCCGCGGAATGTGGTGAATGCGCCGGGCCAAGGATCGAGGCCGCGAATACGATTGTAAATTTGCTGTTTGGATAGCGACCAATCGATGCGGCCGTCTTCTTTTTTTAGCGGCGGCGCGTATGTGGCTTCCGAGCTGTCTTGCGGAAACGGCGCGATCTCGTTTCGGTCGAGCTTGCACAGCGTTTCGGCCATTAGCGGCGCGCCGGCTTCTGAAAGGCGAACCGTAAGCTCGGGAGCCGTTTCGCTTGAGCGGATTTCTGTCTTGTAGCGCAGGAGCGTCGGGCCGGTATCGAGTCCGGCGTCGATTTGCATGGTGGTGAGGCCGGTGTAGGATTCGCCGTTGATGATGGCCCAGTTGATAGGCGCTGCGCCGCGATACTTCGGCAAGAGCGAGGCGTGGAGGTTGATCCATCCCAGGCGCGGCACATCAATGAGGCGCTGCGGAATGATTTGGCCGTAGGCGATGATCGCGACCGCGTCGGGCGCGAGCCGCTGGAAATAGTCGAACGAGGCGCCGGATCCGATTTTTTCGGGTTGATAAACGTCCAGGCCGAGTTCGAGCGCCGCAGCCTTTACGGCTGAAACGGCGATCTCCTGTCCACGGCCGCGCGGACGGTCCGGCTGCGTGACTACGCCGACGATCTCGAAATCGGATTGCGCGTTTAGATGCCGAAGAGAAGGAACCGCAAAAGCGGGAGTGCCGCAGAAGACGATGCGCAGCGGCACGGCGCGCCTACCACTCGCCAGCTTTTCTCAGCTTGCGAATCTTGCGCTTGATGAGGTCGCGTTTCAGCATGCTCAGATGGCTGATGAACAAAATCCCGTCCAAGTGGTCGATTTCATGGCAGAAAGCCCGCGCCAGCAAGCCTTCGCTGCGCATTTCGAATTCTTCTCCGGTGGCGTTTTGCGCGCGAATGGTGACGAACGCCGGCCGCAAGACGCGTCCGCGAAAACCGGGAATGGAAAGGCAGCCTTCTTCTTCATGCTGTTCGCCTTCGGCGTGAACGATCTGCGGATTGGCGCAGACCAATCTGGCTTCGGGATTTTTGCCGGTGGTAACGTCGATCACCGTGACGCGCAAACCGATGCCGATCTGCGGCGCCGCAAGGCCCACGCCCTGCGCGGCGTACATCGATTCGAACATGTCGTCGGTGAGCTTGCGGAATTCCTCGTCGAACTTTTCCACCGGCTTGGTGGGAGTTTCGAGGACCGGATCGCCGTATTTGACTATGGGATGGATCATGAGCGCTCGTCCATTTTGCAAGCAGAACTAGAAATTGTCCAACTGCCGTTGATAGCCGTCGAAATTCCGTCGAACTTCTTCGAGCGAATCGCCGCCGAATTTCTCAAGAAAAGCGGCGGCAAGAGTCAGCGCAACCATCGATTCGCCAGCCACGCCACCGGCCGGAACGACGCAAATGTCCGACCGCTCGTAGGCGGCCTTTACGGCCTCTTTTGTGTTCAGGTCGGCGGTAAGCATCGCGCGGCGGAGCGTTGAGATCGGCTTCAGGTACCCGCGTACGACGACGTCTTGCCCGTTGGTGATGCCGCCTTCGATGCCCCCGGCTCGATTGGACGGGCGCTCGAAACGCTTGCGCGCCGGATCGTAGCGAATCTCGTCCTGGACCTCGGAGCCGTAGCTCGCTGCATTTATAACGCCGGAGCCGATTTCCACGGCTTTCACCGCCTGCATGGACATGATCGCGCGCGCCAGTTTGCCATCGAGCTTTTCGTCCCATTGGACGTGCGTGCCGAGGCCCGGCGGCACGCCATGCGCGACCACTTCGAATATTCCGCCGACAGAATCGCCGGCGCGCAGCGCACGATCGACTTCGGCTTTCATCCCGGTTTCCACGCCGGAATCGACGCAGCGCAGCGGCGATTCAAGATTCTCGCAGACGGCAACGATTTCGTCCCACGAGGCTTCGCGCTCCAGCCGCGCATGGCCGACGCAGATCGTGTGGCTCAGCACGGCGATGCCGAACTCGCGCAGAAGTAGCTTTGCCAACGCTCCGGCCGCCACGCGCGCAGCGGTTTCGCGCGCCGAAGCGCGTTCGAGAATGTAGCGGGCATCATGAAAATTGAATTTCAGCGCTCCGGGCAAATCGGCGTGACCCGGGCGCGGCGCAGTCAGGCGGCGCTGGGCTTCCTCCGCGCCTTCGATCTGCTCGACGGGAAGGGCGCGCTCCCAATTTTTCCAGTCGCGATTTTCAATCCGCAGCGCGACCGGCGCGCCGATGGACTTGCCATGGCGCACGCCGGCGAGGAATTCCGCCTGATCCTTCTCGATGCGCTGCCGTCCGCCGCGGCCGTAGCCTAACTGGCGGCGGTGCAGTTCGCGCCCGATGAATTCCAGATCGACGGGCACACCCGCGGGCAGACCCGAAATCCAGGCGATGAGCGCCTGTCCGTGAGATTCTCCGGCGGTGACGAATCGCAGCATGTGTTCAGCGCGCCTGACGGGCAGGCACGAATCGACAATTCTATCGGACGCTCACACGCGCGTAAAGGACAACGGCGACCGGATAGTGGGTCAGTTTGAATTTTGACCGTTTGCGTGACGATCAAGAAAATTCAGACCGGCCTACTGGGGGCTACCGTACCAGAAGAGATGCAAGTTCGCACAGATCCGCAGGATGTTTGCTTGACGCCCCGCACGCCCGGACGATACGCTTTTGAAAGTTCGGCGAACAGCCGCTGGCGACGCAGGAGACGATGCCGGAGAACAACGAAGCTTCCTCTGTAGCGTCCTTTTTCGAGGAACCCGTAAAGCGCCTGCTGTTTTCGCTGCAGGATTACTCCCTGCTGGCATTCCATTCCGTCGTAAACGTCATTACTCCACCAACTTACTGGCCGGATACGGTCGAGCAGATGGATTCGATCGGGGTGGGATCGCTATGGATCGTGGCGCTAACGGCGCTTTTTATCGGCGCCGTGCTTGTCCTGCAAACCGGCGCCGAATTCGAGCGCTTCGGCGAAAAGGCATTCACCGGGACGGCGGTTTCCCTGGCTCTCGTGCGCGAGTTGGGCCCTGTAATCACGGCTCTTTTGGTGGCTGGACGGAATGCGTCCGGCATTGCGTCCGAATTGGGTTCGATGGTCGTAACCGAGCAGGTGGACGCGATGAGGGCGCTGGGCACAAACCCCCTGAGGAAACTGGTCACGCCGCGAGTTGTCGCCACGGTTCTCACTCTGCCGTTGCTGGTTGCGGTGGCTGATTTCGTGGGTTTGATTGGCGCGTTTATTTACGCGTATTACGCGCTGGGAATGGGCCGGGTGCAGTTTTGGACGACCGCCGTGCACGCGCTGCAGTTCGGGGACCTGGTGCAAGGATTCATCAAGCCGCTGGTATTCGGCTTCATCATTTCCACGGTTGCTTGCTACAAGGGGCTGCGCGTGCGAGGCGGAACTCAGGGCGTCGGGAAAGCGACCACGTCAGCCGTGGTGATATCGTCGGTTTTGGTTCTGGTGGTGGATTTCTTCCTCGGGCGCATATTTCTGCACATCTTCCAGTAATCGCAAGCCTGCTGGCGAAGCAAGCTGATTGACCCGTGAGTATTGGGACGCATGAAAAGCTCGCGCTGCGAATCCTCTCTATTTGCATCTATAATTCGGATATGACGCAATCGCCTGGCCGGGCGACACCCACGGACAAGGCCAATCCCGTTGCGGTCGAACCTCTGATCGCCTTCAGCGACGTTCACATCGGATTGGGCGAGGGCGATGTGCTGCGCGGGATCAGCTTCGAAGTCTGGCCTGGCGAGACGAAGATTCTGCTCGGCGAGACCGGCACCGGGAAAACGCTGATTATGAAGCTCGGGGCCGGCCTGCTGCGGGCCGATTCCGGGCGCGTTTGGGTGATGGGACACGAATTAAGCGACATGTCCGAACAGGAACTGTTGGATTTTCGCCGGCACGTGGGGTTCGTCTTTCAAGAGGGCGCGCTTTTCGATTCGATCACGGTGGCCGAAAACGTCGGGTTCCGTCTTCGCGAGGAAAAGCTGCCCGACGCGCAGATCGAAAATCGCGTGCGGGAAGTGCTGCGGTTCGTGGAGCTGGAATCTACATACGACATGTTTCCGGGCGATCTTTCCGGCGGAATGCGCAGGCGAGTGTCAATCGCGCGCGCCTTGGCGGACCGGCCGCCGATCGTATTTTACGATTCACCGACGGCCGGGCTCGACCCGGTGACTTCACAGACGATCATCACTCTGATCATGCGCGGCCGCGATTTGCAGGATGTGACCTCGCTGATCGCCACGCACCGCGTGCAGGATGCCTTTGGTCTTGCCAATTATCGTTTCGATAAGGCTTTGGACCGAGTGGTGCATTCAAACGGAAGCGGCCCGCAAGCGGCACGGCAGGCGGGGAATGCACGGCGAACTGGCCCAACCAATGTGTTGGTGCTGCGGGAAGGCAACATCTATTTCGAAGGAGCGGCCGAGGATTTGCTCCGCACTTCCGATGAATATCTGAGGAAGTTCCTGGCTTCCGCTGAGTAAGGTTCGCGCATCGACCGCCGAGGAGGAACTGTATGGCGCAGCGAAAACAGCTGACCTGGTCGGAGTTGAAGGTGGGAATTTTCGTGCTGGTTGGTTTGGTGATTTTGGCCGTGGCGATTTTGTGGGTGACCGGCGCCGGATTCTTCGGCCCTAAATACCAGCTGCACACCTACGCGTCGGAGGCCGAGGATCTTCAAGTAGGGGCGCCCGTGGCTTTGGATGGCGTAAACGTCGGAAACGTGCAGTCCATTCGCTTGACGCCGCACCCGCCGGACCGCGCGCACGGCGTGACCATCGTGCTGCAGATTGCGAAAAAGTATCAGCCGGATATCCGCACCGATTCGCGAGCGGGCCTGATAACGTCGGGTCTATTGGGAGATCGCTACGTGAACATCTCCCGCGGATTGACCGGTTCGGTGATTCCCGACAACGGCATCGTCCAAGCTGAGGAAGTGCCCGATATCAAGGAAGTGGTTCAACGCGGGGCGGACGTAATGCAGAAACTAGGGGTACTGACCGACGACGTGACCGCCATGGTTTCCGACGTCCAAAACGGCAAAGGCTCGATCGGAAAATTGATGAACGATCCTTCGCTATACAATCACCTCGACGATACTGCCGCGAAATTCGATTCCGTTGCCACGTCCATCCAGCAAGGGCAAGGAACCATCGGCAAACTCGCGACTTCCGACGAGCTATACAACAAAATCGACAATGCAGCGGGACACCTGGAAAACGCCACCGCTGCTCTAAACAGCCAGAAGGGGACGCTTGGTAAATTGATCTACGACCCGAGCGCGTACAACAACATCAACGGCATGGCGCAGAAAGGCAACGCGCTGCTAGGAGATGTTCGCGACGGCAAAGGCACGCTCGGCAAATTGGCAACCGACGATCAGCTGTACACGAATCTACGCGACGCAACGGCAAACATCCGCGACGTGACCGGCAAATTGAATTCCGGGCAGGGAACGATGGGCAAGTTCTTCACCGATCCGCAGTTGTACGACAACCTGACTGGATTGACCGGCGACATGCGTGTGCTGATGAACGATTTCCGCAAAAACCCGAAGAAATTCCTGCGCATCAAGCTGGGAATCTTCTAAGAATAATTCCGCGGGCGGCGCACACGATGTGCGCGCCTACTCGCTCTCGCTGGGCGAAAGCTCCAGCGCCAACTCGCGCACGCGGCGCAGGTCGAGTTTGCCAGTCCCCAGCTGCGGCAGCTCTTCGATGGCAAAAAACTGATTGGGCCGCGGAGTCCACAGATTTGGCAGGCCCGCTTGTGAGAGCTGATCGAGCACAGTTTTTAGCTCGTCCGCTTTCAAAGTATGCAGCACCACGAGCCGCTCGCCCTTTTTCCCGTCCGGCACACCGATGACTACAAACTTTTGTTCCGTCGCACCGGCGAGTTCGTGCAGCCGCTCCTCGATTTTCACGTGCGGCACCATTTCTCCGCCGATCTTGCTGAACCGGCTCAGACGGTCGGTAATCGTGAGGAAGCCATCTTCGTCTTCGGAGGCAATATCTCCGGTCACGTACCAGCCATCCTGCAAAACCTCGGCCGTCTTTTCCGGTTTGCCAAGGTAGCCCTGCATCACGTTGGGACCCTTCACCAGCAGCAATCCGGGCGTGCAGAGCGCCATGGGCTCGCGCGTTTCCGGGTCGACGATGCGCACGGTTACTCCCGGCAAAGGATGGCCGATTCGCCCGCGCTTCCCGCCCACTTGGCGGAATCCCGGCGCTCGGAAATCGCGCGTGTTCACGGCAACTGCGGGCGAGCATTCGGTTGCACCATAGCCTTCGAGCGGGCGAATGCCAAAGCGATCCTCGAACGCAACCGCCAGGCGCTCTGACAGTTTCTCCGCGCCGGCAATCACGAACCGCAAGCCGCCAAAATCTTCGGGCGAACATCGGCGGAGATAGGCTTGCAGGAAGGTCGGTGTAGCCATGAGAAACGTCACGCGATAATCGCGCACCAGTTCGCTGACGGCGGCCAAATCGAGCGGGCTTGGATGATACACGGCGCTCACGCCAAGGACGGCGGGAAGCCACAAAGTGACGGTAAATCCAAAAGAGTGGAAAAACGGCAGCACTCCGAGCAGGCAATCGCTTTTGTCCAGCATGAACGTCTGCCCGACTTGGTCGATATTCGAAGCAACATTGTAATGCGAGAGCATCACGCCCTTTGGATCGCCGGTGCTCCCGCTCGAAAAAATCACCGTCGCAAGATCGTCCATCGACTTTCGCTTGCCGCGGCTCACGTTGCGCTCGATGAATCTTCCCGGCATGAACAACAGCGCTAACGCTGCGGCGCGTTCTCCAAATTGCGGCGCCGCCGCCGCTTCCTCCAGCAAGACGGTCTTGCCCGGAACGCGCAGCGGAATTTTGTCGAGCAACGCCTTGGTGGTGATCACAGTCTGCAGCTTGCATTGCGCGGCGCAGGACGCAAGCGACTCATCCGATGTGGCGTAGTTCAAGTTGACCGGAATTTTTCCCGCCAGCATCGCCGCGAAATTCACCAGCGCACCGGGAACAGAGGGCGGCAACATGATGCCCACCATTTCCTGCCCCTCCCACACGCTTCGCAGTCGTCGCGCCAGGAAAATCGCGCTCAGCAGCGCCTGGGCCCATTTCATGCGAACGCGCCGCTTATCGGCCATCGCGAAGCGAAAGGGATGCCGGTGAGCCGTCTGGATCAACGAACGGTGCAGCGTGCGCATGCGGCTCTTTCGGTGCGCGTACGCATCCGATTGCAGTTGTTGCACGGCTTTACGCACGTCAAAAGTCGTCGAAGTGGGCGGCATCGCCTGTCCGAAACTCACCGTCACCGGATATGGGATCGCACGAGGCCATTTCCAGACGAATTTCCCACCCTCAAAACTGAAGATGCTGCCCCAAACTCCGTCAAGGCTCACCGGCACGATCGGCGCATCCACGCCCTTCATGATGCGTTCCATACCCCGCCGGAACGGCAAAAGCTGCCCGATCCGAGTGATCTGCCCCTCCGCAAAGATGCATACGATTTCGCCTTTTTTGATCGCTTCCGCAGCCTCGCGCAACGACTGGAGCATCTCGCGCGGCCTTTGCTCGGACGAAATAGGAATCGCGCGAAGCATTTTCGCGAATGGTTTGACGTACGGCAGATTGTAGATGTCCTTGAACATCAGAAAGCGAATCGAGCGGTCGGTAGAAGCGATCAGCAGCAGCGCATCCACAAACGACGTCTGGTTGCACACGAACAGCGCGCCGCCACTCTCCGGAATGTTGTCGCGCCCTTGCACGCGAACGCGATAAACCGTATGCGTGGCGAACCACAGCACGAACCGCAGCATGGAATCCGGCAGCAGGTAGATCGAATACGCCGTGGTTACGAAGGTTAAAATAGCGCCGTCAAGAAATATGCCGCGCGCGCTTTGGTGGAATACGGCCGAGAACAAATAATACGCACCCGCGGCAATGAAGATTCCGACGAAGGACAGCAAATTGGCCGCTGCGATCACTCCGCCCTTTTGTTCCGGCTTTGGACGATGCTGGATCAACGCGCCAAGCGGCACCGCGAATAAACCGCCGAAAAATCCGAGGAGCGCGAGATGGAGGGCCGAGGTCCAGAGTGTAAGCGAAGGGCTGTAAAGCACCGCGCTGAATGCGGTCATGCCCACGGCGCCTAGAGGAATCAATCCGTATTCGATTTTTCCGCCGGAGAGATATCCCGCAGCCAGGCTGCCTATGCCGATCCCTATGCCGACGGCGGCCTGCAAATAGGCCGTGTGCGCGTCGTCAACGTGCAACACATCGTGTCCGTAAATGGCGATCACCAATTGCAGGAGACCCGCCAGGAAGTAGAGATACGTGTTTCCAATTACGGCCCATACCAGAACCCGGTCGCCACGTATGCCTTTAAGCTGCGCGCCTAGCTCTCCGATCGGATTCCAACGGAAGACTTTTGTGATATCGGCAGGGGAAACGCGCGAAATGCTGAAACTCGTGATTAAGCCAATGCACGTGAACGCAAGCAGCAGCCATCCGGCAATGGATTCGCGGCCGCGATACTCGTCGCCCAGTACACCCGCCGCCATCATCCCGCCGACGCTCGCAAGGAACGTCCCGAGTTCGATGATGCCGTTGCCCCACGAAAGCTCTCGTTCCGGCAACAATTCCGGCAACAATCCGTACTTCGACGGGCCGAAGAGCGCGGCTTCCGCGCTGATCAGGAATACTCCCGCGCATTCCATCATCAGGTTGTGAATGGCAAGGCCGAATACGAAAAAGCCCATGACGCCAAGTTCGAGAAACTTCGTTCCGATAGTGACTGAACGCTTGCTGTAGCGATCGGCGAAGTAGCCGCCGGTCATCGAGAACAAAATGAACGGAAGCGCGAAAAGCGCTCCGATGACCAGAACCAGAAAGTCCCGCCGTTGTGGCGGGAAATTCATGGCCAGAAGCATGTATATGACTAGGAACTTCAGCGCATTGTCGTTGAAGGCGGTCTGAAACTGCGTGACGATCAGGCCCCAAAATCCTCGCCGCCAATGCGCCGGCAATGGCGCGTGCGAGTCCGACCGTGCGGATTCGGAATCCGCGAGAGCGGTGGGAGTTTGGGTATCTGGCATAGCGGGAATATAACTCAGTCGAAGCCTAGTTCCAGTTTATCGCACGCGAACCGCGCGATTAGCTCGTGCTGAGAGCAGGGTGTTTGGAATCGAACATCCGAGGATGCGTGCGAAAGGAGCTTACGCGATCACGCGAAGCGGCGAAGCAGCGGATTTTTCCGGCCCGGAGGGTGGCGCCGCCGCTGCCGGCAAGGGCGTCTCGCGCTTGGGATATTTCGACAAGATGTAGTCCTCCACCAGTGCGCGAAACGCCACCGAAAGCTCGTCATAGGTGCCTTCGAGCGTGGTGAATTTCTGGCCGTCGATATAGACCGGGCAGCGCGGCGACTCGCCCGTTCCCGGCAGGCTGATGCCGATGTTCGCGGCTCTCGATTCCCCTGGGCCGTTCACGATGCAGCCCATCACCGCGACTTTCATATTTTCCACGCCTTCATAACGCCGCTTCCAATCCGGCATCGAATCGCGGATGTAGCTCTGGATGCTCTCCGCTAACTCTTGAAACGTGGTGCTGGTGGTGCGCCCGCAGCCGGGGCACGCCGTCACGCTCGGGGCAAACGAGCGCAGGCCAAGCGCCTGCAGCAGCTCGCAAGCGGCATAAACTTCCTCGCGACGGTCGCCGCCGGGCCGCGGCGTCAGCGAAACGCGAACCGTGTCGCCAATGCCTTCGCTTAGCAGGATTCCCATCGACGTTGCCGACCAGATCAAGCCCTTCGCGCCCATGCCGGCTTCGGTCAACCCAAGGTGCAGCGGCTGATCCGTCTTGCCGGCCAGATCGCGGTAGATGTCGAGCAGGTCCGATGGCCGCGAGACTTTGCAGGAAATAATGATCTGGTCCTCGCGCAATCCGCACTCGATCGCCAGAGCGGTCGATTCCACCGCCGAAAGCACCATGCACTCGTTCAGGATTTCCTCGGACGTTTTGCCGAGTTCGCGGTCTGTGTTCTCCTGCATCTTGCGCATCACGAGTTCCTGGTTCAGAGAACCGCCGTTCACTCCGATGCGTACCGGTTTCCCGTTATCGCGCGCCACGTTGCAGATGGTCGAGAACTGCTCGTCGCGACGTTTGCCGTGGCCAACGTTGCCGGGATTGATGCGGTATTTATCCAGCGCGCGGGCGCAATCGGGATATTTCGTCAGCAACACGTGTCCGTTGTAATGAAAGTCGCCGATCAGCGGCGCTTCGCAACCGGCATCGAGCATTCGTTGCTTGATTTCGGGCACTGCCGCGGCCGCCTCAGGCACGTTCACCGTGACGCGCACCATCTCCGAGCCGGCCTGCGCCAGTTCAATGCACTGGCGCGCGGTACCGGCGGCATCCGCCGTGTCCGTGTTGGTCATCGACTGGACCACCACGGGCGCACCGCCTCCCACCAGGACTTTGCCAACTTTAACGCCGACCGTCTTGTACCGTTTGCGTTGCATGAATGCCATTCTAGCGAATCCGCAGGGTGGGGGCCAAGCCGAACGAGCAACGCCAGCGCGCGGAAGCAGACGGCTCGCGCCGCCTGTCACGCCGTGGCATGCAAGACGATTCAGTATCCCGGGCGGTGATTCGCGCTCGGCGCTTTTCCCACGCGCGCCTGCGGAACGACGGTGGCCATTTTCCGGATCATGGCCAGCACCAGCCGCTTGTCGTCGTCCGAAAGCGTGGTCGAATACCGCTTGATCTCCGCAAGAAAGCGAATCTCTTCCTCGGAAAGCTCGCCGAGGATTTTGCGCGTTTCGCGATCTTGAGGAGTATCGGTGCCCGGGAAAAAGTCCGCCAGGCTGATTTCCATCGCCTCGGCTATCTTCGCCAGCGTCTCGAGTGAAGGAACCGTGTGGCCGTTCTCCACGCGCGAAAGATAGCAGCGCAGCAACCCGGTGCGCCTCTCGATGTCGCCCTGCGAGAGTCCGCGGTTGCTGCGATACGATCGGATCACTTCTCCAATGTTTACCTTTGGCTTTTCTTTTGGCATGGTATCTCTTCGAACAACACCGGGTATCCTACGAGTTACCCTAACAGCGTGCAAGAAGAATTTCCAGCCGGGGTTCCTTACAGGAACAATGCTGCGCTCGCTGGTGGGCGATTCAATCCTTCGCTCCGGCGGCAATTGGACTCCCAATTAGCCTGAAATCGCGTACGGCTTCGCGATCCTAAAACGTACCGAACGCAGATAAGCGGCTGCGAGCATCAGGAAACGGGCTGCGCGACGGGCGGTGGCGTTGCTTCGCGCTGTCTTTTTCCCGCCCGCTTGTTCACGTACAAGGCGTCGTCAGCGCGTTTTAGCAACTCCGCCGAGGTCTCTCCCGGTTTGTAATCCGTCCAGCCACGCGAAAATCCGCAGGCGATTTTGCTGCCCTCGTATTCGAATTCCAGGCCGTCCACGCGCGAAAGCACGTGCCGCACCTCGCCCGCGCGGCACTCCGGCAGCAGTACCATGAATTCATCGCCGCCCAGCCGGACCGCCAGGTCCGAACCGCGGATGGCGCGCTGCAGGCGCTCGGAAAACGTCTTCAGCATCAGGTCCCCAGCCGGATGCCCCATCCGATCGTTAATCTGCTTCAGGCCATCGAGGTCGATCAGCAGCACCGTGAGCGGTCTAGAGTGGCGCAGAGCCCGGCTGATTTCCTCCGCCAGCCGCTGCTCGCCCGAGCGGCGGTTATACAGCCCGGTCAGTTGATCCAGAGCCGCCAGTTTGTAAACTTCGTTCGTCAAATTTTCCACCTTTGCGAGCGCTTCGATCTGGTCAGCCATCTGGTTGCGCACCTTCACGATCATCGTCTGCTGGTACACCAGATAGACGCTGAAAAGCAGAACCATCCCGACCAACGCGCGGACCGACTGGTTCAGATAGAACGAATACGTGCCATTGTCTCTCGATAGCATCGCCGGGAACGCGAATGAAGCCACGGCGATCGTGAGTAGGATCAGCACCAGGACCGTGGACGACCACAGCCACCACTGGCGCCGGTCCAAGCTCCGCAATCGGTCGCGGATCGCGCGCGGCTGCACGTTCTTCTCTTCAGAAGAGGAAAGCGCTTCACTCATAAGAATTTTTAAATGATCCGCTATATGCTGTAGTACCGCATCGCGACTTTTCACTCCATACGTAACTTCCGCATGGTTTCCAAAGTCGTTATCCGGCATTTCCGCATCGTTCCAGCTCCTGTTTCCTTACGGTATTTTTCTTTTGCTGCGAATGCCGCGCACGCGCCGCTGTAAACAAAGTATTTAGAGTTACACCTCTTGGTTCTGGTCCGTACCCGCTCGGTTTGCCGAGCGAACCGGCGCTTCTGCCGAACGATTTGCGCGAGCGATTAGCCTGCGCGCCAGTAGGCTCGCAAATTTCGAAATTCCTAGTCGAGGAGAAAAGAAATGAAAGCTGCTAAGTTCGCTTGGCTTGTTTTCGCTGCCCTTGCGATGGTCGCGATTCCAGCGATTCACTCTGGGATCCACAGCGTCACCGTTCGTCAGACGCTCGCCGACATCAGCAACCCGCCGTATCCGCCTGCGCTGAACCAGACGCTTGCCGACATCAGTAATCCTCCATATCCACCCGCGCAAGCGCTCGTTGCAAGCGCATAGCAGATTCTGCCAGCCTGCATTGTTGAGTCAGGGAAGGGGGCGAAATTTGCCCCCTTCTTTTGTGCTACGATAGCGGCCTCTCTCGGCGATGCTCGACTCCCGAATTTTCTCGCAGGCTGCATCTTGGGGCGGTAATGCGCTTGAGGTCCTGATCCTCGTGCGAGCCCTTCGCACGGGCATGTTGCGGCTCTACTCTTTTTTTTACGTTTACATCGCGTCCACTACCTTGGGGATCGTCGTCTCACTGGCGGGTTGGCTTGCCCCGCGGCATTACTTGGCATGGTATTGGCCCGTACAGTTAGCCACACTATTCCTCGGCTGCGCAGTCGTCCTGGAATTGCTTCGACACGTATTGGCCGCATATCCAGGCGCCAGAAAATTCGCGATTCAAATCGCGATTTTCGCGTTCTGCGCGGCTCTACTCCTGGCAATTGGATTTGCTCCTTTCACTTTCGCCCCGTCTGTCAGCGGTTCGATGGTGATGGTCGAGTTGGAGCGAAACCTCCGCTTGGTCCAGGCATCTCTTCTGGTCGGTATTCTTTTTCTGATCGCCTACTACGGAATCCCCATGGGAAAGAACCTTCGCGGCATGATTTTCGGCTATGGGGTCTACGTAGGAGCAAGCCTGATGATGCTTGCGGGAACTGCCTATTCGGCAACGCGATTTAGGTGGCTTTGGTTTTTTGCCCAGCCAATTTCGTTCCTCGTGGCACTGACGATTTGGCTCGTGGCGCTCTGGTATTTTCACCCGAACCCGGTTCCCGATTCGGTCCTTCCCGTGGAAATGGATTACGAGTTGCTCGCGTCCCGAACGCGCGGCGTGCTACGCGCCACCCGCTCGTATCTCGGGAGGATGTCTCGTTTGTGATAGGAATTTTAATCGACGCGATTGCCTGGTCCTTGCTGCGTACTCGACAACCGGAGGAAGCGTCCCTGGTTAGAAACACCCCAGCAGCCTTGTCGGTACTGGATTGTGACAATAGTTACTTAATTTGTCCTACCTACGGTTAGGTGCTATTATGGGCGGCCAGCAGGTTGTTGCAGCATGGGCATGGAGCCAAGCGGCACCGTTTGATGCTAATGACCGCGTCTGGCTAATTGGCTCCTGGAACTCTCGGAAGCGCCCGCTCTGCTTTCCGAGCAAGGCGCAGATTCTTAGGGCGTCCCAGACCTCGCGGCGTATCATTCGGTCTTTGAGGGACAATGGCGGTGTTCGAGGCTGATCCAGCGTGATCGAGCTGATTCTATTCCTGGCAGTCGGCGTACTCCTCTTCGGGTCGTTGCTGCTTCTGACGCGGCGAGGTCCCCGCCCGGAGGGCGGTGCCGAGGCTCTCGTCGAGGCCCGTCAGGCGCTTACGTATCTGGAAACGAGCCTCCTTCCAACGCCGCTGGTCAGCCGTTTCCTGGCTCCAGAGGACTACGAGTTTGTCGCTTCCGTCGCACCCCGGGCCGTTTATTTCCGTTTTTGCCGGGAGCGCCGAGGGATTGTTCTTGGCTGGATCGGTCAAGTCCGCCACCAAATCAAAATCCTGCGGCGGTTTCATCTCGGAGCTGCCCGCTTCTATGCGCGGGTAGGCCTCCGTTCGGAGTTATTCCTGGCTATGAATTTCGCCAGCCTGCTGATTGCTTGCCGGGCGCTGCAAATACTGGTTTACGTGGGCGGTCCTCGCGTCGCGCCACGGATGCTCGGAACCACGGCGGCGTCCGGATTGCGGATTTGCAGGGCCTACGAGGAAGCGCTCGCGTTCCTTGCCAGCCCACCCGCCATTGCAAGCCGCTCGATCGCCTCCTAATGCCATGGCCACCCGCTCCGTAAATCCCCAGCGATTGGACGTGCAGCAGGCGGCCGATGATGTCCGTACCCGCACCTTGGCGCGCATTCAGCGCCCGCTCGACCGGCTCATTTATCTCGCTTCTACCCGCGACTACAATACCGGCATTTACCACCACGACGGCTTGGCAGCGCGTTATAGCGCCACGGCGGCTTGCGAAGCTCTGGCGGATTGCCATCGTGAAGTATTTCAGGAACTTCTGGCTTGCTCGGTAGAGGAGTTAGTGGCGCAGTTGGAGGGTTACATGCGTTCCGCCGGCATCGGCCCCGGCGAATTCTTTATCTCCTGGCGAAAATTGCAGCCCTACCGGGTGGCCATTCCTGTGGAAACGGAACCGTTGTCGGGAGAGTTCCTGTTCTGCAACCTCAAGGCCGCTTTGGCAATCTTGGAAGCCCGTCAGAATCGCGTTCCGGTGGCACCAGCCTCATAGCAACTCCGGTCACCTGACCCACGATCTCGGCGTCCGAAGGATAGCTGAATTGTCGAATCGTGCAGCCGGAAAGCGGATGTGGGATTAGGGTTAGCTGCGATCCGCGCATTTCGCACCACGCACACGCGTATCCGTCGCGCAACTCGACAAAATAGATGGGGCGGTCGAACTCGCTCCGCCATTGCGAGCTGTGCAGGCGCGTTGGATAGTTTTCGATCTGCACGAAGGATCCCGGCCGCAACAGCGGGAACATCGTGAAATCCTCGGTGCCGACGTACCCGTATTGGCAATGCCGGACGTCAAGGCGCTGCAATAGCGGTACTGGCACTTCTCCCCAGACCTCAACCATCCTGGCGATCAAACTCGTGCTTTCCAAGTTGAAGCTTTTGTCGAACCGCACCGGGAACGTGACTGCTTGGGAGGCCTCCGGCTCTTCAAACGCAACTACATGAGTATTCTCGAGTGGCAAGGCTAGTTGATACCTGGAGGTGTCGTTCAGGTCGATCTCGAACACCTTGAGCAGATCCGAGAAACGCGTGCGGTAAATTACGCTGAGACTATAAAGCTTGAAAATACTAGGGATGGAGTTCTTGTTTTCGAGCTGAGTCAACCACGCGTTTGAAATGTAGAACTCTTCGTTTTGACGGTCCTCGGCAATGGCGCGGCTGAATTCCTCCACTTCCCGGGTTGTAATGCTCAGCCGATTCCTCAGCTCCCTGAGTTGCTCACCCGCACGCATAGCAATCCCCGGTCATAGTTTCAGAACGGAACGCATCCCAGATGGAATTACGCACAATATGCCTTTTCTGCCTCGCGAATCAACTGGTTTCGCGGAGGCTGTGTCCCACGTCATCCTTGGGCCGAAAGCAACAGCCGCTTCTTCGACGCGTTGATCGTCGTGCCCATCCTGCTCCAACCAGAGAGGAAGTCTATTCGCGCTCAGGCTCTACGATGAAAGGATAAACATTCCCAGAACGGGAATTCACTGTAGTACCCCTCTGCTTTCAATTGAAAGCAAGCAACGAAATATTCTCTAAATTTGTGCCCCGGCGCGGAGCCTAAACAATTCACTCCAATCACGATTTTTGCCCCTAATGGACGCGCGGAGAATGGCCCTTCCTTAAGCCCGGATCACCGCGATGCAGGGCGGACTTCGAAAGGACGTGCCCGACGCGTCCGTCGTTATCTATCAGTAACTAAGCAGCGCCCCGGACAGCGGGTTTGGAGGGTAGCGGATTCGTCTTTGCGTCAACTTCTCCTCGCGGGCATGCTGATCCGCCGGCAGTTGCGGCATTAGGACCTCACTGCAAAATCACCTTGCGTTCCAGTTCTCCGGAGGAGAATCCATTTGCCAAAACTCCGGCGCTGGCTTCGCGAATTCGACCGCGACTTGCGCCAAGCCGGCGTGAACGGCTCCCTTGTAGGCGACTCGCACTTCCCGTTCGTCGGAATTCGTCGGATTCTTCACAACCAGCTTCTGGCCCAACACTACATTCGTCTCGAGCATGAGCAGGGCGCCATGCGCGCTCACAGTGACGGTAAAAGTCTCTTCCTGAAAAATGCGGGTGCCCGAATGACCGCTGACCACCACGGGAATATCGAGCAACACGCGTTCACTGCGCCGCTGAGCTGTGAATGCCATGCTTCCCCCCTCGGTTACTATGGACCAACCGATGCCGCGGACTCGCCAAATTTCATCTGATGCTACAAAGGAGTCACTGCCTGGGCGATTTGCGCCTCCGAACTGGCATTATGGCAAGGCCGAACAGGCCAACATCGGACTAGCTATCTGACAAGACAGATGTAAAATAGGTGGCCATGAACTCCGCTGCTCGCCCGCGGCCGTCCCTCTCTTCCGATAAAGCTGGTGACGAGCGCCGCCATCGCATCATGGAGCGCATCCGCTCGCACAGCGGACCGTTGGCCGGCGCCGAACTGGCGAAGCGATTGCGCGTTAGCCGTCAATGCCTGGTGCAAGACATCGCGATCTTGCGAGCGGCGGGAGAAGAAATCGTCGCCACGCCGCGCGGCTACCGGCTGCCGGACACCGCCAAGGATACGCATCGCGCGGTGCTGGCCTGCCGCCACGCGCCCGAGCGGACCGAGGAGGAATTGCAGATACTGGTCGATCACGGCGTAAAAATTCTCGATGTGATCGTCGAACATCCTCTTTACGGTGAATTGCGCGGATCTTTACTGCTCGAATCGCGCGCGGATGTGCAGGATTTTCTGAAGCAGGTGAAAGCTACACACGCATCGCTGCTCTCCTCCCTGACCGGCGGCGTGCATTTGCATACCGTGGAGGCTTCGCGCCCGGAGATGATTTCGCGGGCCCGCGCGCGGCTTCGCGAACGAGGATTCCTATTGAAATAACGGTCCGGCCACAATGCCTCTGACACATACAACACGAGACGCGCGGGTGAGACAGGCTTTCTTTCGTGGTGGCGATCTCACGCTCGAAGATCCAGCGTACCGGCAGAGCGTCACCGCTGTCACCGACGCGCTTTTGCATGACGATCTCGCGGCCGGCGACTTGACCGCGGCGGCAATCGATTTGGAGCCCGACCGGGTTTCCGGGGCGGTTGTGGCGCGCGAATCTGGAATCGTCGCGGGCCTGCAAGAGTTCGCGCTGATTTACCGCGGCCGCGGAGTTGACGTGGTCCTCGAAAAGCGCGACGGCGGCGCAATCCAATCTGGCGACACCGTGCTGCTCGCGCAAGGCGAGCAGACGAAGTTGCTGGCGCTCGAGCGCATTGGGTTGAATCTGCTGCAGCGCATGAGCGGGATCGCGACTGCATCCCACCGTTTGCAAGAGCGCGTACGCGAGAGCGGTTCGGAAACGCAAATCGTCGGCACGCGCAAGACAGCCTGGGGCCTGCTGGACAAGCGCGCCCTGCACCTGGGCGGTGTGGGCACGCATCGTTTGAACCTCGGCGACGCGATCCTGATCAAAAACAATCATCTCGCGCTGTTGGCGGCCCACGAGGAAGACGCCGCGCCCTTGGCCATCGAGCGCGCGTGGAAACTGCGCGGCAAATCCGCGTTCATCGAAGTGGAGGTTCGCGGCGAAGCTGCCGCGCGCTCCGCAGTAGAGGCTTTTCGGCGGCTGCTTGAAAAAACGGGCGAGGAGTATCCGTGCGTGGTCATGCTCGACAACATGGCGCCCGCCGGAATTCGCGCCGTGCTCGATCGGCTGCGTCGCGAAGATCTTCTAGACTGCGTGCTCGTGGAAGCGAGCGGCGGAATTTCGGAAGCCAATATTTTGGAGTACGCGGCCACGGGCGTCGATGCGATTTCTATCGGCTCGCTCACGCATTCGGTTCGCGCGCTCGATCTGAGCCAGAAAATTTCTTAACGCTATCAACAAGGAGAAAGGACCCCTTCATGTCCAGCACAGCACCAGCCGTACAAACGTTCGAAGACCGCTATTCGCTGCCGGTGGTCGAAACCATCACGGATTCTCCGGAAGAGATCCGGCGAAAACAGGAGCGCGTGCGCGCTCTCGCCGCCGAGCGGAACGCCATTTTATTGGCGCATCACTACCAGCGGCCCGAAGTGCAGGAAGTGGCCGACGCCGTGGCCGACTCGCTGAAGCTTTCGCAGCAGGCGGCGAAAACCAATGCGGACGTGATCGTTTTCTGCGGCGTGCACTTCATGGCGGAAACCGCGTCGATCATTTGCCCCGGCAAAACGGTGCTTTTGCCTGACCTGCGCGCGGGATGCTCGCTTGCCGCCGCCGTGACACCGGAAGAGCTGCGCGAGTGGAAAGCGAAGCTGCCGGATGCGGTGGTGGTCTCCTACATCAACACATCCGCGGCGGTGAAAGCGGAGAGCGATTACTGCTGCACGTCAGCAAACGCTTCGAAAGTGGTGGCCTCGATTCCCGCCGACCGGACAATTTTGTTTCTGCCCGACAAATTCCTGGCGACGGTCGTGGCGCGGCAAACCGGGCGAAGCAACATCGTCGCGTATCCCGGCTACTGTCACGTGCACAAGACGATCCAGCCGGAGCAAGTGTCGGCGCTGCTCGATGAGCATCCGGATATCGAGCTGCTGCTGCATCCGGAGTGCGGGTGCGTCAGTTCGTGCATGGCGAAAGCAATGGACGGAACGCTGCCGCAGGACCGCACCTTCTTCCTTTCGACGGAAGGAATGCTGCGGCACATCGCGTCATCCAACGCCACGGAGTTCGCGGTGGGAACGGAAATGGGAATCCTGCACCAGCTCAACAAAAAATTCCCCGAGAAGACGTTCCATCCCGTGAATCCGCACGCGGTGTGCGGGTTTATGAAGACCATCACGCTCGACCGCGTGATCCACTCGCTCGAGACGATGACTCCGGAAGTGCGCGTGCCGGAACCGATCGCCACCAAAGCGCGGCGGGCCATCGACCGCATGCTGGCGCTGGCATAGGCGGGCGGCGATGCTGAAAATCGGCCTGCTCGGCGCCGGCGCCATCGGCCGGATCATCGCAACAGCACTCGATCCTCAACAGAGTGACGGAAAGCGAATCGACGCGCAGATCGTGGCCGTTTGCGACCAGGACCACGAACGCGTGGCCGCGCTTTCGTCGGAGCTTTCAAATCATCCGCCGGCCGTCTCGTTGGAAGAGATGATCGACAAATGCGAACTGGCGGTGGAAGCGGCGAGCCAAGGCGCGCTGCCAACGTTCATTCCGAAAGCGCTGGAGCGCCGGCGCGACATGCTGGTGATGAGCGTCGGCGGACTGCTCGGGCACGACGAATGGTTCCGGCAAGCCGCGGAGCGCGGCTGCCGGATTTACGTTCCCTCGGGAGCGATCGCGGGGCTGGACGGCATCAAGTCCGCGTCGATTGGGAAGCTCGAATCGGCGGTGCTGACGAGCCGAAAGCCCGTGAAAGCGTTGAAGGGAACGAAGTTCGTGGCGGAGCGCAAAATCGCGGTGGAGGATTTCAAAACCGAGACCGCGATTTTCGAGGGCACGGCGGAAGAAGCGGCGAAAGCGTTTCCGACAACATCGAACGTCGCCGCGTCGCTACGGCTGGCGACTGATCCCAGCGTCCCGGTGCAGGTGCGCGTGATGGCCGTGCCGGACGGGACCCAAAACGTTCACGAAATCCGGGTGCAGGGTGAGTTTGGCTGTCTGACGATGATCGTGCAGAACGTGCCGTCGAAGCAGAACCCGCGCACGTCGCAATTGGCCGCGTTTTCGGCCATCGCGACGGTAGCGAATCTTACGCGGGCGCTGCGCGTGGGAACGTAACCGACTTTCGAAAATTCGAACGGCCTATCTTCCGGGGTCGAAGCCTAGGAAGGCGCACGCCGCTTACGGCGGGACTTGACAGCCCGCCGTTGCACCGAGGCAAGTACGAAGTGCCGTGCGGTACCGAGCCTGCGTCGGCTAGACTACATTCAGTTTTCAAAGAGCAAGAGGTTCGTCTAGAGGGCCGTTTTTTTGTTTCAAGCTGCCAGCGCTTTGTGGCCTCGCGCGTTAGATCCGCGGCCAGCTTTGGCCCGCGAAACCGGTGATTTGCGATGCACCGGGACGTTCCGCCCTTGGTTTTGCATGTGACTTCTTTTGTGCGACTTAGGTGTCTCGAAGGTTGATAGGCTGTTCCGCCCTTGGTCTCCCATCCGGGCGCGTAAAAGGCGAAGCTTTGGTGAAGGTACACATGACGTGAAGTGTCTCGGGTAGAGGTATGCCCGACCTTTTGTTTTCTATGACTTACGGGTGTTCCTACTCGATTGATGTCTCGGGTAGCTTTTGACGTAAGGCTCGGGCGCGACCAAGAAAGATGCCAAGCGGCTGCCCCGGTTAAATCGCAAGCTCCGATTCCCATCGCCCTCGGCCTCAACTTCAACGCCTCCTAGTCGTGGCTTAACTGCCGAACCCACAATAGGTTCCAACCGACAGCTAAAAACGAGCCACGGTAGCATGGCGGCCACTCGTCGTACAGGTTCAATTTGGTGATAGTACCGATTTCCCGTTTTGAGAAATGGAATTTGATAGGGGGTAGCTGGTCGGCTTGGATTTAGCTACTTGGGCCGAATCCAGAAGATTCGAACTGTACTGTTGCAGAACTGGATACGTCGCAACCAGTGCGCAGCACCCCTACGAAAAAACGCGATGGGAGCGCGGCTGATGTGACTGAAACGAATTTGCGGCGGGGAGCGGACCCAAACAGCCAGCGAGACACCCTTCGTGCCTCAGGGCGAGCCGACGCTACATGTGCCCGCGCTCAGCGTGAGAGCAACGCGCCAGAAAGAACAAAGGCAAAGACGCCAATCGGGAGATTGGCGTTCCCAGGAAAAAGCCGAAGCGGCGGGCACAGCGTGCTGTGCCCCTACGCCTGTGGCCTGGCAACGCTTCTCACCAGTTCCCTACTTACCACTCACCCATCGTGCTGCGTCAAGGCGGATGGATCACGAAGGCAAGCGGATCCAATAGCAGGAGCGGCAAGCTGGCGGAGCAAGTCTATGCCAGCGCGTTTGGGTTTCCGCAGTTGCGCGGAAATTGGTGCCGGAGGAGGGAGTCGAACCCACACGGCCTTGCGGCCAACGGATTTTGAGTCCGCCGCGTCTGCCATTCCGCCACTCCGGCTTGATAATCCCAAACGCGAAGCTTTTTGGGGCCCCCGAGGCTTCGGCGATTCGGGCGTGCAGAGAGCCTGAGGCAGGTTAGCACGCCGGGAATGCGACGCTCAAGTTGCGCCACCCAATTTGGTAGTGGTCAGTTTGAATTTTGACGGCTTGCGTGACAGTCAGAAAATTCAAACTGATCTGCTACACGCCCGGCGAGAATCGGAGGGCCCATCCTCATCAGACATTTCAAAAGTATCCGAAAATTTGCGGCGCGCGTCTAAATGAGCGGATGAAAACCGCCGAATTTTCAGGAGCGAACATGCAAACGTTGAAGGCGGGCCTTACCGTGGTTGCGGGAGTTCTTGCGGTCGTGTCATTCACCGTGCCGAGCCGGGCGCAGGGGTTCGGTGGAAAGCCGGCGAGCCCTCCAGCGAAGGCCGAGTGCAAATTTTCCGACGGAAAAACGATTCACGTGAATTATTCGAGTCCGCGGATGCGCGGGCGCAAGATTTTCGGCGGGCTGGTCCCCTACGGCGAGGTGTGGCGCGCGGGAGCGAATGAAGCGACGACGTTCGACACGGACACGAATGTGAGCGTGGGCGGCACGAGCGTACCGGCGGGGAATTACACGCTGTTCACGCTGCCAAATCCGGATTCGTGGAAGCTGATCGTCAGCAAGCAAACGGGCGAGTGGGGGATTCCGTACCCCGGCGCGGAATACGATTTCGCGCGCATTCCGATGCAGGTGTCGAAACTGCCGTCGGCGGTGGAAGATTTTGCGATTCACTTCGATCAGAGCGGCAGCGCGTGCACGATGAACCTGGACTGGGCGACCACGCGCGCGTCGATCAAGATTACTGAGAAAAACTAGCAGCGGACGATTCGTGCGCGGATAGCCTCTGGAACTACGGCAACATCCGTGGCGGCAGATTGACGGGAAGCCGAAGCCGATTTCCGGGCCCCACATCGTGGCTGAACCGTTCTCAAAAAAATGCGTGGTAGGGAGCTTCAGGCGCTAAAGCGCTGATTCGTATTGCGAGCTTTATGTCGCACCTGAAGGTGCGACCCCACAAGGCGAAGCCGAGCTTTCGTCTTAAAACGCCGAAATCACAGCCCACGAGGGACTATCATTCAGATCAAGAAGGCCGCGGGACGCGGGATTGCGCCCGTATTTTGTGCTCTTCGGGATTCACGATCGCGCGAAATACGCGGCCGCGGCCGATGACATGCTCGCCGGAATTCGCCTCGACGTCGAACACGAGAAATCGTCCTTTATATCCCGTTAATTTGGCTGACGCACGAACGGATGCTCCCGGAGCTACGGCTTTCAAATGATCCACTTCGATGCGCGTGCCGACGGTGATGAAACCCGGCGGCAAGTCCGGCAGAACGGCCAGCACGGTGGCGTGCTCCATGAGGCCGATCATGGCGGGAGTGGAGAATACCGGAGGCAGGTCGGGATTCAGGTGCTGGATGGTCAATTCATGGGTAACGACTCGATCGACGACGGCTTCGAGTCCGATAGGCAGCTTGATTTCGGGAGCGGATTGCCGCGGTTTCGATGGCGCGGCGGGCCTCGATGCGGGATTCGGCATCCGCTTGCGCGGTTTTTTGCCGCGCTGCTTCATGGCAGCGGGTCACGGCCTCCGGCCGGTTGAGGCGAAGCCGCGCCGACAGGGGCGTTCATCACGCTGCGGACGATCTCAACGAAGGTGATGCCCAGTTGGTCCCAGAGGCGCCGTTTGAGGCCGCGGTAATCCTGCGAACCGCTGAAGACGTCGCGGATCAGATCGCGAAAAGCCGGAGAGTAATTCAAGAGTTGCACCATGCGCGTGGTAATCGCGCCGCCGAGGAAATTTCCGCAGAAGAGCTTACGGGCAAACCGCGCGGCGAATTCCAGGTCGGCGGAAAACGCGGCGCGCAGCCGCTCGGGATACGCCTGCGGCTGATCTTCGATTAGAGCCTGCGACAGAAGATCGCCGGACCTCAGAGCGTAGTAAAGCCCTTCGCCAGTGATCGGATCAACGCACGCGGCCGCGTCTCCGGCCATGGCCCAATTTGCACCGGCAATTTTGCGGCGCTGAAAGGTGTGCTCGCTGGGAGAAGGCAGCACGTGGCTATAGAGCCGCGCGCCATCCATGGGAATTTTTTCCGCGCGCACAAAATCGTCCAGGTGGGAGCGCAATTGCTGACTGGAACTCTGTCCCATCTTGGCGCAGATGCCGACGGAAAGATGATCGGCGCGAGGGAAGGACCAAATGTAGCCTTCGAATTCGCGCAGGAATTTCACCTTGATGATGTCCTCCTGAGTAGGAATAAAGTAGCCGAGCGTGAGTTCGAGGTCGAGCTTGCCGAGCGCGGTCGTTTCCGGCAGCAATTGGTTGCGAGCACCAGCGGCCAGGACAACGAAATCGGAGCGGAATTCTTCTCCGCCCGCGGTCAGGCGAACCTGCGGGCCATTTGTTTCCACGGTAGTGACGCGCGAGCGCACGGTCGTGCAGCCCGCCGACACAGCGCGGTCGAGCAGCAAGCCGTTGAGCACTTTGCGCGCGTAGATCACGATCGGGTGGCTCATGTTGAATCGCGCGCGGTGGCCGCCTCCGGAGATCAGTTCGGCGGTACGCACGATTTTTTTTGGATGAGGCGCATCGAGCAAAAACGGATAGGCCTGAATGGCCTTGTAAGTGAGTCCGCCGCCGCACGGCTTTTCCCACGCGAGGCGCTCGTCGAAGATAGTGACGCGAAAGCCCTGGCTCGCCAGCCGCTCGCCGCAGAGAGCGCCGGCGGGACCTCCGCCTACGATGGCAATGTCTCGCATGGCGCGGTGTGTGGTCCTGTTCGCGAAGTGCGTCAATTCAGTGGAAAGTCGCTGAAAGTCAGGGCGCGAGTATACCATTGAAGTCACACCGGTTGGGCCGGTGCCCCTTCCAAAGCGTAACCCCGCTGGCGGTGCGACGGGTAGCGCCCGGGACACAATTTTTCCATGGTGGCGCGAGCAGGAACTACGGTCGAATTGGCGGCCCAGAGATGGTTTTGGCCGCAT
>JASHPG010000033.1 GCA_030038275.1 Candidatus Acidiferrales bacterium | reverse complement strand
AGCGGAAGGATTCACGCATCCGCTTATTCCGGCGAGCCGCGCCGTTCGCAACGACATTCATCTCGGCAGTGCGCTTCGTCTGATGATCATCAGCGGGCCGAACATGGCGGGCAAAAGTACCTTCCTTCGCGCCTTGGGGCTGAATGCCGTGCTCGCGCAATGTGGAGCTCCGGTCCGCGCACGGCGGCTGGAACTTTCGCCGTTGCAGGTAGCTGCCTCCGTCTGCGTCCTGGATTCCTTGCAGGGAGGAATTTCGCGCTTTTACGCGGAGATTTTGCGCATCAAGCTCACGCTGGACCTGGCGAGCGGATCATCGCCCGTTCTATTTCTGCTCGACGAACTTCTTGGCGGAACGAACTCCCACGACCGTCGCACCGGCTCCGAATCGATCGTCAAAAACCTCGTGGACCGCGGAGCCGTCGGCATGATCACCACGCACGATCTGGCGCTTGCGGAGATCGCCGGCTCGTTTGGAAATTGCGCCGCGAACTTCCACTTTGAGGATCACGTAGAAGACAGCCAATTGTGCTTCGACTATCGCCTGAGCGCCGGCATCGTCCGCACCAGCAATGCCCTCCAGCTCATGCGGTCTATCGGCATTGATATCTGACGCCAGGGCCTGACACCAGGATTTCGGCCGCTGCCATTTTCGGCAGGGCACCTGTCCAAAAGTACCATTGACTTCGCTTTTATTTCGCCATATACTCCCGGTCGCTCGGGCCACGCATCGAGCCAGGGGGCATAATGGCACTCACGAAGCGGCAAAAGGACGTCCTCAATTACCTGGTTACATTCATCAACAAGAACGGCTACTCGCCGAGCTTCGAGGAAATCGCGCGTTCGATGAAGCTCACGTCACTCGCCACGGTCCACAAACATCTTTCCACGTTGGAAAAGAAGGGTTTCATCCGCCGAGGCTACAACCAGAGCCGCTCGATCGAGGTCACGCAACTGCCAAAGCCGGTCCGCGAGGAGATTCTAGATCGCCATGTCGTCGAGTTGCCGCTCTCGGGACGTATCGCCGCCGGCCGCCCGCTCGAAGCCGTCGAGGATCGCGAGACCATTTCTCTTTCCGATTTCGCGCGCGGGCAGAACACGTTCGTCTTGCAGGTGAAGGGCGAGTCGATGCGCGACGATCACATTCTCAATGGCGACTACATCGTGGTCGAGCAGACGCAGGTTGCCAACCCAGGCGAAATCGTCGTCGCTCTCGTTGGCGAGGACGAAGCCACGCTGAAGCGGTTCTACCGCGAGGCAGGAGGCAAAATCCGCCTCCAGCCGGCCAATTCAACGATGTCGCCGATCATCGTCCCCGCGGCAGATGTGAAGATCCAAGGCCGCGTCGTCGGCGTCCTACGCAAATACTGAGCGCCGTGGAACCGGGGCCGCTGGCATGGCGCTTGGCCCAGCCCCGCGCGAATAGCTGACTCCTGCTCCAAAGGCGAACACCCGCCGAAAGACGAACAAACGCGAAAGTTGCTTCCCCGGACACATGTGTGCCATTTTGAATTTGGCACGACTCCCGCTCAGGACTACATTGACATCCCCGGTCCTAATCATTCGCGAACGTGTTCGGCGCTGTCGGGCCCAAGGAGGTTTCACTAAATGTGGGGAGAGAAGAAGCAGGGGACTCCCACTAGGACGCCGCTACCGCAGCAACCTAGAGAGAATTTGACGCCTGCACCACCAGCAGTCACTGGGGCAACTATTTCTGGGGAGGCAAAAACCATGGCACCTATGGATTCGACGTATCCACCGAGCGCGTCCACCAGTTCCGGCGGCACCGCTCGCTTGGGAGCAAGTTTGCATGTAAAAGGCGAGATCACCGGCAACGAAGATCTGGCCATAGACGGCAGCGTGGAAGGACTCGTTCACCTCGAAGACCGCAAGCTCACCGTCGGCGCCAGCGCCCGCGTCACCGCAGACGTGATCGCCCGCGAAGTGGTCGTTTACGGCAACGTAAAAGGCAATCTACGCGCCCGCGACCGCATAGAGATCAAGAAAGACGGCTCGGTGGTCGGCGACCTAACCACCGCCCGCATCATGATCGAGGATGGAGCATATTTTAAGGGATCGATCGAGATCGACAAGGCTGGCGATTCTTCGAGCGACAGCAGCAGCGATTTTGATAAGTCCTATTCATCCCGCAGCAAAGCGACTTCCGCAGTTTAATCTCGCTTTCCTCGAATGCGGGCCGCTTCGTCCGCCGTGCGCTCCGAATTGAAAAGGGCATCGGCCGGCGAAGCGGCTCGCTTTCGCGATCTCTCCGTTCGCGTTTAACCCTTGCCAGTCTGTGTTAGACTCCCCGCCCGGAGGTATCGCCACTATGAGTTCCCGCCGCCCGCAGGCCATGAAATCGTTCGCCGCCATCGCATTTGTTGCCGCTCTGCTCGTTACGCTCGCACGGCCCGTAGCGGCCAAGAGCTGCGACCGCTCCTGTCTTTCCGGTCTGCTCACCGATTACCTGCAGGATATGTTTACGCACAATCCTAGCGCTCTGCCGGTCACAGCGAACGTGCGCTTCACGGAAAATGGCAAGACGCTGAAGCTGGGCGAAGGATTTTGGCAAAGCGCCTCCGGCATGGGGCCTTATCGGCGCGACATTCTGGACGTCCCCGGCCACACCGCCGCCACTCAGGCGGTCGTGCTGGGCGCTGACAAGCAGCCGGTCCTCTTCACTGTGCGCCTGAAGGAAACCGGCGGCAAAATCAGCCAGATTGAAACCATGGTTGTGCC
This sequence comes from Candidatus Acidiferrales bacterium, assembly GCA_030038275.1. GTDB lineage: Bacteria > Acidobacteriota > Terriglobia > Acidiferrales > UBA7541 > Palsa-295. The sequence goes on along the minus strand of JASHPG010000033.1, from coordinate 14,637 downwards.
GCACGATAAAAACTCACTGATCTTCAATCCCGATGGATATGTGCAGGGCAACGCGCAAATGGCCGTCGTGCCTCCCGCATCGCAGATCGACCCGCGCGCCGATGCCATCAAGATCGCCATGAAATATCCGGAGGGTCTGAAGATCGGCAGCTTTGAGAAAGTCAACACCCCGTTTGCTCCCGACGCCTACCGCATCGAAAACGGCATCCATACCGCGGGACCAGGCTGCAAGATGAAGGGCTGCGAAAATATCAAGGCGCAAGACATCATCACACACCCCGGCGTTCGCGCCCGCTTCGCCGCCTATGACGACCATCTTGGCATCGTGCTGCTCTATTTGGACTTCGGCCAAACGTCGCGCTACGGCCAGGGCCGTAAGCTCGTCACCTTTGAATCCTTCAAAATCTACGGTGGCCAAATCCATGCCGTGAACGCGATTCTGCGAATCACCTCCGTGGATTCGACCTCTGGCTGGGGACCAGAACTCCCAGCCAAATAACCCAGGCCAGTTCGTTTCGGGACTGCGGTACCCCAGGACCAGCTTGGCAATTGCAATGGGCGTCCGTAAGCCGCTAATGGGGAAGCTGAATGTTTCATTTGCACACAAATGGAAGTTCCATTCACGAACGATTGACAAAGCCTTCCACGCTTGTTCCGTAAGCCATTTAGAATCAGATGATTCCTTGGCGCGCAAATTGCTTCCCCCGTGACATGGTGGTGAGGAGACTCGTATGAAATTATTGCACGTGGCAGGCGTAGCGGCTCTTTGCGTACTGTTTAGCTCCGTCGCTCTTGCTGACTCGATCCCGCTGAATAATCCGTCTTTCCAGAACACTTCCGGTAATCTTACTAACACAGACTTTTGCACCGGCTGCCATTGGGGCATCGGCGGCGTCCCTGGTTGGACTTCTGGCGGCACCAACTACACCGGTCAACAAGAGCAGGGAACGGCTGCCGGAGACACCGTGATGTTCAACTCGTTCCCCGATGGTCCGACTGTCGCTTATGCCAATGCCGGCGGCACCCTCTCTCAAGTTGTCCCCGGTTCTGAAATTGCGGGCGGGACGTATACATTGACGGTCGGCGTTGGGCAGCGCGCGGACCTGTCTGGAACCTTTGATCCGATAGTAGAAGCGATTGTCAACAGCCCGACGAACCCGACGAGCCCGACGATTTATCAGGCGACGGGCGTCACGCCCTTGCCTGGGGATTGGAGCAACTACAGCGTCACGTTTACGGTTCCTACGGGCGATTCGATCGAGATCTTGCTGGGCGATCTCGGAATCCAGGCTGACTTCGACAACGTTCAGCTGTGTTCCGTACCCGAGCCGGCTACCGATTCGATGTTAATCCTCGGCATGTTAGGGCTGTTGGCCTTCGGCTGGCGTCGGAAGCAGGCTGGCACAGCGCTCAGCTAAACTCACTTCACGTTTTCCCGAATGCGGCGGAAAGTACGCACTTCCCGCCGCATTTTTCTTTTCCGTCGCACTACTTTCGGTCCCGCTCCCGTCGGCGGCTCCTTCCAGTTTCTTAACGGTTCGCGTTGACATGTCACATCACTAAGTGTAAAGTTGGGGTTTGTCTATTGAAGGAAAGGTGTGACTGGGCAGATGCGGACTCATATTCCCAAGGGCCGGGAAGCCGAAGATCTTTCGGTTGGTAAAAACTGGTTCGTTGTGAACGCGGATAATCAGGTGCTTGGGCGCGTAGCCACGCGCGTTGCGCGCATTTTAATCGGCAAGGACAAGCCGAACTTCACTCCCTATCTTGATTGCGGCGATCACGTGATCGTCATAAACGCCGATCGTGTCCGCTTGACCGGCAACAAGATCGAGCAGAAGGTTTATCGCCGCCACAGCGGCTATCCTGGTGGGCTCAAGGAAATCCCGATTCGCGCTCTGATGCAACGCCGCCCGGAAGAAGTCATCCGTGAAGCGGTGGTCGGCATGTTGCCGAAAAACAAGCTGCGCGCCCGCCGCGCCAAGAAGTTGCGCGTCTACGCCGGAAGTGAAGCGCTGGCCCGCCACGCTGGTCAGAAGCCCCAACCGGTTGCGCTGTAGTCTCGCAAGCGAGATGCTAAGAGTCGGAAGCCGCGAGCGCATCCGCGCCGCGTGCCGCGGTTCGGCCGCGGCAGAAGAGCATGGGAGGAAAGTTGAGTTCAGCCGCTAGTTCGTTCTCAGATGCCGCCGGAAAGCAGTTTTACGGCACAGGCCGCCGTCGCGAAGCGATCGCGCGCGTGTATATCAAGCAAGGTGCGGCCCGCTTTACCGTGAATGGCCGACCGGTGGATGAATATTTCCGGAACGTGGCGTGGCATACCGCCGCCGTCGAGCCGCTGAAGTTCACGCAGATGCTCGACCAACTCGAAGTGAAGGCTCAGGTAAAGGGCGGTGGAATCGGCGGGCAGTCCGGAGCCGTGCGCATGGGCCTGTCGCGCGCCTTGGCCAGGCTGAACCCTGAACTTCGTCCTGCGCTGCGCACAAACGGTTTCCTCACACGCGATCCGCGCATGAAGGAGCGCAAGAAGTACGGCCAGAAGGGCGCTCGCCGCCGGTTCCAATACAGCAAGCGCTAGCGGTTTGTTTCGCGATCTTCCATCGGAATGCGTGGTAGCGACGTTTCGGTCGCGTATCGCGAACCGGCAAGCAAGCGGTTGCTAACTATTGGCAACCGGCACGCGGCACTGTAGTCAAAAATCACGGCCGGCGTGGAGCCGGCGCAAAAGGACGCTTCCCATCTTACCGGGACCAAGCGCCCCTTTACGAAAGGAGATCCTTTGGCAGTCGAAATCACAATGAAGGAGCTGCTGGAGGCCGGCGTTCATTTCGGCCACCAGACCCGCCGCTGGAATCCGAAAATGAAGGAGTACATTTTCGGCGAACGGAACGGCATTCACATCATCGATCTTCAGAAAACTTTGAAAATGTTCCGCGAAGCGGCTCGCTACGTTTCCGATCAGGCCGCCGGCGGCAAGAGCGTCCTGTTCCTCGGCACGAAACGCCAAGCCCAGGAAGCCATCGCTGAGGAGGCGCAGCGCTGCGGCATGTTCTACGTCAACCACCGCTGGCTCGGCGGCACGCTTACGAACTGGGTGACGCTGCAAAAGTCGATCAAGCGCCTAAAGCTCTTGAAGTCCATGTCTGAGGACGGCCGCATGGCCGAGTTCTCGAAAAAAGAGGGCGCACGCCTGGATCGGGAGCTGAAGCACCTGCAGCAGAATTTCGCCGGCGTCGAAAACATGGCCACGCTGCCGGACGTGATGTTCGTCATCGATCCGAATTCCGAGGTTATCGCCGTCCGCGAAGCGCGCCGCATGGGTATCCCGGTAGTTGCGATCGTCGATACGAATTGCGATCCGAACCTGGTTGACTGGGTCATTCCCGGCAACGACGACGCGTTGCGCGCCATTCGCCTTTTCACCTCGAAAATCGCCGAGGCTGTTCTGGCGGGCCGCCAGTCCTTCGAGCAATCGCAGATCGCGGAACAGAAGTCCGCGGAGGGCGAAGGCGAGGCCGGACCGGAATACGTCGATACCAGCGCCTACGAACAATACGAGCAGCAGGAAGGCGACTACGTCGAAGGGGAGCCGGCCGAGGCCGTACCAGAAGGCGAAGCTGCGGCGACCACAGCCGGAGAAGACGAGAACGCCAAACGTTAGCCGCGCCGGTGCGCGACCCGAATCGAGCAATCCTAGCTAAAACAAAGGAATTGAGAGCGAAGCAATGTCCACAGCACCCGAAACAGGAAAGGCAAACATCCCTGCGCAGCTGGTGAAGGAGTTGCGCGAAAAAACGGGGGCAGGAGTAATGGATTGCCGTGCTGCCTTGATCGAGGCCGGCGGTGATCTGGAACAGGCTGTTGGTATTCTCCGAAAGAAGGGACAGGTGGCCGCCGCGAAAAAGGCGCAGCGCGCCACATCCGAGGGCCTCGTCACCTCCTACATTCACGCTGGCGGCAAAATCGGCGTTTTGGTGGAGATCGATTGCGAGAGCGATTTCGTGGCGCGCACCGAGGATTTTCAGCGCCTCAGCCACGATATCGCGATGCATATTGCTGCGCTTGATCCGCGTTTCCTCCGGCGCGAAGAAGTCACTGCGGAAGTGCTTGACCAAAAGCGGCAGGCTTACGTTGAAGAAGCCAAAGCCGCCGGCAAGCCCGACCCCGTCATCGAGAAAATCGTCACCGGCAAAATGGAGAAGTTCTACGAGGAAAACTGCCTCTACGAACAGCACTTCATCAAGGACGAAGGCGTGACTATCAAGGAGCTCGTCGATCAGGCTATCGCCAAGCTAGGCGAGAACATCGCGATCCGCCGTTTCGCGCGCTTCAAGGTCGGCGAATCGGACGGCGCTGCCGCTCCGGCCGAGCCGTCGAACCCGGCGTGAGTGAAACTTCATCTACGCGCCCGGCATTTCCGGCGCCCGGCGCGCTATTAAATCCTTCAAAAGTCTGGCGGTCGCACATCTCTCAGGCATCTTTCTCTGTTAGAATGCCCGCGAGCCCTTGCCAGCCGAGGCGCTCGCATCCGACCCGATGAGCGCGCCCAACATGCCTGCTATCGCGAGCACCGAAGGCAAATCACCCGCTTACCGCCGCATCATGGTGAAACTTTCCGGCGAGTCGCTTTCCGGTCCCAATCAGTTTGGCATCCACGCCGACACGATCCGCGACATTGCTCGCGAGATCAAATCCGTGCAGCAATTGGGAGTAGAGGTCGCCATTGTCGTTGGCGGCGGAAATATCTTTCGCGGCGCGCGCCAGCATGGCCTCGATATCGACCGGGCCACCGGCGATCATATGGGCATGCTCGCGACCGTCCTAAATGGCTTAGCCATGCAGGATGGGCTCGAAAAACTCGGCTGCCACACGCGCTTGATGAGCGCCATCGAAATGCACCAGATTGCGGAGCCGTTTATCCGCCGCCGCGCCTCGCGCCACCTGGAGAAAGGCCGAGTGGTGATCTTCGCCGGTGGAACTGGCAATCCGTATTTTTCAACGGACACGGCCGCGGCGCTGCGCGCCATGGAAATCAAGGCGGACGTGATCCTGAAGGCCACGCGGGTGGATGGAATCTACGATGCCGATCCGGAAAAAGTCCCCGGCGCGAAAATGATCGAACGCATCACCTACATGGACGTGCTGCGCAAAGAGCTCTCCGTGATGGATTCCACGGCCATTTCGCTCTGCATGGACAACAAAATGCCGATCGTGGTCTTCAATATGAACGTGACGGGAAATTTGAAGCGCGTTGTGCTAGGAGATGGAGTCGGCTCAACCGTAACGGCGGCCTGAGGCCGTTTCGTTGGAGGCGAATGCGGCGATGACCATTGCAACCAGCAAGGACGCTCTGGCGCAGGCCAAGGCACGCATGGAAAAAGCGGTGGAGGATTTCCGCAAGGACCTCGGCAGCGTGCGCACCGGCCGCGCGAACGTCGCGCTGCTCGATGCTATCCGCGTCGATTACCACGGCACGCCAATGCCCATCAATCAGCTCGGCACTCTGAACGTTCCGGATGCAGCCACGATCATCATTTCTCCGTGGGATCCGGGCGCCGTCGCTCCCATTGAAAAAGCGATCCGTACGTCCGATCTCGGCCTAAATCCTTCCAGTGACGGAAAAGTGCTTCGCGTGCCGATTCCGCCGCTCACGGAAGACCGCCGCAAGGACATGGTCAAGCACATTCACAAGGTGCTCGAAAATCACCGTACGGCCGTCCGCAACATCCGTCGCGACCTGAAGGAAGCCATCGAGAAACTCGAAAAAGAAAAAAAGATCAGCGAAGACGACCGCAAGCGCTCGCTCGACGAACTCGAAAAGCTCACCCATTCAGAAACCAAGAAAATCGAGGACCTCTCCGGCGCCAAGGAAAAAGAAGTCCTCGAAATCAAGTAGCGCCGACTTGCAGCGCGTTTTTTCGCAGATCTACAGTCTGCTTCTGACAATTTTCAATCACCAATGAACCTCAGAAAAATGTGCGGTCCTGATTTGCACCTTTCGGCCATTCACCGAATGTGGCCAAACAAATCGTGACCATCTGTGATGTCCGCCTCTTGAAAGAGCTTGTCCCATTCCCGAGGGAACGCCCGCATCTGGTTCTCGTTGAAAGTCGTGTTGCCGTATGGATCGATCAGCCCGCCGCATGAGGCTGCGGGACAGCTCGATCCAAGCGCCTCCCGTCGATCGTCTGGTGCACTGCCGTTAGAGGCATTAGCGGTTCCCGTCAGCGGACTTCGCGTTTTCCTCAATCGTGATCCTAAAGTCACACTCGCGGGATTGAACGGAGCAGGCGAGCGTGCCGCGGCGGATGAGTTGGATGCGGCTGGTGCCGGGGCTATCCGGGAAGATTTGTCCGAAATCCACCGAGCGGAGGCGATCGGCGTAAGCGCCAAGAGATTGGTCGCCGTTCAGGAAACGGGCGCCATCGACGCGCGGCTGTTTCTCGCCCGGTGATAGCAGCACCAGAAAATCAGCGCGGGCATCCTCGCGCCCGTCAAATTTTCCTGCGGGCAGGGTACGCAGCCTTTCGAGTTCGGGCTTTGCCTGTGCGACGAGATCGTTGATTCGCGAGTTGCCGCCAAGCAGGAGCGTCAGCCGCGCGCGCGTATCCGGCAGCGCATCGGGCGTTGCCAGGGCCATCGCGCACATGTGAATGGCGCGCTCTTTCTCGCCACGCTTCTGGTAAATCTGCGCCAGGTGATCTCCGGCGCGACCGTCGAAATTGAGCAGCCAGGCTGCGCGGACGTACGGCTCGCTTTTTTTTACGTCGCCCTGCTGGAAATAGATCCAACCGAGCGTGTCCCAGTAATCCCCGATCCGCGCGGCGCCACTGATTTGATCCGCATTCGCATGGTCCAAATCGATGTCGCGCAAATCTTCCGTCGTGGCGGCAATGACCGCTTCGGCGTACTGCCGAGCCTTATCGAGAGCGATTTTGCGGCTGGCAAGCTGGTAGGCGATTTCGTTTAGCACCGGCGGCGTGGGAGAAATTCGCGCGGCGTGGTCGAACGCGTTCGCGGCTTCGGGAATTTTGTCGAGATTCAGATAGGCGCGGCCGAGCGCGATTTGAATTTCCGGATTGCGTGGCGCCAGCACGCCGCCTTTCTCTAGTTCTGGTATTGCAGTGGTGTATTCGTGTTGATCGACGAGCAGCTCGCCAAGCGCCGCATGAGCGACCGGATCGAGCGGATGATCCTCCGTTTGCATGCGGAAAGCGGCGATCGCGCCGCCGTAATCTTGTTGATCTTCCAGAGCCGCGCCCAAATAGTTTCCGGCGTGCTCGTCGGCCGGATTCAACGCGAGCTGCTTCCGAAAAGCCGAAACAGCATCGGGATATTTTTCGAGGCGCAGATAGGCGAGGCCCAAATCGTTCCACGCGTCCCTTTGGTTGGGATCGAATTGCAGCGCGCGCTGGAAGAGCGGAAGCGCCGATTGCGCGTTGCCCGCGCGCAGCGAAGCCTCTCCCGCCGCGACCATTTGCTCCGGCGTGACGGACTCGGGAAGGGAAGGCTGCCCCGATCCGGTGTACTCGATGGCCAGCGGCTGATGCTGATCGAGCGTCACTGCGCGATCGAAAGCGAGATAGTCGCTCAACTGCGAGGCGGGCAAATCGCGCATTTTGAAGCTCAGCGAGCGTTCGGCCGAAAAAAAGTGGCCCGCAAACGCATAGCTCGAATGGAACTCGGCGAAGTCGCGCGAAATGGAAGTACCGGCCGGCGGTTGCGCGGCATAATTGTCCGGAAGTTCGAGATGCAACTTCACGTTGACAGTGAGAGGGCTGCCGATGTTGATGGGTTCGCCGCGCTTCCGAGGCGGATCGGGCAAACCGATCGCCAAGAGAGGCATGGCTGTGGCGGCCGATTTCGCGGACCAGTCGAAGAAATTTGACTCCGTAAATTCGACGTCAAATTCGAAGGGATCCTCGAACTCGATCAGGTTATCTGGTTTTACGGAGGAAACCTCGCCGCGAATGCCGTCGAGCGCGAGCACTGTCTGGCCGAGTTCGTTCCACTGAGATTCCGCCGTGTTGCGAAATGCGAGGCGCAACGCCAGTTCCGTATCGCCAAGCAGCGAATAATGCACGCGGCCCGCGAGCATTCCGAGGGGCGAGACGCTGGCGTCGATATTCACCTGCTGCACGGAGCGGAAAGGCGGATCGGCCGGCGTGGTCACGATTCGCCCCGTGCCATCGGGAGCAACGAGCAAAGCGGATTTGCCTCGCAGAGGAGCGGGGAGCATCCCAAATGGCGCAAGGCCCACGCTCGAGTCCATCCAGATCGTGCGGTTACCGAGCGGGACGGCCGTGAGGACGTGCTGAAATTGCGCGGGCGAAGGCACTTCCAGATCGAGCTTGCGCGTGTACGGAATGAGCACCGCGTCCGCGCGGAAGCCCGCGGCCTCAAGCATCGCGGCCAATAGCGCCTGTTCATCTTTCGCATCGGCGTAGCCGCTGGAAAAAACGTCGGCGGCATTGCGAGGCTGGTATCCGTCGTCGCCGAACGAAGCCTGTGGATGGCGAACGGATTTCGAGGCGTAATCGTACAGCGCCTGAATTTTAGCGACGTCGCTCGCGGTGCTTTGGGTCAGCTCGGCGGTTTTCGCGCGAATTGCCGGGGCCGGCTCGGAGCGGCCGCGTTCAAGCGACGCATACCACCGAGCCACGTCGGCCCAGCTTGCGAAGGATGTGAGCTGTACGTCCGGCGGGCGCTCTTCACCGGGCGGCGCTTCAGCGCCGGATTCTTTTACATCGGATGGCGAATGTGCGCCCGTGCGATCCCACAGATAAATCGCGCGTCCGCCAGCGTCGATTTTTTTATACGCAAAGTGCGGCGATCGCACGATCACCGCGCGGCTGGCGGGAACGTTGATTTCGAGCCGTTCGTCTCGCGCGGACGCGCCGGTGAGAAAACTGTGCTGGAACCAGAATTGTCCGGGAGCGGCCGGCGTCACAATATGCGTGACGACTTCGTATTCGAGCGTGTCGCCGACGGCCAGCGCCGGGAGCCCAACATGAAACTCATGCTGGTTGGAATCCGCCTGGCCGTTTTTTGCCGCGTGTGAATCGCCCGTCGGCAGGTCGGTTGCCGCGTTTGCCGGTGCGTTGACGATGGAGCCGTCAGGTTTGCGTACGCGCAGATAGCCAAGCTCCATTTTTTCCGTGGCCGAATCGTAATTGAACGAGAGCGCACGAAGCTGCTGCGCGCCGATGGCGCTCTCGACGCGCATGCGCACGGAGAGACTGCGTTCGCCGGTGCCGTCGTTTTCAAAGCGCACGGATGTTACGTACTGTTCGACGGAAACATCTTGTCGCTGTTGGCGATTTTCCGTCGCGTGCTCCGTCGCGGCTGACGATCTCGCCTGGCGGAGCGCGGTTGCGGAATGTCGAGGGGTTTGCGCGCGCATCGCAGCAGGTCCAGCGAGCAGCAATAGGAGTGGCAAAACGCGGCGAATCATTTGTGCTCCGGGCGTGCTCCGTGTGGAAAACTCGGACATCCAGTTTAGGTGCGTTGGGGGCTGAGCGTAAAGCTGCGATCATCGGGAGGGATACCGGATACTAATTGCCTTGGCCGGAGCTTGCCCACAGGCGGAGGGTGGAGAAACACGGCCCCAACTGGCGGACTCGCACGGTTCGTCGCCATAACGGAATATAAGCCATGTAGATACAGCAGCTTATGGGATCCTATGGCTTCGCGAACCGCACCCATCTAGAGCGGAGGCAACCTCGGCGGCCCTAGGAATCCAATCTGCTGCCAGGCCGCATCCAATTTTCCATGCTGTTGCGCTGAACTGACTATCGTAGGGGCAGTTAGCGAGCAAAACCAGCACACGGCCGGAAATCGAAAATTTCCACAACTGATACACGTTGACATGACTCGTTTCTTTTCCTATACTTGCGCGGTTGTGCTGGGGCCTGTAGGCCCGGTGTTATGAAAGGGAAGTCCTCTCGTCCCGGAACAAAGAGCGAAGGAACGGGACAGGGAGGAGCGGCCAAAATGGGGCGCCAGCCCCGCAAAGCCGCGTAAGCCTCTCCGCAGTTTTGCAAGATGCAGTTCACTCCTCGGGGTGAAGCGTCGGCGGAGTACCTGGTAGATCCTTCGGATCAACGATCAGGGGCACCTTTTCTGTTCATTCACCCGCTCAGTTCCGCGCGGGCGAATTCGCGGCGCATCGATTAACGCGGAATTAAAAATAGTTTTGCAAGGCGAACGGGGGAGAAGAGTGCCGACGTTCTCACAATTAGTGCGCCACGGGCGCGAGCAGATCCGGACGAAAACGAAATCGCCGGCGCTTGAGGATTGCCCTGCGAAGCGCGGCGTGTGCGTCCAGGTGAAGACGCAAACGCCCAAGAAGCCAAACTCGGCGCTGCGCAAGGTAGCCCGCGCGCGTTTGACCAACGGCGCGGAGGTAACAACGTACATTCCGGGCATTGGGCACAACCTGCAAGAGCACTCGATCGTGCTCGTTCGCGGCGGCCGCGTGAAGGATTTGCCGGGCGTCCGCTATCACATTATTCGCGGAACGCTGGACGCCGCCGGTGTGGAAAATCGCAAGCAGGGGCGCTCGAAATATGGCGCCAAGCGGCCCAAGGCCGCGCAGAAGTAAGGCAGGAGATCAGGAATGCCACGTAAAGGCTGGGTGCTACGCCGCAAGATTCCAGGCGATCCGGTGTACGGAAGCGATCTGGTGCAGAAGTTCATTTCGAGCATGATGTACGACGGCAAGCGCTCGACGGCGCAAACGATTTTTTACAAGGCCATGGAGCAGGTGGCGCAGAAGGCGAACGACGATGCGCTGAAGATTTTCAAGAAGGCCATCGAAAACTGCAAACCGGTGCTGGAAGTGAAGTCGCGGCGCGTGGGCGGCGCCAACTATCAAGTGCCGGTGGAAGTGAATCCGTTCCGGCGTCAGTCGCTGGCGATTCACTGGCTGGTGGGATACGCGCGGGAGCGTTCGGGCAAGTCGATGATTGATAAGCTCGCCGACGAAATTATGGACGCCGCGAATGGGCGCGGCGGAGCGGTGAAGAAGCGCGAAGACGTTCACCGCATGGCGGAAGCGAACAAAGCGTTTGCACATTACCGCTGGTAAAGCTGGAGAAAAGTGGCGCTGGTAAGTGGGCGCGAGCGGTCCGGGGAAGATTCGGGAATCAGGGGACATGGCAAGGCAAGTACAACTCGATCAAACGCGCAACATCGGGATCATGGCGCACATCGATGCCGGGAAGACCACCGTCACCGAGCGCATCCTGTTCTACACGGGTGTAACCTACAAGATCGGCGAAGTTCACGAAGGCACCACCGTGATGGACTGGATGGAGCAGGAGCGCGAGCGCGGCATCACCATCACGTCCGCGGCGACCACGGCTTCCTGGAAACGGCACGACAAGACTTACCGCATCAACATCATCGATACGCCGGGCCACGTGGATTTCACGGTGGAGGTGGAGCGTTCGCTGCGCGTTCTGGACGGTGCCGTGGCGGTGTTTGACGCCGTGGCCGGCGTGCAGCCGCAGTCGGAAACGGTGTGGCGCCAGGCGGATAAGTACCGCGTGCCGCGCATTGCGTTCATCAACAAAATGGACCGCATCGGCGCCGATTTTGACCACTCCATCCGCAGCATGCGCCAGCGGCTTTCGGCCCATCCTGTTCCCGTGAACTATCCCATCGGACGCGAAGATAATTTCATCGGCATCATCGACTTCATCGAAGAGCACGCTGTGGTGTGGAAGGAAGAAGCGCTCGGCGCGGAATACGAAATTCTGCCGCTCGAAAAATTGTGGGACGCGGCGTATCTGAAGACGCGTCCGGCGCTCGAAACCGCCGTGAAGGCCAGCGCGCTGAGCCCGGAATTCTACAAAGAGCACCGCGAAAAAGTAGTTGAATACATCGCCGAGCACGACGACGCGATCCTTACGAAATACCTCGAACAGCACAAGCTGGAGCCCGCGGAACTGCGCGCCTCGCTGCGCCGCTCGACGATTGGGCTGAAGCTCGTACCGGTGATTGCCGGCGCGGCGTTCAAGAACAAAGGCGTGCAACCGCTGCTCGATGCGGTGATCGACTATTTGCCGTCGCCATTGGATGTGCCGCCGGTCGAGGGAACCAACCCTGACGGAACCGAGCCGGAACTGCGGCGCGCGGCGGACGACCAGCCGTTCGCGGCGCTGGCGTTCAAAATCATGACCGACCCGTACGTCGGCCATTTGACGTACATCCGCGTTTATTCGGGCGTGGTGAAGACTGGGCAATCCGTTTTCAATTCCACGAAAAAGACGCGCGAGCGCATCGGCCGGCTGTTGCGGATGCACGCCAACAAGCGCGAAGAAATCGAAGCGATTGAGGCGGGCGACATCGCGGCGTGCGTGGGCCTGAAGAACGTATCTACCGGCGACACCCTTTGTAGTGAAGAAAAACCCATCGTCCTCGAAAGCATCGAATTTCCTACCCCGGTTATTTCCGTTGCGATTGAACCCAAGACCAAAGCGGACCAGGAAAAAATGGGCGCGGCTCTGGGCAAGCTGGCGCAGGAAGATCCGACGTTCCGCGTCCACACCGACCACGATACGAACCAGACGCTGATTTCCGGGATGGGCGAATTACACCTGGAAATCATCGTCGATCGCATGATGCGCGAATTCGGCGTGCAGGCCAACGTGGGCCGGCCGCAGGTGGCGTATCGTGAAACGATTCTCAGGAATGCTGAAGGCGAAGGAAAATACATCCGCCAGACCGGCGGCCGCGGCCAGTACGGGCACGCCGTCCTCACCGTGCATCCGCTGCCGAGCGCGGGGCATGAGGACATGCACGAAATGTCCACGGACGAAATCGACGCGCTGGCGCACAGCGTGGCGGGCAAGGGCGGCAAGTGGCGCTTCGACAAGGAGCACCGGTTGCTGTTCATCGATAAGATCGTCGGGGGCTCAATTCCCAAGGAGTTCATCCCGCCAATTGAGAATGGCGTGCGGGAAGCCATGGAAACGGGCGTCCTGGCCGGTCATGAAATGGTGGACATCGCCGTGGTGCTCACTGACGGCAGCTATCACGACGTGGACAGCTCGGAAATGGCGTTCAAAATTGCGGGCTCGATGGCCTTCAAGGACGCGTGCAAGCGCGCCAACCCGAAACTGCTCGAACCGATCATGCGCGTCGAAGTGGTAGTTCCCGAGGAATACATGGGGCCGGTGATCGCGGACCTGAACTCGCGGCGCGGGCAGTTGCAGGGGCGCGAATCGCGCGCCGGAAGCGAAATTATCACCGTACTCGTTCCGCTTTCCGAAATGTTCGGTTATGCGACGGAAATTCGCAGCCGCACGCAGGGCCGCGGCAGTTTCACTATGCACTTCTCTCATTATCAGCAAGTGCCGCCGAATCTTGCAGACGACATTATTGGTGGGTCAAACGGCAACAAACCGAAGGGTTAGGAAGTAAGCTGAGGCGGAGGAGCCGAAGAACATGGCGAAGGAGAAATTCGAGCGGAGCAAGCCGCATGTAAACGTGGGGACGATAGGGCACATCGACCACGGGAAGACGACGTTGACGGCGGCGATCACGAAGGTGCTCAGCAAGAACAACCCGAAGGTGAATTTCCGTGCGTTCGACACGATCGACAACGCGCCGGAAGAGCGGGAGCGCGGGATCACGATTGCGGTATCGCACGTGGAGTACGAGACGGCGAACCGCCACTACGCGCACATCGACTGCCCGGGACACGCCGACTACGTGAAGAACATGATCACGGGGGCGGCGCAGATGGACGGAGCGATTCTGGTGGTGGCGGCGACGGACGGGCCGATGCCGCAGACGCGCGAGCACATTTTGCTGGCGCGGCAGGTGGGGGTGCCGTACATCGTGGTGTTTCTGAACAAGTGCGACGTGGTGGAAGACCCGGAATTGCTGGAGCTGGTGGAGCTGGAAGTGCGCGAACTGCTGAAGAGCTACCAGTTTCCCGGCGACACGGTGCCAGTGATCCGCGGGTCGGCGCTGAAGGCTCTGGAAGGGGATGCGAAGTGGGAGAAGTCGATCCTCGAGCTGATGGAGGCGGTGGACAAGAACGTGCCTTTGCCGCAGCGGGACGTGGACAAGCCGTTCGCCATGCCGATTGAGGACATCTTCTCGATTTCCGGCCGCGGCACGGTGGTGACGGGGCGAATCGAGCGGGGCAAGGTGAAGGTGGGCGAGGAAGTGGAGATTGTGGGTTTCCGTCCGACGGTGAAGAAGACGGTGACGGGCGTGGAGATGTTCCGCAAGCTATTGGACGAAGGGATCGCGGGAGACAACGTGGGCTTGCTGCTGCGCGGGACGGAGAAGGACGAAGTGGAGCGCGGGCAGGTGGTGGCGAAGCCCGGGTCGATCACGCCGCACACGAAGTTCAAGGCGGAGGCGTACGTGCTGACGAAGGAAGAGGGCGGGCGGCACACGCCGTTTTTCACGGGGTACCGGCCGCAGTTTTATTTTCGGACGACGGACGTGACGGGAGACGTGAAGCTGCCGCAGGGGGTGGAGATGGTGATGCCCGGGGATAACGTGAGCGCGGAGATATCTCTGATCACGCCGGTGGCGCTGGAGAAGGGACTGCGCTTCGCCATCCGCGAAGGCGGCCACACCGTCGGCGCCGGCGCCGTCACCGAGATCATTGAGTAG
>JASHPG010000032.1 GCA_030038275.1 Candidatus Acidiferrales bacterium | reverse complement strand
GTTTTTTCATCGCTCGACTCCTGACTGCGTAAGACCTCGTATAGCCAGCCAACGACCGCTTCGCGCGGCGGTAAAATGCCCGAAAGCGTCGGTGCGCTAAGCGGCGATTATGCCACGGGCGATTTCCGGCTTGCGCTCGAGCGTAAGCGCCGTTCGTAAAGCGCAACCCAACGCGCCGAATACCCACATTTACAGGCACATTGTTAGAACACGGCCAGCGCGGGAAAGTTGTATGTGCTAGAGGCTGGAACCGGCCGGCGAGGCTGATGATGTCACAAAGAGGGATTCTTGCCTGCGGCAAGCAGGCTTCGTCCCGGTCGCACCGGGACTCAGAATGAGAGGCCTCCGCAATCGGTAGCATGAAGCATATTCAGGCACGTTGAAATCAAAACCAAAGGTCCAGGCGCCCGCCTGAAGGCGGTCGCTACATCTGGAGAGCGCGGCGGCTTGACAGTGGCGGAGCGCGGCAGGACACTTCGGCTGACAATCGGATACAGGCGAGGACAAACATGGCTACTTCTCCGGCAAAGGGCGCTCCTGGGGCGGGCGCGGCAGCAAGCGAACAGATCATGCAGCTTTCGACTGCGTATATGGCTCCGGCGTGCCTCTACATGGCGGCCAAATTGCGGATCGCCGACCAACTGGCCGCGGGACCGAAGGCGGTTGCGCAGATGGCGGACGGAGCGCGCGGCGTACACGAAAATTCGCTCTACCGCATGCTGCGGGCGCTGGCGAGCGTTGGCGTATTCAAGGAAACGGAGCCGCGCGTTTTCGTCAACACGCCTGCATCCGACGTGCTGCGCGAGCACGTGGCCGGGTCGATGCGCGATCAAGTGATGTGGATGACGAACCCGACGCATTTTCGCGTGTTCGCCGAATTGCAGCACGCGGTGGAAACCGGCCAGACGGGCATGAAGAAGGTGACAGGATTCGAGCCGTTCGAGTTCCTGAAGCGAAACCATGCGGAAGACAGGGAATTCAACGCGGCGATGAGCGCGCTAAGTTCTCAATTCGCGCCAGCGGTGCTGGAGGCGTACGACTTCGGCGACCTTGGCACGATTGCCGACATCGGCGGCGGCCACGGTACGCTGCTGTGCGCGATTTTGAGGAAGCATTACGGGCTACGCGGAATCGTGTTCGATGCGCCGCACGTGACGGCCGGCGCCGCCGCGTGCATCGAGTCGGCGGGGCTTGGCGAGAGATGCGAGGCGGTCGGCGGAAATTTTTTCGAGTCGGTTCCCGAAGCCGATAGCTACGTCCTGAAATCGGTGATCCACGATTGGGACGACGCGAGCGCGATTGGAGTGCTCAGCAAGTGCGCCGCGTCAATGCGCGGCCAAGCAGGTAAAGTACTTTTGCTGGAGATGGTGCTGAGGCCAGGGAACGATCCGGACCTGGGCAAGTGGGTGGATTTGGAAATGCTGATGATGGCGGGCGGACGCGAAAGAACCGAAGCGGAGTTCGCCGGCCTGCTGGGCAAAGCCGGATTGCGCCTGACGCGCGTGATTCCGACGAAGTCGCCAGTGTGCGTGATCGAATCGGTGAAGACGTAGCGCCGGGCCGCGGCGCCACGCCCTTCGGCCGTTAATAGCGAGGCTAAGAGGCCGCGATCCTCCTAGTGGTGATCCTTGCGCCATTGCCAATATGCGTTCTGATCAGACTGGCTGCGCTTGCGGTAATCCTGGTGATGGCGATGAGTGTCGTGCTCCCACTGGCTGTAATAGGTTGCTTCGCCGTGGTTCCAGTAGTGATAGGTGCCGTCGTCGGGGTCGTAGACACGATATTCGGCGTGTTCCGCGCAGCCGATGAGCGCGACCGGCGCGAAGAGGAGCGAGGCGAGCACGAGATGAGGTACGGCGCGTTTCCAGAGTCGGATCATGTGGTCTCTCCTTGTGGCACGCGATGAAATCTTGTTGCTCGTGAGACTTGAGCGTCTCTCATTTCGACCGGTTGCATCGCGCGCGTCCTTTTTGTTGAGCAGCACTTTTGCTGAACTTCACTTCCTGATTTCGAAACGGCACGAGGCTCAAAGCGCCAACTGCGTACGTCCGAAAAACCCGTGGGGAATAATCTAGGGCCTGTTCATTGGATGCCGGGGATGCCGTGGTTTGCGTCAATATGCGGCGTTGGCCGGATGGCGGCTGCGGGTTTGCCGGACGTGGTTTTGTTGGGATTCCCGCAAAAGCCGACGTGAGAAGAGAGATTCTTCGGCGTCCGTTCAGGCGACTCCTCAGAATGGCAAGTTTTGGGTTAGTGGCGAGTAGCGGCCCGCGTAACGCGCTACGTTTGCGGCGCGCGCGATTTGGCGGCTTCGTAGAGCGGGGAAAGTTCGCGGAGGCGCTTAACGGTTTCGACGACGCGGGCGGCGACGTAATCGACGTCTTCGGGGGTATTGAAGCGGCCGAGGCCGAAGCGAATCGAGCTGTGCGCCAGTTCCTCGGGGACGCCGAGGGCGCTGAGGACGTGGCTCGGTTCGAGCGTGGCGGAAGTGCAGGCGGAGCCGCTAGAGACGGCCACGTCGTTGATACCCATGAGCAGCGCATCGCCTTCGACGCCGGCGAAGCTGAGATTGAGATTATTGGGCAGGCGATGATCGAGCGAGCCGTTGATGGTTGTATCTTCCAGGCGGCTGAGGATCGCGTCTTTCAATTTGTCGCGGAGCGCGGCCAGACGCGAGCTTTCGTCCGCCATTTCCTTGGCGCAAATTTCGCAGGCTTTGCCGAGGCCGACGATGCCCGGCACGTTGAGCGTGCCGGAGCGCAGGCCGCGTTCGTGGCCGCCGCCATCGATCATGGGAGCAAGCTGCGCGCGCGGATTTTTGCGGCGGACGTAGAGCGCGCCAACACCCTTCGGACCGTAGAGCTTGTGGGCGGAGATGGAGAGCAGGTCGATGCCGTCGCGCTCGACATCGACGGAAATTTTGCCGATGGCCTGCACCGCGTCGGTATGGAAGAGCACGCCGGCTTGTTTTGCGATTTTGCCGATTTCGGCGATGGGCTGCACGACGCCGATTTCGTTGTTGGCGTACATGATCGAGATGAGGATGGTTTTGGGCGTGATGGCGCGGCGGAGACCGTCGAGATGGATGCGGCCATCGCTCGCGACGGGCAGATAAGTGACTTCGCAGCCCGATTCTTGCAGGCGTTTGCAGACGTCGAGGATGGCTTTGTGCTCGGTGGCCTGCGTGATGATGTGATTGCCCTTGGCGCGATGAAACTCCGCAACGCCCTTGAGCGCCAGATTGTCCGATTCGGTGGCGCCGCTGGTGAAGATGATCTCCCTGGGCGAAGCGTTGATGAGGCGAGCGATCTGGCCGCGCGCGTTTTCGACGGCTTCTTCGGCTTTCCAGCCGAACTCGTGGTTGCGGCTGGCGGCGTTGCCGAATTTCTCGGTGAAATACGGCAGCATGGCGTCCAGCACGCGGGGATCGACCTGCGTGGTCGCGTGATTGTCCATGTAAACGGGAAGCTTGGGCGCCATACGAGTCATTTTAAGCCGTGGCGCGAGAGGCGTCCAGAAGGCGCGCCAGCTTACGGATGCCTTTCCATTCGGTTGCGGGTGCGCTAGCGCTGTGCCGGTGGAAGATGGGGATCCGCCAAAGCTGGATCGAAACCATCTTCCCGCAGTTGTAAGATCAGTGCGTAAGGACTTCGGGCCGCGAAATCCTCCCAGATCACGAGGACCGCACCGGGGCGAGCCGTAGCGAGCTTGCTCTCGATTGTCGTGGCGAGGCGCTCGATGTCCGCCAGGTTACCGTGAATCGAGTCGCCGTCGAACCCCGCTTCCGGCAGCGTCATTATCTTAAGATATTGGTAGGGTCCATAGTGGGAGTGCTCGCCGATAAAATCGTGGCGAGGCTTTTTAATATACGAATGCAGAATGTCCACGAACCGAAGCAACCCGGCACGCGAACCAGTCAGCCTCCACGCCTTCGATTCGTCATCGAGTTCGTAGAAGAAGCCAAGTTGTCGCCATTCCCGTCTGGTGGCTTCGTTTAGGGAGTCGCTTGGCATAGGCCATCACTATGGCATTGATTTATTTCGATAAGCTACAAAATACGCCTCACGAGTAGCGACTTTGGTTTCGGGAGGCGCATCGAAACGGAAGCGGCACCGCGCGAGTGTCACACGTCGAGCGACAGGGCGGAGACATGAGCGAACCCCAGCCAGTCGAACCGGCCAGGCCAACCGGGCCCCGGAAAATACAGGAAATCACCGAGCACGCGCGGAAACACGCGAGCGCGTGGAAACTGGGCGGGCTGAGCCTGATGCAGCTCGCGAAACGCGTGTGGCGGCAAATGGGTGTGGCGCAAGACGACACGTTCGGCCGTTCGGCGGAGCTGGCTTTCTATTTCTTGCTGGCGATATTTCCGCTGCTGGTGTGCTTCCTCACGATGCTCGGATTGGTGGTGGGAAACCATCCGGTGGTGGGAGCCTACGCGATCGTAGCGATG
>JASHPG010000002.1 GCA_030038275.1 Candidatus Acidiferrales bacterium | reverse complement strand
CTCCGCAGCCGGAATCCGTTACGTAGGAGATTGGACGCGAACAGATGTATTATGGCCCGCGCCGAGGGACGAATCGGAACTCCGGCTTACAAACTCCGCACTTAATCGATCCAAACTGAACCGGGAGGATAGATGATTCAATGCAGACGGCCGTGGCTTGCACTGTGCGTGGGATGCATTGCAGTGGCGAGTGTGTGGATGAGCGCGGCGCGCGCAGTGGCGGTTCCAACCGGGCACACCGGGAAGACGCGGGTCTATTACGTGGCCGCTGACGAAGTGGAGTGGGATTACGCGCCTTCGGGGCGCGATGAGGCGATGGGCATGCCCTTCGACGCCATCGCAAGGCAATTCACCGAGTCCGGTCCGCACCGTATCGGGCGAGTATATAAGAAAGCGATTTATCGCGAGTATACGGATGACACTTTTACGAGGCTAAAGCCACGCGCTGCCAAGGATGCGTATCTGGGGCTGCTGGGTCCGATCATGTACGCCGAGGTGGGCGATACGATCAAGGTTGTGTTCCGGAACCACGCCTCGCATCCATTCGGGATGCATCCGCACGGCGTAGAGTACGCCAAGGACTCGGAAGGCGCGGACTACAACGATGGAACCGGCGGGACCGACAAAGAGGACGGCTGCGTTCCGCCGGGCAGCACGCACATTTACATTTGGAAGGTCACCGATGCGGCGGCGCCTGGACCCAACGATCCGAGCTCGATATTTTGGCTCTATCATTCACATTGCGATGAGCTGCGCGATGTGGCTTCGGGCCTCTTTGGAGGCATCGTAGTCACGCGCCGCGGCATGGCCCTTCCGAATGGCCATCCGAAGGGCATCGACGATGAGTTCACGACCATGTACATAGCGATCAATGAGAATGAGAGCTGGTACATCGACGACAACATTCGAGAGCACACGACCGATCCCAAAGGAATCAAGCGTGACGAGGTTGGCACGGCTACTTCGACGGGGTTGGTGGGAACGATCGCTACCAGCGGCTTCGCCGCCACCAACGTCAAGTGGTCCATCAACGGATACATTTATGGAAATATGCCGATGATGGTGATGAGGAAGGGCGACCACGTGCGCTGGTACGTGGCGACGCTCGGCGACTTCAACAACACGCACACGCCTCATTGGCATGGAAATACCGTCATAGTGTCGGGCCAACGAACAGACGTTATAGCGGTAACTTCGGCGCAGATGGTGACGGCAGACATGGTGCCGGAGAACCCTGGGATTTGGCTGTATCACTGCCATATCAGCGATCACATGCTTGCGGGCATGACGGCGCGATACGAAGTGACAAACCGGTAGTTGTCGAGAGCGCGGGCCTTCGGAAGTTGTGGGGGTGGCCGCGGGCATTTGCATAAAAGTCCGCACTTTGGCGACTGCGTGGGCGGTTTAGCGAGGCAGACAAAAACCGGAAGAGGGATCCTTCGCTTCGCAATGCGCTTTATCGCGGGTGGAGGATCCGGAGCAGCTGGTGAATGAAATCGTAGATGTACGGCCAAAGCGCGCCGCCGATCCCGGCAATCGCCGCCGCAACCTTACCCTTCTTGCCAATGTTCCTTCGGGCCGCCGCGCCTGGCTGGTGCTCCGCGCAAAAGCCGCCCGCAATCGCGCGACGATAGCAGCGTTGGCCCGCTGGACCAAGATATAGGCATGGCCCCTCGTCCGGCGCGTTTGAATTGGTCGTGGACGAGATCGGCCGCATCGATGGCCCCTCGACGTCACCAATGCCACCCTCGATCCGCAGGTCTTGCTGTTTGTCGTCGATCGTCCAGTCGGGCATAGTCAGCTCATGGGTCCGTTGAAGCCAGCCGCCAGTGGTTCCTCGGCGCCGCTCCCGGCTTGCCGTTAACGCTTACGCGGCGCTCCATTGCAGCCGCATTCCTGCCTCGGCTAAATTGAAAGCTTGCCCGCAGGCTAGTTGCCGTTGATGCCAGAAACGCACATTGCGCCATCGCTCGCTCATCCGGAAAGGATGAAGCTCGAGCCTTATGCCGCCGAAATCCATCTTTCCGGCCTCTCGCTGGGCATCGATAACATACATTATGACGTTTTTCTCAGCCCCAAGTTCATCGAGTTCACGCAAAAGTACCTGCTCGATCTGATTCGCCAGACCGTCAACATCCAACTGCCCAACGCCAGAGAGCACGACCGCAAGCAGGCCGGCTCGCCCGAGCACGGCGCGTTCCGCCGCCTGCTGACGGACGTCTTGCAAGAATCCGTCACGCGGGCAAAATATCAGCAATCGATTGAAACCGACGTGCTGCACCGCCTGGCCCTGCTGAAATTCATGATGCAGGAAGCCATCAACCAGTTTTCGAGCATGTTGGTGGAGTGCAAGGAGTGGATTCGCTCGCGCGGCCAGGTTTTCGAACACAGCGAACAAGCGCACGTGATGCGTTCGAAGATCGCCGAGTTGCAAGCGGGACGCAAGGGCGTGATCCGCCAGGTGGGAGAAACGGTTTGCCGCGTGTGGCGCGAAGTCGAAGAAGGGACCCTCTCCAAAACGCGCCGCGCCCTTTTCGGAGAAGACTTCCTCGAAACCTACCAGCTCCTCCAAAATCGTTGCCTGTTCGTCGAAAACGGAAATGACGATCACCTGTTCCTGGAACATTACGTCCTGCTCGGCAATTTCTTGAGCGACCCGGATCGCTTCGAAATTTTCGATGATCTGCTCCTCGCCCTGCTGCGCGATTGCGTTCCCACGGGCGACAACACCGACGAGCTGGCCAAAGCGCGCAAAACCCACGAGCGCCTGCTGGAGCAGGCCCGCTCGCTGCGTTCGGAGCTCGCCCGCCTGGAAGAAGAGCAGGAAGAAGCCGCCCGCCGAACCGGCTCCTCCGACGATTCGTTCCAGTGGCTTTTCAAGCGCAAGCCCGGCGTTTCCGCCGACGTTCCGGACGAAGTGAACGACCTTCGCCGCAAGTATTCGTCCATCGAGAAAAATCTCGAAGAGCTCGGCCCGCAAATCTCGGCCGCCAAGCTGCGCGTCGATTTCCTGACGGAAGAATTTCAGAGCCGCCTCGGCGATTACCTGAATCAGCCATCCAACGCGCGGCGATTGTTCGATGAACGCGCATCGGCGGAAGAAGCTGGCAGTTCGCCCGAGACGCGCGCGCGCTTGCTGGAAGAGTGGGTCCACAGGCTCGAAGAGCACGACGTGCTTTTCCACGTCCTGGCCGGCTACGAACTCAAGAAAATCGCCGCCGAATACTGCCCGCCGGTTCACTTGCAGCAGCTCAAGAAAGCGATGGTCAATCGCGACGAGGCCAAGCGCGTCGAGAAAATCATCGAGCAATTC
>JASHPG010000031.1 GCA_030038275.1 Candidatus Acidiferrales bacterium | reverse complement strand
GGCTTTTTCGGCAGTGTGCGAGGTCCCATGGAATACGCCATCCGGTTCGCGGTGGGCGGTTTGCTGGTGTGCATATTCGCGGCGATTGGCGACGTTTTGCGGCCGAAAAGTTTCGCAGGGATTTTCTGCGCGGCGCCTTCGATCGCGCTGGCCACGTTGATCTTGACGATTACCGCAAATGGGAAAGCGTATGCGAGCGGGGAGGCGCGCTCGATGATTGCCGGCGCGTTCGCGCTGCTGGTGTATTCGTGCGTTTGCGTCCGGCTGATGGGGAAATATCGAATTCACGCGTTCCGGGCGACATCCGCCGCGCTGGGCGTGTGGCTGGCGTGCGCGATGGCAGTCTGGGCGCTGGGGTTGCGATAGCAGCCGATGAAGATCGCGTTCAATTTTCGAGCGCTGAAAGAAACGTCGTTCGCCGACTACATTTTGCGATTCGCGTTCGGCGGCGCGATCACCGTGTTTGCCGGACTCTTGGCCAAGGAATACGGGCCGGCGCTGGGCGGACTTTTTCTCGCATTCCCTGCTGTTTTCCCGGCCACGTCCACGCTGATTGAAGCGAGCGAACGGCAGCAGAAGATCGAACGCGGAAAATCCGGGAAAATGCGCGGCCGACTGGTCGCGGCGGTCGATGCCCGGGGAGCGATTTGGGGAAGCGTGGGTCTGATGTGCTTCGCGGCGTTCGTCTGGACGCTGCTCGCGCGATGGAGCGCGGCCGGCGATTTGCTCGCCGCGTTGGCGATCTGGTTCGCGGCGTCCGTCGCTTTATGGAGGCTGAACCGGTGGCTTCGATTCACGCGCCGCCGCAAGAGGGGCTCGGCATCCGACGCACGCAAATCAGAAAGTCACCCAGCGGAACACCTTCGCGGATAGCGTTAGGAACATACCTTCCGATTGGCAGCGGGTGGAAAGCACGTAGCACTTCTCGATGTTCCCCGTTTTTTCCGAAGCCAGATACATGGCCAGGCTCGCGCGCTTTCCGGCGTCGTCGATCGAAAGCTGGGTCATGCCGTCAGCGATGACCACGTACTCCGCTTCGCAGCTTTGCGAGAGCGCGTCGTAGTGCGTGCCGAAAAGACTTCCGCCCTTCAAGTGCAAGCTATCGAAATACGCCTTGCCGGTCTGATCGCAAGCCTTTTGCTGCGCTGTTTCGGGCGGCCGCTTCGATTGCGCAACCGCGGAAAGAGCGCAACAGCTCAGCAGAACCGCGCCTGCAACCGCTCGCATGATTGACATGGCTGAATCTTAGTCCGCTAGCGCGGCAAAAGCAAAAGGACGCGGCCATTGCAGCTGCGTCCCTTTTTTTCGTTTGCGACGAGAGAGTTCTCGCCTGTCGGCGATGTCGAGGCGATTACCGGATCGAAGCGGCGTTCTGCTGCGGACGGTAATGTTCGCGGGCCACTTCCGAGTACGGCACCGGGCTGACGATCGCGCGTATTTCCGTCTGCACGTGCGGCTCGACGGTCGGTTTCTTCGATCCGCCGCCCTCCTCGCCCCACACGAAGGTGACTTCCGTGCCGGGATGTGCGAATTCCTTGTCGACGATCGCCAGCGTGAGCATCTTGCCCTCATTCGAGCTATAGCCAACCCACGTGGAGACGCCAACGGTCTTGCCGTCGCGCATCACCTTGTCGAACGGCGTGGTCGAATAAACGGCCGAAGGAAAATCGAAATACTTTGCGCGGCCGGTCTTTTTGAACATGGTTGAAATCGCGGCCGTCACGTCGTCATTGTTGAGCGCCAGGGTAACTTTCTGGCGCGGCGGATTCGCGGCGACCTTCTCGAGCGCGGCGCGGCCGATGAAGTCGTGATCGAACTTCACGATGTAGCCGTAGCCCAGGTCGTAGGGCGTCAGGTAGTAATCCTCAATGTTGTTCGAATAAAAGCTGCCGCCAAGAGAGGAATTGGCTTCAAAGCCCGTCGCCGGCAGCCATTGCCGGTATTCCTTCATCTTTTCGCCGCTGTAAACAGCCGGCATCGGCGAAGGAATCCAGCCGGACTCCAGCGTGTTCGAGGAATACGCCCGCGCTCCCACCAGCCGCAGCCCGAATTCCTTGCCCGCTTCCACAATCGCGGCCTTCACCGCGTCGCCATCGGCCCATGGCCCGAACAATTCCCATCCGGGCTGGCCAACCATGCCGTGCCGCAAGGCCCTCACCTGCTTACCGGCGATGGTGATCGTGGTCATGTTGAAAAACTTCAGGTCCGGCGCCGGTTTGCCGAGCAACTTGTCAGTCAGTTTCATTGCGTTCGGGCCCTGCACCTGGAACCGGTACACTTTGCGGTTCGTATCGCCGCCCTGCCGCGCGGCGGAGCGCTCGTCGCGCTCAAGCGTCACGTTGTACTTTCCCTTCTGCGCATGATACGTCACCCAATTGTGAATCGGCGGACGGCCCACAAGATTGAACAGGTCCTTTTCCAGGTAGAACAAGATGACGTCGCCGATCACGTAACCGTCGTAATTGCAGGCGACGAACTGCTTGGCCTTGTCCGGCACGAATCCCTTGAACGTGTTGATGCCGAGATCGGAGAGCAATCGAAGACCATCCGGCCCTTTCACGTACATGTCCGTCATGTGATAGGACTGATTGAATAGCACGCAGCTCTGTTGCCAGGCTCGCTGCTCGTCCCGCCAATTCGTGTACTCCGCCGGCACGACCGGATACACGTGCGCGCCGATCTGCGCATTCCGCAGCATATTCACCGGGTTCCCGGCGGCCTGTAATAAATCCTCTAAGCTCTTGCCCACTGGTTCTCTCCTTTTGATTTGAAAAAGTGCCGATCCCTCAGGGTAAAGCGCTCAATGTAATTCGATGTCGGCGCAAACTGAGTCTACCACCACGTATCCGTCTTCCACTGAAGTCTCGATTGATTTACGCCGGTCCGCGGAAATCTTCCGTCGCACTTCGTACACGCGCACTCTCGCCTCGCAAATGTGTGCAATCGTATACAGAAAGTGCCTCCGCGACAACTGAAATTAACAGGGTGTCCTGACAACGAATCCGGGCCAAACGACGACATGGAGAGAATCGCATGGTCACAGAGGCGCAAAGCATTCGTCGAGCGCCCCAGTCACCTCTTCGGGCCGCTCCATCGGGGCCATGTGGCCACAGCGCTCGATGATTTTCAATTTGCTTCCCCTGATGCGCGAGGTGATTTCTTCATGCTGTGCCACCGGGCTCCACCCATCTTCGCGCCCGGTAAGCACCAGCGTGGGGCACCGAATCGTGGCCAGAACCGGCTCGGCATCGGGACGATTCAGCAGCGCGTTAACCTGCGCGCGATAAATATCCGGCGTCTTGCGTTCAAACATTTCGAGGATCGATTCGATCAGGGCCGCGTCCGTTAGGCGCTCTGGATTGACGATCTGCGGCATCCATTGCTTGCCCATCGCACGCATTCCCTGCGTCTCCGCCCTTTTCACCAGATCCATTCGATTCGCGCGCTCCCGCTCGCCCGCGCCCGCCATCGCGGAACGATAGGCCGTGTTCAAAAGCGCCAATCCCGCCACTCGGTCGCCCGCGCTCCGGCAGATTTCGTACGCCACGCGCCCGCCCATCGAATGTCCCACGATCGCAAATCGCTCCGGCACTTCCCGCAAAGCAACGCGCGCCATTTCCTGCAACGAGCCGCTCGCGCCGTAATCCGCCACGCTCGTTTTAGTTTTCGCGGAAAAATGACGCATCTGATCCGCCCATACGCCAGCATCGCAGGCAAGTCCTGGCAGAAACAGCAATGGCAGCGGGCGCGAAGTCATTTTAGATGCGATGGCGCGAACAGGCAGGCAGCGAATCGGCGAAAACTTTCATCGGGAAATATAGTTCGAGGGCCGGTCTCAACTGCCCAGCCGCAACGTAGGTATTCACCGGAGAGCAATGTACAGGAGAAACCCGGTAGCGCGAAAAATCGTAGCCCGGAAGATGGGGGTGGGCCTTCTTCCGGGCTCGGGGTGGTCACCGTCCATTTCTGGTTTGGGTGCCTTCCGTTCGCGGATGTATACACTAGAATCCAATGTGAATGCAACAGCCATTTTGCATGGGCATTGCTGGCGCTTGGACGGTCAGAATCGAATCCATCAGGTTCGCAAAAAAGCCCGCCGCGCTAGCTGCCTGCGTGCGCGGCTTCGCGTTGAAAATCGGCGAACGTGCGTCCCAATTTCGCGAGTTCTTCGAGCAGCGGCGCGGGACGCCAAATCGCTCCATGCTGCCGGTGAAATTCATTCACACGCTCGGAGACTTTCTTTAGCCCCACGGCATCTGCGTACCACATCGGCCCGCCGCGAAACGCCGGAAAGCCGTAGCCATTGACGTAGATCGTGTCGAGGTCGCCGGCCCGCAGCGCCACTCCGTCATCCAAAATCTGCGCGCCTTCATTCACCAGTCGATAGACGCAGCGATCCACGATTTCGTCAGCGGAAACTTTGCGCTGTGGCACGCCCGCTTCGATCGACCACTTGCGCACAAGCGCTGTGACTTCCGGATCGACGGAAGCGCGGCGGTCTTCGTCATATTTGTACCAGCCCATTCCATTCTTCTGTCCGAGGCGGCCCATTTCGCAGAGCTTCGATTCGACAAACGTCTCGCGCTCGCCCGGTTTCAATGCGTGGCGCCGCTCCTGACGCACGCGATAGGCAACATCGAGCCCGCCCAAATCGCTCACGGCCAGCGGACCCATGGCCATGCCCCACGCGGTCAGCGCCTTGTCCACTTCCTCCGGCGACGCGCCTTCTTCCACCAGGAATTGCGCTTCGGTCAGGTAAGGCATGAACATGCGGTTGCCCGCGAACCCCCAACCGTTGCGCACCAGCACGGCGACCTTGCCGATCTTTTTTGCCAGCTGCATACACGTGGCGATCGCTTCCTTGCCGGTCCGTTTCCCTCGCACCAGCTCCAG
The DNA here is from genome assembly GCA_030038275.1 of Candidatus Acidiferrales bacterium. Lineage (GTDB taxonomy): Bacteria > Acidobacteriota > Terriglobia > Acidiferrales > UBA7541 > Palsa-295. Next base: position 36,187 of record JASHPG010000031.1, on the reverse strand, counting down.
CAGGCGCATCACGTTCGCAGGGCTGAAGAAGTGCGTGCCGATCACGCTTTCCGGCCGCGTGGTGGTGGCCGCGATTTCGTCCAGATCGAGCGTGGAAGTGTTACTCGCCAGAATCGCGCCCGGTTTGCACGCGCTGTTCAGCTCCGCGAAGATCTCCTTCTTTAGGGCTATATTTTCAAAGACCGCTTCGATCACCAGGTCGGCGTCCGCGAAGCTTTCGTAGCGCAGCGTTGTCGCGATCAGCTTCAACCGCTCGTTCACGCTTTCCTGCGTGAAGCGCCCGCGCTGCACGGAAATCGCGTAGTTTTTCTGAATATTGGCGAGGCCACGGTCGAGCGCCGCCTGGTCCGAGTCCTTCAGCGTGACGGGAATTCCGGCGTTCGCGAACACCATCGCGATGGCCGATCCCATCGTGCCCGCGCCCACGATCGCCACCGAATTTACGGGCAGCACTGGCGTTTCCTTCGGCACATCCGGAATCTTCGCCACTTCACGCTCGGCGAAAAACACGTGAATCAGCGCCTTCGATTGCTCCGAATAGAGGCACTGGTCGAAAATCCGCGCCTCTTCCTCGCATCCTTTTTCGAACGGCAGCTTGGTTGCAACCTCGATTGCATCGATGGCCGCCAAAGGCGCTGGTAAACCGCGCTGCTTCTTACGGACGGTCTCGCGCGCCGCCGCAAAAGTCGCTGCGTTTTCCGCCGCGTTGCCGAGCTTCGCGTTGCGTTCGCGCGTCTTCGGCGCAGGCTGTCCCGCAACTTCTCGCGCAAATGCGACCGCGCCTTCGAGCAGATCGCCTTCAATGAGCTTGTCGAGGATTCCCGCCTGCAACGCGTCTATGGCGCTGATCGGCTTGCCCGTGGTGCACATTTCGACCGCCTTCGCCACGCCCGCAAGGCGCGGCAATCGCTGCGTCCCGCCCGCGCCGGGAATGATGCCCAGATTGACCTCCGGCTGGCCGACGCGCGCGTCCGGCTTTGCCACGCGGTAATGGCATGCCTGCGCCAACTCCAACCCGCCGCCCAGCGCGTTACCATGAATCGCCACCACCACCGGCACGCGGCAATCCTCAATCTGCAGCAGCGTCGGCAGGAAATTCGTGCGCGGCGCCTTCCCGGAAGTCATTTTCACAAATTCGTTGATGTCAGCGCCGGCGATGAACGTCCGCCCTGCTCCGATCAGCACCGCGGCTTTCACGGACGCGTCTGCATTGACCTGCTCAATCGCGCGGCCGATTCCATCCTGCACCGCCGGGCTGATGGCGTTCACCGGAGGATTGTCGATGGTGATGATGGCGACGTCTTTGTCCTTGCTAACTCGAACTGGATCGTTCATATGCGTTGCATTCTCCGAAATGAAGTTGCTGAACGAAGCTCAATCTTCCGGTTATTCGCCGAAGAGCAAAGACCCCCGCTTGAAAGCGGCCGCTAAATAATTTGCGCTGCGCGGAAAACCTTCACACAATCACAGAATTTCCACCACGGGCGCGGATGCCGACAAATTTACCACGGAAATTCGAGCCGCCACTTTGGACGCCATCGCGTACATGCTCTTCGCCCCGGGCGCGTCCTGTCCGAGCGACGCCGCCGGTTTCCCCGTATCGCCCCCAATGCGAATCTGCGGATCGATTTCGATCTCGCCGAGAAACGGCACGCCAAACTGCTGGGCCATGCGTTCGCCTTCGCCGTGCCCGAAGACATCGATGCGCCCCTGGCAATGCGGGCACGCGAAGTAGCTCATGTTTTCCACCACGCCCAGAATTTCCACGTTCACCTGCTTGAACATCTCGACGGCTTTGCGTACGTCCGCCAGCGCCACAATCGAAGGCGTCGTCACAATCACCGCGCCGCTCACCGCCACGCTTTGAATCAGGCTCAGTTGCACGTCGCCCGTTCCCGGAGGCAAATCCACGATCAAATAATCGAGTTGTCCCCAGCGCACGCTGCGCAGAAACTGCTGCATCACGCTGTGCAGCATCGGCCCGCGCCACACCAGAGGTTTATCGCCGGGATTTAGTAGCCCCATCGAGATCATCTTCACGCCATAGGCTTGCACGGGGATGATCGTGCGCTCGTCGAGCGCCTTGGGTTGTTCCGTGGTGCCCAGCATCACCGGCACGTTCGGCCCATATACATCCGCGTCGAGCAAGCCCACTGCCGCGCCCATGCTGCGCAAAGCAATCGCCAGGTTCACGGCCACCGTCGTTTTGCCGACGCCGCCCTTGCCGCTCGCCACCGCGATGATGTTTTTCACGCCCATAATCGGCGCTTTATCCTGCAAACGGCGGCCCTCCGGCACGGACGAATCGAACCGCAGCATCACGTTATTCACGCCGGGGACTTTGGCGAGCGCCGCGCGAATGTCCTTCTCGATCGTCTCGCGCAGCGGACATGCCGGCGTGGTCAGCGTCACCTGCAGCGTCACTGCGCCGTCGTTCAGCCCCAGCACCTTCACCATTTTCAGCGTGACGATATCCTTGTGCAGCTCTGGATCGATCACTCCGCGCAACGCCTCCAGCACCGCCGCTTCGCTTGCTCCGCTCGCCATGGTTCCCCTTTGAAGAAATTTGCTTCAGTGCCGCGCACGTCCATCACGCCGCGCACTGCGCAACAACTCATCATAGACGCCTATCCCGCACGCGGCAACCACCGCTCGTCGCGCTTAACACTCGCGGCCCTCAAAATTTCCTGCTGTCGACCACCTTAATGCTCGCCCGCGACGCCCATCCGCCGTCCAAATCCTTGCTCCGATTCGATTCTTCTGATGTACACTCTCGCATTCAACTGGGCCATATCGGCTGGGTGGTTCGTTCGCTGCTCAAATTGGGGGGTTCTATGCGCAAAACTTTCATTGCAATTGCGGCCTGCCTTGCGTTCTCTGCATCCGCGGCTCTGCTGCCGACGACTGCCAGCGCGCGAAATCGCGCGCCGCGCGCCAGCGCCGCGGCTTCGTCCAACTGCAACCGGCAATGCCTCTACGGCTATCTCGATCGGTATCTGAAGGCGCTCGCCGCGCACAAGCCCGGCAGCCTGCCGCTCGCCGCGAACTACAAGTTCTCCGAAAATAATGTCTTCTTGAAAGTCGGCGACGGCCTCTGGAACACCTACACCGCCATGGGCCCTGGCGGCATCCAGTTCGCCGACGTTCCCGAGGGCGAAGTCGGTTTTCTCGACGTGGTGCAGGAGGGCAAGACGAACTCGCCCTACGCGATGCGCATGAAGATCGCCGACGGCAAAATCACGCAGATCGAAACGGTAGTCGCGCGGCCCGGGGGGCTGATTGCTGCGCCTGCTCTCGACCATTTCGCGAAGCGAGGTTGGTTTCAAGGTATGCTCCCTGAAAACCAACGCAGCCCGCGCGCCAAGATGATTCAGCTCGTGAACGGCTACCTGGACACTCTGCAGCGCAACAACGGCACCATCCACACGACGTTCGATCCCGATTGCAACCGCGAAGAAAACGGCATGCAGTCCACCAATAATCCGTCGTACCACATTTTCCCGGTCACCAATCTCGGCTGCGAAGGCCAGTTCAAGACGGGCTACTTCTATTACGACGATCGCACGCGCAGCCGCGGCTTTCCCGTCGTCGATACCGAGCGCGGCCTGCTTCTCGTGCGCGTGTTTATCGACCACAGCGGCAACGTCACGCACTACAAGCTGACCGACGGGCGCGAACTTGAAACTCCTTTTCACATGCCAAGCAGTCTCGACATCCTGGAGCTTTTCAAGATTCGCAGCGGAAAAATTTTCCAGATCGAAGCCACCATGGCGGGAGTTCCGTACAACATGCCTTCGGTTTGGGACGCGCGCTAGTCTCGCAATGCAAGCCGAGGCGCCGTTCGTGGCGGTCAGTTGAATTTCTTGATGGTGACGCAAGCCGTCAACGTTCAAACTGATCCGCTACCAGAAAATAGATCTCGAAGAGAAGAAAGGCAGGCCCCTGCTCGTGAAACGCAAAGCCGTATTCTTGCCGCTGCTTGCGGCCATTGCTGTTTCGATTTTCGCGTGTGGCGCGTCCAAAGCCCTCGCGCAGACGCGCGCCGCCGCTTATCGCGCCTACGGCCAAGTCAATCTGAAGCGCCTCATGGCCGAGAACCAGCATCCCGGCGAGTGGCTCACTTCCGGACGCGACTTCGGCAGGAGCTACTACTCGCCGCTCACGCAGATCAATCAATCCAACGTTTCGCGTCTCGGCTTCGCCTGGGAATATAAAACGCACACCGTCCGTGGCCTCGAAGCCACTCCCATCGTCGTCGATGGCGTGATGTACGCAAGCGGCCCCGTCGGCCAGGTCTATGCGCTCGACGCGCGCACCGGCAAAGGCATCTGGACGTTCGATCCTTCGAACAACATGCGCGTCAATCAGCACGCCTGCTGCGATGAAGACAATCGCGGCATAGACGTCTGGGAAGGCAAAGTTTACGTCGCCTCATTCGACGGCCATCTCTACTCGCTCGACGCCCGCACCGGCCGCGTCATCTGGAAAGTCGATACCATCGCCAATCACGCCCGCGGCTACACCAGCACCGGGGCGCCAGAAGTGGCGCACCACGTGGTCATCATCGGCAATGCCGGCGCTGAATACGACGCGCGCGGCTACGTCAGCGCCTATTATCTCGACACCGGCAAACTCGCCTGGCGCTTCTACACCGTTCCCGGCCCTCCGAATAAGCCGTACGAAAATCCCGAGCTGCGAAAAGCGGCCAAGACCTGGGATCCAAAAAGCGATTGGAAAATGGGCGGCGGCGGCACCGTTTGGGACGCCATCCAGTACGATCCCGAACTCAATCTCGTCTACTTCGGCACCGGCAACGGCACGTTCTACAATCGCGAGCAGCGCAGCCCCGACGGCGGAGATAATCTCTACATCTCGTCGATCATCGCGCTCAATCCCGATACCGGGCGCATGGCCTGGTATTACCAGGAAGTTCCCGGCGATCAGTGGGATTTCGATGTCGTCCAGCCACTAATCCTCACCGACCTGAAAATCGATGGCACCGTCCACAAAGTAATCATGCAGGCGCCCAAGCCCGGTTTCTTCATGATCATTGACCGCAAAACCGGGAAACTCCTCTCCGCGAATCCCTACGTTCCAGTCACCTGGGCGAAGTACGTCGATTTGAAAACCGGCCGCCCGGTCGAAGCGCCGGACGCGCGCGACTTCAAATACTCGGTGAACGGCAAGAAGTACATCGAGCCCTCGCCCATGGGCGGCCACAACTGGGATCCCATGTCCTGGGATCCGCAAACGGGCCTCGTTTACATCCCGGCCATCGAAAACGGCCAAAGCACTCTTTTTTCCGGCAACGCCTACCTGCGCGCGTGGGACCCGATTCGCGGCAAAGCCGTTTGGAACGTGAAAATGACGGATTGGTGGGACCATCCGGGCGTGATGTCCACCGCCGGCGGCCTCGTCTTTCAGGGAACCGGCGACGGCTATTTCAACGCCTACGACGCGAAAACCGGACGCAAGCTGAAATCGATTTTCACCGGCACTACCATCGTCGCCGCGCCGATGACTTATGAAATCGATGGCGTGCAGTACGTCGCCGTCATGGCCGCATGGGGCGGCGGCGGATGGAACTTCGCGCATCCGAATAGCGCCGTCTATCAGCGCGGCAATGAAGGACGCATTCTTGCCTTCAAGCTGAATGGCGGCTCTACGCCCGTCCCGCCGCTGCTTCCGCCGCTTCCGCCGTTCCCCAAGCCTCCGGCGCAAACCGGCACGGCCCAAACCATCAAGGAAGGCCAGCAGCTATTCAGCGACCACTGCGCTTCGTGCCATCTGAATATGGACCGCAGCCTCGCGCCCGATCTTCGCCGCCTGCCGCCCGCGGCCCACACGGAATTTCAGCAGATCGTCCGTGGCGGAATTTTGCAGGTCGCCGGCATGCCGCCCTGGAGCGGCGTCCTCACCGCGAAACAGGTCGATGCCATCCACGACTACGTCATTTCGCTCGATTGGCAGGCCTACAACTCCCAGCAACCGCAGCGGAAGAAATGACCAGCTGCTTTTACTCCTAAACGGCCGTCCACTCAACGTAGGGGCACAGCACGCTGTGCCCGCGCGTGCTATCAAGGGGAGACGCCTCGCTGGTGCCGCTGTTGAATCCGAGCGGTTCGCGATGAAGTAGCAATTCGTCCACTGACGGGAAGACTCGCTGGGCGCGTCCCCTGCGGGAAGCGCAGCTCCGGCGCGAGCAGGGCTAGAAATTGGGCGAGCCGCTTCATGCTAGAATCGCACCCGATGACACACGGGATTCGCTCGGTTTTCCGTCGCGCGCGAAACGCCATCCCACCACCGCGGGCCGATCTACACGAAATTCCGGACCCTTTCCGATCCGCTCTTGACTCCATGTATCGCGGCGAGCCGCAGCGCGGTGCGGACGGCGAACTGCACGAATTGGACGGGGTTACACGCATTCCACCAGACTCGGGGATCTGGCTCTATCAGCTCTGCCGGCGAATCGGCGCGAAGCTCACGCTGGAAACCGGATGTGCCTATGGGTTCAGCTCGATGTATTTTCTTGCGGCCGGCACGCAGCACATTGCCGTTGACCCCTACGAATTCAGCCAATGGCACGGAATTGCGGCTCAGACGGTGCGGCGCCTGGAAATCACCTCGTTTAAGTTGATCGAAGAGCCGGCGGCGCTGGGGATTCCGGGCTTGATACACGAAGGGAAAAAGTTCGACGTGATCTTTATCGACGACGGGCACAAATTTGACGACACGCTTTTGGAATTCACGCTCTCGACGCTGGCCTGCGGGGATGGCGGCTATATTGTGCTCGACGATATGTACCTGCCTTCCGTGCGCAAGGTCGCTCGGTTCATCAAAGCCAACCGTAAAGATTTTCGCCAGATCGAAACGCCAATCGCCAATTTTGCGGCGTTCCAAAAAATCGGCGGCGACACGCGAAACTGGGAACATTTCGAGGATTTCTAGTTCGCCCCCCGCGAAACGTGGCGCCGCTCAGCCGTAGGGGCACAGCATGCTGTGCCCCGGCACCATCGATCTCGTGTGAAGCTCTTGGAATGAAACGTCCGCGCGGCTGCCATCATGATGGGAGTTCGCCGTGGCGGGGACCGAAGGATCTCTCTTCGCGCGTGACGTTTACCCAGAGGACCCCTGAGCGGAGTGAAGGAAGCCTTCAGCGCGGCCTCTTCGCCGTCTGGTTAAGGTTTAGACGAGAACAGTCCACCGTTTCACAGCCCGTCACCCAAAAGGTCATGAACGACATGCGGTCCTGCGGCGCAGCAATCATCCACGTGGACAGCGAGCAAAAGCTGATGGACCCAGCAGACACCAGCAGAGAGGTCATAATGCCAAACTCAAACGTCCTCATTGAAATCGGCGCCGCGATGGCCCTCTACGGTGAGCGCTACATTCTGCTGGTGAGAGAAGGCGTGAAACTGCCGTCGAACTTGCAAGGCGTTACTCCGGTGACAAGCTGGATGCAAACGAGACCATCAAGTTGATGGGTTCAATCAACGACATGAAGACAAAGCCCCTACCGTCTTAAACCAAAAGGGTGGCAAACGCTTACTGCATGTCGCCCGCGCTCGAGCACGCTGACGATATCTCACAACGTTCAGCCGCCGCCTCTCGCTTAGACCGGCGGTGTGCGGTTTACTCACCGAAATCGAAGGACGTTCTTCGGCCTCTCCGCCGAAATAACCTGCCTCTGACTTCAACGAGTTTCACCTCGGCGTCAAGATACAAGCGCCGCAGCCTTCAGCGCGGCATCGTCGCACAGTGGTTCGCTCATGATGGACTGTCATCCCGAACCCGGTCCCGGCGAATTGGGTCGGGAACGGGGGTGAGGGATCTGCTTCTGAATTAAGTCGCTGGGCCGCACGATCAGGGTGCAAGAGCGTGTTTTTCCTGGTACTGGTTCTTGACGTAACCTGCCCATTAATGCTACTGTAGGTTGTTTTTCTTCCCCGCTCGGAAGCGGCTGAGGCGGGCAAGATGCTTTTGAACGACCATGCGACCGCCAACGCGGTCCGTGTGCCTGCCCGCCGTGGCGGGGCCTTGCCTGCCGCAGGCGGGGGTCTAAGGAGAGCCGCGCAAAGGAGAAAAAATTCGTGTCACAAACTCAGGGATCCGGCGAACCCGCCAAAAAGCCTCGCCGCACCCGCGCCTCAGCTCTTTCCTACCACGCGCGCCGCTGCTCCATCTGCCGCCATCCCGAGCGCGCATCAATCGACGAGGAATTCCTGCAATGGAGCCACTCTACTTCCATCGCCGCGACCTTCCAGATCGACCGCCGCGTCATCTACCGCCACGCTCACGCCACCGGCCTTTTCCGCCAGCGCAATCGCGAAGTCCGCTTCGCTCTCGGCCACATTATCGAGCAGGCTCAAAACGTCCCGGTCACCGCCAACTCCATCGTCCGCGCCGTCCGCCTCTTCGCCTGCATTAACGACGAAGGGCAATTGGTTGAGCCGCCCAGGATCGTAATCCATCATTCCGCCGCCCCGCCGCCGGCTCCATCTTCCAAAGGCGCCACGAACCGCGAGCGGATCGATCCTTCCCCGGCGCGGCCCGCACAGAGCGTCTCAGGCAACGGACGGGCCGTAGGAACCGCTGCTGCCAAACCGGCGGATTCGCCTTGCCCGCCGGATGCGTTTAACGAGGGTGGGACTTCGAGCCTTTCCGGGCCCCTAGCGTGCTCAGCACGCTGGGGTAACAGATCGACACACCCTGCCAATCTAAATGGCTCGCAAGTCATTGAAAACACAGCACAGCGCCCCGCTCAGATCGACACACTTACACACGCCTGAAAACATGTCCTTCCATTCGCTCCTTCTTCGCCTCCGCCCACCGGAGCCGTTTCCATCCCCGCACGCCCTTAGAACCTTCGTCCTATTGTCGCGAACGCCCCGTGGCCCTATCGTTTGCCATTATGCCCACCGATTCGGCCACAACGCAGCAGAAGCGACCCGGATTACCGGCTGCCGGGGCGCCAAACAGCCGTCCGGCCAACGGCGCAGCAGCGCGACCTTCCGCGCAAACCGTGGAGGGGCTGGCTCTCGATACCGGCAGACGGCGCAGCATGCGCGTGCTGCTCAGCGTTCCGATCCAGGTCACCGGCAAGGATCGCAAGGATCGCGCCTTCGACGAGGAAACCCGCACGCTGGTGGTCAACGCCCATGGCGCGCTGATTTCGCTCGCGGCCGCGGTTATCGCCGGGCAGCAAATCACCGTTGCCAACGAAGCTACCCAGCAAGCGCTCGATTGCCGCGTCGTCTATTTGGGCAGTTCGGCTTCGGGCAAAATCCAAATGGGCATCGAGTTCGTGAAGCCCTCGCCGAAGTTCTGGCAAATCGACTTCCCGCCCGACGATTGGGTCGTCCCGGAAAACTAGCCGCACTTTTCGCGAAGCAAGCTGCCTCAGAATTTCGCCGAAGTAAGCTCCACTCGAAGCTTGGCAAAGGGCAAATCCGCGCGCATCAGCACCGGCGCGCGTGTCGCGTCGTTGGCCAGCCAGATTTCGAAGTGAATTTCGCTCACCAGCCGCTCGTACTGAAACACCTGTATCGAAATTCGCGACGTGGAAAATTGCCCGTCCGCCGTGGTGACGGGTTCGTTCGCGCTCTCGCGCCGCGCGACCATCTCATACATCTCTTTCCCGTCGTACACCGGCGCGCGAAGTTCCGGGGTGCGGTCCCAATCGATCGTGCGCAGATCGTAGAGCGTGTCGAGTGGATCGCGCGTCCCGGGCAGCACCACCACCGTCGGTCCGGGCGCTTTCGAATCCTCGCCCGACGACGCGAAGTGCATCACGTGCGTTTCCTTCCGCCCCAGCTCGCTCAGATACTCCTCGAATTGCCTGCTCGCGAAATCGGAAACGTCCGCGTAGGAATCGAACTGATCGTCGATTTCGAAAATCGAGCGCACCGAGCCGAGCGTGTGTATCGCCGCGCGAAAATGCCACGTTTGCCAGCCGTAAAGGTCGCGCCGCTCGGGAACGCTCATCTGCACTTGCGCCGCGTTCGAAGATGCCGCCCATTCCACGCGATAGTTCAGCACTTCTCCGGCGCGAAACGGCGCGTTCTGCGCGTTCTTCCCGGCGACCGAGGCTCGCAATTGGCCTGCTGCATTGCGCTCGCCTGCAACCAGTCCGCGCGCCATCGCAAAGCTGGAAAGGCACAACGCTGCGGCCACCGCGCCGCACGCCACTGCCGTGAATTTCAGTCCCGGTATTTCGCGCCATTCGGCTCGCACCACGCTTCCCTTCTCTCTCGGCTGATCGCGCGAGTTTCTGACTCGCCCATCTTCAAGCCGCACGCGGGCCTGCCGCGCCGAAGCCGTTTTCGGACGCAGACGGGCGTGAATCGCCTAGCGTACCCGAACGCGAGCCTCTCTTCACCGACTCGCGACCGAGCGCTCCAATCGTGTTGCGCGTTCGGCAGCCATCTATTATCGTGCCTGTTTATCCTTCGGAGGACATTTCGAATGCGCTATCTGGTAACCGGCGGCGCCGGTTTCATTGGTTCCAATCTCGTGGACGAGCTCGTCCGCCGCGGCCACAACGTCGTGGTGCTCGACGATCTTTCCACGGGAAAGGAATCCAATCTCGATAGCGTCCGCGGCAAAATCGATTTGCGCATCGGCAGCATCGTCGATCTGGCCACCGTGCAATCCGCGTGTAAGGGCGCCGATTACGTGATTCATCTCGCCGCGCGCGCCTCCGTCCCCAAATCCGTCGAGGACCCGATCGAAACGAATACCGTCAATATCGACGGCACACTCAACGTGCTCGTCGCCGCGCGCGATGCCAAGGTGCGGCGTTTCGTCTATGCCGCGTCGTCGTCCGCTTACGGCGAATCGCCTGCCCAGCCCAAGACGGAAAAGATGCTCGCCGAGCCGATTTCGCCGTACGGCGTCACCAAATACGTCGGCGAACTTTACGCCCAGGTGTTCGGTCACGTGTATGGCCTCGAAAACGCTTCCGTGCGCTACTTCAACGTCTTCGGCCCGCGCCAAGAGCCGCGCTCGCAATATTCCGGCGTGCTTTCGCGCTTCATGTACGCGGTGATTCACAACGAGCCGCCCGTGGTTTTCGGCGATGGCGAGCAGTCGCGCGACTTCACTTACATCGAGAACGTGGTGGACGAAACGCTGCGCGCCTGCGATGCTTCGGACGCGTCCGGAAAAGTCTTCAACGGCGGGACTGGAAGGCGCATCACTCTGAATCAAGTGCTGAAGCTTCTGCAAGAAATCACCGGCAAAAAATTCTGCGCGAAATACGAGCCGCCGCGCACGGGCGATATCCTGCATTCGCAGGCTGATATTTCGCTGGCGCGCAGAGTGCTCGGCTACGAACCGGCCGTTCTATTCGAGGAGGGCCTGCGCCGCACTTGGACGTGGTACCACTCCGAATACGCACCCAAATGACCGCGCCGAATTCACGGTGGAGGATCGCTCCGGTGGTTTATTTCGCGGCTTGCGCCGACGGAGTTTGCGAAGGACGCGCGGATTGCGGCTGAGTTTGCGGAGCCGGGGATTGAGCGTTTGCCTCGGCAGCGAGTTTTTCAATTTGCGGCAGGCGCGTTTTCACCTCGCCGACGAATCGGCCGTTGGGATATTCCTTCACGTAAGACTGCATCTCCTGCACGGCGCCTGAATAATCCTTCGTTTGCAGAAGGATATCCGTAAGCAGCAAATGCAGCTGGGGAATGTTCTCGTGCGGCGCGCGCTCGGCGTCGCGAGCGTTTTGTTCCGCCGCGGCGAAGCGGTTGAGCTTGAAATCCGCCAGCGCCTCAAGATAACTCGCCGGAGGCAGGCCGGGTTGGACTGCCAAAGCTTTCCCTGCCGTCTCGGCCGCATCGGCGTATTGCCCGGCTTGAATTTGCAGTTCCGCGAGGTTCAGATAAGCCGGAACGTATCCGGAATCGGCGGCGATAGCCTTGGTAAAGGCTTCGCCAGCCTTTTCATTCTGGTGCGCGCTTAAGTAGATTCTGCCCAGATCGTTCCACGCCGGCGCGAATTTGTCGTAATCCGCGACGGCTTTTTCCAGGTGATGCGTTGCGGACGGAAGATCGCTCCGCCGAAGATCGTTTTCACCCTTCTGATATTCCTTCTGCGCTTTTTTCGGAACCATCAGCGAGCCGACGCTGATTTCGGAGGACTGCTCGATGAAGGTCGGACTGAGAACGACCGTGCCCATGTTCACTCCCCCGACGTCGCCGCTGTGCATATCGACGAATTTCGAGAGCGGCTGGTAGCCAGGCGCGGATATCCGTAAGTTGCAATCGGACAACTCGGGTGAGACGCCGGAATTTGCCGCGGCGTTCATCGGCCCGATGGGAGCCATGCCTTGTCCATCTGATGGGTTCACGGCGGCGCTCATGTCTTCGTCGGACTGCTGGGTGGCCCGCAAGTCAAATTGAAATGTTCCGTTCAATTCGGGATGGACGGCTTTGGCGTACTGTGTGGCGCAGTCCAACTCGATGGAAGTGGAGTCCGGAAGCGCCACGCCGCTTTCAGTCAAAATCTTGCCGTAAACGAAGGGGGGATTTTGCACGGCAGGGCCTGTCTGAACGGCCGGAACCGGCGCGCCGGGCTGCGCGGGAGCTGGTTGCGAAGGTGTTTTCGGAGGTTCGCCCTTTTGCGCTAACAACGGCAACGCGAAGAGAAAAACAAGAGAGACCGCGACGATGGAATACCGGAGGAGGGAGCCCTTCATACATCACCTCGGGGGAAATGACCGCGGATGGAGGAAGCGTACACCTGACGATTCGGAAAGGAATATTTTGCCGCGCCGCAGCTTTCGCGAATCGGCGATAGGCGGGCCACCGATCAAGCCGCTGATAGGAAAGATGCCGCGTGACAGCCGATTGTTACAAACCTTTCAAAATCGATTGTGAATCGCGCAAAAACAGAAGGCCGGATTGTGAGCGGAGGCGGAATCAGGGACACTGTATGACTGTTGCTGGCGCGGAAGCGCGTCGGCCGAGGCGTGCGATCTAAAAGACGATGATTTCTTTCGAACTGCTATTTCCCGTTTCCATTGTGGCGGGGTTCATCGGCGCGATGGCCGGCATGGGCGGCGGCGTGGTGATCATTCCGGTGCTGACGCTGCTGGGGGTGGACATCAAGCACGCCATCGCCATCAGCATTCTCTCGGTGATCGCCACTTCGAGCGGATCGGCCTCGGCCTACATTCGCGACCACATCACCAATCTTAAAGTCGGCATGTTCCTGGAGATGTTCACGATTGCCGGCGCTTTGACGGGCGCAAAAATCACGCTCGCCGTGTCGCCGAAGCCTCTCTACATCATCTTCGGGCTGGTGCTGCTGGCGTCGTGGCTGGCGCTGCTGTTCGCACGGCATCAGATGGGGAATACCGGGCCGCAGGATCGCTTGACGCGCTGGCTGGAATTGGAAGGCAGCTATCCGGACCAGGTCCTCGGCAAAGTGGTTCACTACAAAGCGGTGAGGTCGTACTTCGGCGCGCCGCTGATGTATCTGGCGGGAATCATCGCGGGGCTGCTGGGCATCGGCGCGGGTGCGGTGAAAGTGTTGATTCACGACCTGGTGATGGGTTTGCCGCCGAAGGTTTCCACGACGACCAGCAACATGATTATCGGCGTGACGGCTCTGGCGGGAGCGAGCGTGTATCTGGTGGCGGGGTTAGTCGAACCGGGTCTTGCGGCCCCGGTGATTCTGGGCATCGCCATCGGAGCTTTCCTGGGAACGCGGCTGCTGGTGCGTATGTCGAATCAAGCGGTGCGGCGGTTTTTTCTATTCATTTTGCTGATATTGGCCGTGGAGATGATCGTCCGCGGCGTGCGAGGCGGACTATGACCGACGATCCCAAAACCGGAGCGTGGCAAAACGCGGACGCCCGCGCGCTCGGCGAGACCCAGCGGCAATTCGATATGGATGCGGTTGTCGGATACATCCTGCTGATCGGTGTTCTGATCGCGCTGGTGCTGGTGGCCGGTGCGCTGATCTGGCGATGGATGAATACGCGCACGCTTTGGTTCGACTACAAGGTCACCGGGATGAATCTATTCGAGCTGATTGTCGAGGAGATCCATTTGGCGGCGAAAGGGGCGTTTCGTCCGCGGCTGCTGATGAGCCTGGGAATCGCGATGCTAATGCTAACGCCTTTCATCCGCGTGCTGGCTTCGATGGTGTACTTCATGGCCGCGCTTAGGAATTGGAAATACAGCGTGTTTACGGCCATCGTGCTGCTGACGCTGACGTACAGCCTGTTTCTTCGTTAGCGCAGCCGTTTACCGCGCGCGGTTCCATTGCTTTTCTTTGACCGACGCGCAATACTTGTGTTGTAATGTCAGCAAATACGCCCTTGCGCGTAGTTTATGGCGCTTCGAAGCCCAGTTTTTGGAGTCGTATCGAATGGCGCTACGCGGTTGGTCTCTTCACGACTGCATTTTTTCTTTGTGGCGCGTTCACGCTCTTCAGTTTGCTATTGCCCAGCCACGCAGCTCTGGCAAAATCGATAGCAGTTGTAGTGGTACTTATTTGGCGTTTGGTGCTCGACAGGCTCCGCATCTTTCCTGCTGATTGGAGTAGAGCGCGAGGTTCATCTTTTTCCTTGCTCCAAGCACTCATCGATGGTTTCGCGTTTTTCGTGTTTTTTCTGGTCATCATTCTCACCCTGATAGCATCGTTTTCGTTAAGAGAAATCGCATTCGCCGCGCTCGCGAGCATCACGTACGGGCTTTATAGTGGTAGCTTTTCCTTACCTAAACAAAATCCGAAGTGACAACTTTACCAGCCTCTCGCGTTACTACCGCCGGAAGGCGCTCGCTCAGGTTCGTTTATCATGGCCGACACCTTCCGCAAGACTAAGGCGTTGGTTAACTTTTTACTTGACAGTGTTTGATCACAAGAGTAAATAGGCGTCGATTTTGCTTCTCGGGACCTCGGGCTTAGGTGTAGATAACCCCAACGGAGATATTCGGCGCGGCATCCTTGCGCGTCGGAGAACAGGAGGCTCTACGCGTATTCGATTTCTTCTCGTGCTGTCTCTACTCTGCCTGTCAGTCTCGCCTCTGGCTCGAAGCCAGTCGGACCCCTGCGGGCAGTGCATTCAAGGCTGTGAGCAGGAAGAGGCCAACTGTGAACAAGCCTGCGTCGTTTCCATATACGGCGGCCCATTCGCCTACGCGCTATGTGAGTCGTACTGCGCGGTGGCTTATAACCAATGTATGCAAGGTTGCGACAATATCTGCGGTTAGGTGCGAAGCTCGCGTCGTCTAGTGGGTGCTAAGCGATTGTGAGCTGGTCACTTATGCGCTCAGCGTCGAAATAGGAATTGCAAAACGGACCGGCACGTCGCGCTCGTTGTTGCGAGGTCACGAGATCAGACTCTGCGGTGCGACGCGACGTGCTTTGACTTCCTCTGCCGTCAGCGCTTTGTGTTGTTCCCCGCCTTCAGTGAGTGTCTTGGCAGAGCAATAAGGAATCCGATTGTCTCTTTGGTTAGGAGTCGAAAATAGAGTTACTTCTTTTATCATCCGCGCCGCGCGTCGTAAAGCGACCCACATACGATGCAGTGTGAAATCCGAGCGCGGCAAATTTGGCCGGGAGTCAGCGATGAAACCTCTTAACTGCGAGCGAGTGGTAGACGTGATTAGGGGACCAGCTGGCGTTGTCGCAATGATCTTGTTTTTGTTAATCCCAGCGGGGTGTTCGGCACCGCAAGGTGGCAATTTGGCAGATTTGCGCAAACAAGTCGAAACCTTACAACGGCAGCAGAGTGAAATCCTGAAGGCGCTCGCGGCCCACTCAAATCCAGTTCCCTCAAGCCTGGAACTAAATCCCAGCGAAATACGTTCGCTCGGGAAGAAGACGGCGGCGGTTACGCTCGTGGAGTATTTTGACTACCAGTGCCCCTTCTGCGCTCGGTTCTTCGAGGACGCAATGCCGGAACTCGAAAAGAACTACATTACGACGGGGCGCCTGAGGTTCGTGGCCCTCGACTACCCCTTGGAGACCATTCACTCATTTGCATTGGTCGCCTCCGAAGCCGCTCAGTGTGCAAACGATCAGGGCAAGTTTTGGCCTATGCATGACGAGCTGTTACGTCATTCGTATGCCTTGGACCGGAAGAGCATCTCTCTGTATGCGCACGATGTCGAGCTCGACATCCGCCCATTCCAGAAATGTCTCAATTCGGGAAAATACGCGGGGGAAATTCGAAATCAAGAAGCGGCAGCGGGCAATCTTGGCGTTCGAGGCACGCCCACTTTCTTCCTCGGAGTCATGGATCATACCGGAAGAACGCTTTCGCACTTACGGCGGTTCGATGGGGCAGTGAGTTACGCTGCGCTGAAACCGGCTATCGATCAGCTTCTTGCGCAAAAGAACTAGGTTTGAAGGCACGGCAACGCAGAGGAGCTGCACTTGCCACGAAAACGCTGCCTGCACGTCCCATCGTTTCGCGGCCCGCACTCACGGTCTCCCATGTATCGGGCTAAGCCGCCAGCGGTAGGCTCGGGTCGAGCGCGACCGAGACGGGGAGTGTGTAATGCTGTGCAATTCCTTCCAGGGATTCGCACGGCATTACACTCGAATCGCTTCCGAAGAGGTCCAGGTCGCCTGTCACTTTGAAAATCCACTTGCCTCCGATCTCTTTCGGCGTCAAGCACCAGTTTTCCTATCTGGTCTCGCAACGCCTGTTTGGTGCGGACGGGGTCGCCTTTCAGGGTCAAAATGAAATCCTGCGCCTTCCGCTGGATGAACTCTCGGATTTCGTCCTGTGACATTGTGCCGGCGCGAGTTCGTGCGCTATGCTCGCACGTCGATGATTGATATTCATTGCCACATACTGCCGCAGCTCGACGACGGCTCCGATTCGATCGAAACATCTTGCGCGATGGCGGAAATGGCCATCGAAGACGGCGTGACGCACATCGTCGGCACTCCACACGCAAGCAGCAGCTATAGATTCGTTCCGGAGCTGATTCGGCAGCGCCGAGCAGAACTGCAGGCGCGCTTCGAGGGACAGCTGACTTTTGCCACCGGCTGCGATTTCCACATGAGCTTCGAAAACCTGCAAGACATCCAGCACGACCCGGCGCGCTTCACGATCAATCAGCGGAACTATTTGCTGGTGGAGTTCGCGGATTACTCGATTCCACCTTCGATGGACCAGGCGCTGCACCAACTGCAACTGGCTGGACTCCAGCCCATCATCACGCATCCGGAGCGCAATCCGCTGGTCCGCGCCCAGCCGGAGCGACTGTTTCAATGGCTGCGGCAGGGCTGCTACGCGCAGATCACGGCGCAGTCGTTTCATGGGAGATGGGGACAAGCGGCGCAGCAGCGTGCCGAGGAATGGCTGGCGGCGGGCGCAGCGCATTTCATCGCCAGCGATGCACACAATACGACCTCGCGGCCGCTGCGGCTTAAGGAAACCTACGAGCTGATCGCCAAAACGCACGGCGAGGAAACAGCACGCGCGCTGCTGGTGGAAAATCCGCTGGCGGCGTTCGAAGGGCGGCCGCTGCCGTATGTGCCGGAAATTGACGAGGAGCGGACGAAAGCGAACGGCGGCGCTGTGACCGGCGGCTGGCGCAAACGGTTTTGGCCGTTTTGAGGCGGCTATTCTCTTTAGTAGATCCAAATATCCCGCAAACAAAGCCGCGATTGAAACGCATCGCGTTTCGCCGGGCTGAAGCCCGGCGCTTCCACGTATCCCGCGCGTCGAGCGATGGATTGAGTGGAGTTGGCAGCGCGGGCCCGGCGTAATGCAGGGATTAGCGAGGCTTGTGGGAGTTCTCGGCTTCGGAGATGGCGTCGGCGAGAGTGCGCCATGAGAAATTCTCTCTGGCGCGGTCCTTTACGTCGTGCGACGCGATTTCATCCACGAGCCAATCCTGACGCGCGGCTGTGGCACGAGCCATGTGCGGCTCAAGGCCGGCGTCGCTGACGGCCTGCGCGGCTTCGCGCATTTCCGCAGCTCGGCGGCGGCCATGCTCGGCAACGCGGCTGATTAAATAATCCGGCAAATTTTTGTCCCAACCCATATCCGGATAAGTGGCGGCGAGCGAGGCGAGCACGGCTTCCTCGGCTCCATAGTGGCGGGCGGCGAACATGCTTTCGACTACTAGCGCTTCGAGTCCCTTGATAATTACGCTGCGGCACATCTTCGTGGCAGACGGGATACCGACGCGCTCGCTGACGGCTTTACCGTTCATGCCGATGGCGGCGAGGCGCGGAGCGAGTTCAGCAGCGTAGCAGCCACCGAGAAGCATCGGCACCTTGAGGCGCTGCGGCGAAACGGCGGCCATTACGGCAGCTTCGACAAACTCGCCCCGGCTGGGCTCGAATTGATCCGCCATGCGCGACTTGGTTCGCGGCGATACCGAGTTGATATCGAGATAAACCTGTCCCGGCGCAAGCATCGATGCAGCCTGTTCAGCGACGCCGACCGCTGATGAAGCCGTGACCGCCGAGATGATGAGTTCGCTTCCGCGCAAGCAATCGCCGACGCTTTCGCAGGAGTGAACGCCGCAATCGCGCGCTTTGGCGAGCATAGCGTCGCGCACGGGCGGCGAATCGAAAAGAATGTCGAAGGTGGCAACGGTGATGCCGCGATCGGCGAGATCGCGGCCGAAGATGCCTCCTACTTCTCCGAATCCGATGACGGCGATTTTTTGAAACGATTGTGCAGCCATGGCGACGACCTACAGTTGAAATTACGTGTGGAGCAAACCTTTGCCGCGGCGTTCGGCGATGCGCCAACCGCCGGGCGTGCGGACGTAGCGGTCATGATAGACGCCGATTCGCTTCGTCTCCGCGGCTTTTCGCCCGTCGGGAGTTTCCGCCGCGTTTCCGTCAGCGGTGAAGAGCAAAATTTTGCACGAGCCGGTGGCCGCGTCCGGCGATTCGGCGTGAATGCGAATATTGCATACCAGATGCTGCGTCACGAGCGCGGCGGGAATGTGCGAGAGATAAGCAACGATTGCCTCCGCGCCTTGCACCAACGTGTCCGGCGTGGCAGGAGAATAGTAGCGCGCGTCTTCGGCGAAGATTTCGCGCATGCGCTGGTAATCCTTCGCGTCAACGATTTCGCAGTAATCGACGCACAGCGCGGCGCAGGCCATCTCGATGTTCCGCTGCTCCGTTTCGCTTAGTTCGATCTCAGCTTTGCTACTCATAGAGAGCTCCCGTGGCCAATGCAACGATTGCTGCCCAGAAGGCGCGGGCGCAGCATCCCTTCCTACGCCAGGGTGAAGCTGCGCTGCTACGCCAGGAAGATGCGCTTCTTGCTAGCGGTATTCCAGGCCGAGCTGCTTCACTTTTTCGCGCAGGCCGTACATATCGAGGCCGAGTTCGCCTTTGGCGAGACGCTCGCGCGTTTTGTCTTCTTTGGCGACGCGCTGCGCGGACGCGGCTACCACTTCGCGCGCGGCCGAGCGGCGCACGACAACCACGCCATCGTCATCCGCGACGATTACGTCGCCGGGATCGATCTGCGCGCCCGCACAAGTGACCGGCACGTTCACGGAGCCTAGCGTGGCTTTCACGGTGCCTTGCGAATGTACGGCGCGGCTCCAGACCGGGAACTTCATTTCGGTGAGCGGGCGAACGTCGCGGACGCCCGCCTCGATGATCAGTCCCTTTACACCGTGCGCACGCAGCGACGTGGCGAGCAGCTCGCCAAAGTAGCCGTCTGTGCATGGCGACGTGGGAGCGACGACCAAAATGTTGCCCGGCTTGCAGACTTCCACGGCAACGTGAATCATCAAATTGTCGCCGGGCGGAAGCGACACGGTGACGGCGGCTCCGGCGATCGAAGCGCCGGGATAAATCGGGCGCATGTACGACGCGAGCAATCCGATGCGGCCCTGTGCCTCGTGCACCGTCGAGACGCCGAATTTTTCGAGAGCGTCAACAGCGTCTTGCGCGGGCTGCTCGATATTGCGGACCACGACCGGCTTGCTCATCAGAACCCCTCCATCACATTGGAAAATTTTTGAGAGACGACACGTTTACGCCAGACGGCGGGCACAGCATGCTGTGCCCCCACGTCCACGGATCTTACTTCCACTAGCTTTCTGCCTTAAGCCTTGCTGCCCACTTCGCTCGGGACTTCCACCGGCGGCGTGCCATAGGTGTGGAACGACTCGATGGTTTTGAGTCCCCACGCCTGGCCCTTTTTGCGCTCGGCTTCGCTCCAGCGAATCGGCTTCCAATCAGGAGCTAGGATCAAGCGCGCAACGGCATTGGCGATTTCAATGCGGTTGCCGCCCGGCTCAAACAAGTACAAAAAGAACGTCTGCTGAATGGCGTGCTTGTGCGGCCCCGTCTCGATGCGAATGCCATTTTCCAGCGCGATATCGGCGGCCAGCAGAACCTCTTCGCGGCTGTTCGCGGCGAATGTGACGTGATGAAGGCGGCCATGGCTTCCCGTGTTGTCGCGCGAATAGGCCAGATCGTAGCTTTTATTGGTGCAGGTCATCCACATGCCCGCCTCGATGCCATTGTCGAGCACGATCTGTTCGGTGAGGCGGAAGCCGAGATAGTTTTCGTAGAATTCGCGGTTGGCTTTGATGTCGGCGGCCAGCGCGTTCCAGTGATCCAGCCTGCGGAGGTTCATGCCGCGTCCGGGAAATTTCTCGGGCTGGTTTTTTATCGCAGGGCGCAATTCGGGCGGCGCTTGATACCATTCGGTTTCGTAATACAGCTCGATTTTGTGACCGTCGGGGTCGGTGCAGACGTACGCCGGGCCGTGGCCCAGGTCGCCATCGTTCCAGCCGATTTCGAGTCCGGAGCCTTTCAGCGCGGCGATGCGCCGTTCGAGCGCCTGCGGGCTGCGCGTGCGATACGCCACATGGCCGACTCCCGGCAGCTTCGATGCGGTCAGCTTCAGCGAGCAGCGCTCGTAATCGTCGTAACAGCGCAGATAGACGGAATCGCCTTTGCGGCCGCATTCCGTCATGCCTCCCAATTCCACGAAAAATCGGACGCTTTCATCGAGCTTCGGCGTCAGCACTTCCACGTGGCCCAGGTGAGCCACGTCCATGTTCGGTTCAGATTGCATAATCTCCTCTGGCATTTCGGACGCGCGCTAGCGGCAATGCGTTGCGGCGCGCCCTGATTATTGCAGGTATGTTGAGTCGCTTTCCACGCCGTCCTATGGTACCGTCCCTCGGAAAATAGATGTAACGATTTTTCACAGCGGCACGTCTGCTACAAAGAGTGGGAGTTCCGGACGCCCGGCAACTTCGGGGCGCCGAGGCATCCGGCCTTGCGCTCGTACTCGCGGGGTGGATTTCTGGCCGGACGGATGTTCATCCGGACCATCGAGCGGTTGATTTCGGCTGGATACCGGATCGGATTGCGAGACATGGATTTTCCTGGGTCACCCGCCAGGCGCCTCCGCATTGAGAAAACGCAGGCCAGCGCAAGATCGAGAGAAGGTGTTGCGCGGCCACGCTGATAAGCCGCCTCGCATTGACAATGCCGCTGGCGGTCGATACCATCCGCGGCATAGTAGTTTGGGGCCGCTAAATCACGCAATTTTAAGGCAGTTTCATATCGAGTTTTCGAACCGAATTTCGCAGCAGGCAAAGGAGAGCCATCATGAAAAGGCGCAGCATGTTATCTCTGCTGGGTGCCGCTCCAGCCCTTCTGGCGGGCTCCCGACTAGACGCGGCCGAGAAGAAAACCAGGCAATCGCACGCCAGGCATTCATCCGCTGGCGGCGATAAGATCACCGGGCTCAATCCCCGGGGCACTCCGCCCGCTGTCCAATTGCTTCCGATGGCACCGCGGCTTTCGACGCTCGATGGCAAGACGGTCTATTTGATCTCCGATGGATTTCCAGGCGCGGACGTGTTTCTTAACGAGGTGAAGATTTGGTTCGCCAAGAACATGCCCAGCGTGAAGACGATTTATCGTCTGAAGGCCGGCGGATTCGCGGCGGATGACCCCAAGCTCAACGCGGAGGTGAAGGCCAACGGCAACGCCGTGATCATGGCCATTGGACATTGAAGCACGTGCACCCCAGCGACCGTCGGTCACTGCGTAGAGTACGAAAAAATGGGGATTCCCACGGCGCCCATGGTCACCATCGCTTTCCACGACCTGGCCGAGAGCAACGCCGCGAGCCGCGGCATGCCCGGATTGCGCATTGTGTTCACGCCACATCCGGTATGGGGCAAGACGCCCGAGCAAATGTGGGACTATCTCGTTGGCGACGATCCGGTGACACATAAGCCGCTGATGCCGGAAGTGGTCAGCGCGCTTACCAAGCCGCTCACGCCCGAAGAATCAAAGTCCGGATCGTATACGCCGTCCATCGGGCCCGCGACGTTCGTGGATACCGCGGACGGTCTGCAGAAGTATTACATGGACAACGGCATGACGGACTTTATGCCGATCGTTATCCCAACCGAAGAAAAAGTCGATGCGATGCTCAAGGGCACCAGCCATTCGCCCGATGAGGCGGTTGGGAAGCTAACTCCCGCGCAGGGCGCGTTCCCGGCGTGGTCGTTCAACGTCCGGCAAGTGGCGATCAACGCGGTGATGTCGGGCGCATCGCCGGATTATTTCCCGACGATCCTGGCGCTGGCGGGCAGCGGACAATCAGCGCTGTTCAGCTCGACGAACTCGCTGGTGTATGCCGCAGTAATCAATGGGCCAATTCGCAACAAGCTCAACATGAACTTCGGAATCGGCGCCATGGGTCCGTTCTCACAGCCGAACTCGAATATCGGCCGCGCGTGGGGCCTGCTCTCGAAAAACCTGTGTAACGGCGGCCTGCCGGGCCAGACGTACGAAGGCTCGCAGGGCAACGTGATCAACTACAGCAACCTGATCATCCCCGAAAATGAAGAGGCGAGTCCGTACGAGCCGCTTCACGTTCAAAAAGGCTTCAAGAAGGAAGAGAACGTGATCAGCTTGTTCTTCGGATTCGGCATTCAGCAAGCGCAGGGCGGATGGGGGCTAGGCATCAAGCCCGTTCCGCACTACGAAGAGGCGATGGCCTGCAATTGTGTGCCGTTTGCCACCATCTTTGGGGCGTTCATCGTGATGGATCCTCTGGTGGCGCTGGGCCTGGTGGACCGGGGTTACAAAAAGAAGGAAGACTTGGCCGCCTGGCTGCAGAAGAACGCAACCGACACGGTGGGGCACCTGAAGTCGTGCCTCTTCAGCCGCCCACCTAGAGACGCCGCAAGTATGGCCGACGATGCCGTGGTGCCGAAGTGGGGCCGACCCGAATCGTTCAACTTCGCGGTCGTCGGCGGCGAAACCAACCCCTACCATCAGATAGCCAACATGAGCTATCGCATGAGCGTGCCCATCGATAAGTGGGCGTAAACTCTCTATCGGGCCGGTAGCCCTGCTACCGGCCCGCGCTTTACTCGCCGATTGATTAGCACCGCCGATTTTCGTAGTGCTCCCTATCTAATTGAATGGTGGCAGCGCGGTGCGGATGGCACACCGTGGAAGATATACGCTGGGGTAATGACTACGCTCCGCCATCTTCGACTTGCTGCTCACTGCTTCAAAATCCAGTCCGCTATCTTTTCCAGCGCAACGGGTGAAATGGTTTCGGAAATCGTCGCATATTCGCTGATGCTACCTGTTTTGGCCGTTTGAAATAAATGGTTGAGCCCCGGCAACTCCTCCGCATCAACGTGAGCGTTCCCGGCCTGCTCCAAGGCTGCGCGAATCGCCGGTAGATTTTGGGCCGCGGGCACCTGCATATCTAACCCGCCAATTAGAGCGAGAACGGGGCACTCCACATGACGCAGCGCGGTCGCCGGATCGTAGGAAATAAAAAATCGGTACCATGGCGACGTCAGCGTGGAAATCGTCATGTCCATTTGTTCCGGCGGGACGATTCCCGCCAGCCTCTGCCGCAGTTTCTGATCCAGCACTGCGGTGTCTTTCTCGCTTTCCAACAAGTTAAGAATGCTTCGTTCCTCGGCAGCGGCCTTCTCGGCCTCTTCCGGGCTTTTGCCCGTCGCCTTGCTTATCGCCGACACCTGTTCGACAAGGATGTCGCCTCCGCGTACACCTGGGCCCGCCATCATGACAATAAATGCCACGTTCGGATTACGCGCTGCGATCATGGCGGCAATTATCCCGCCCTCGCTATGGCCGATCAGTCCAACCTTGCTGTGTTCTACTTCGGGTTGTCTTTCGAGATACTCGAATCCCGCCTCGGCATCGGTGGAAAGAGTGGCGGTCGTGGCATTCGCTATATCTCCGGTCGATTTGCCCACACCGCGGTCGTCGTAGCGCAGCACCGCGATGCCCCTGCGCGTGAGGTAATCGGCCAATACGAGGAAAGGCTTGTGTCCGAAGATCGTTTCATCGCGGTCGTGAGGTCCCGATCCAGGAATCAGCAGCACGGCGGGAAAGGGATCTTTGCCTTGGGGGATCGTCAAGGTCGCGGCGAGATCCGCATTCTTCTCCAGGTTTTCGTACGAAACATCTTCCTCGCGATACGGATAGGGCTTTTTCGGCGTCTGGGGTCTGTATGGGGGCACCAGCTCAGAGGAATTCTTCGCGCGCTTCAGCACCAGCGGCAAGCTGGCGCCGTTTTGCGACCAAGTGCCGTCAATCTCGGTGGCGTTCTTGTTCACCGTGCCTTCATAGGTTCCTCGCACGGCAGCGACATCCAGTTTCAGCACGGAGCCGTCCACGGTCACAGAAGTTATCGGTATACCTATTGCTCCCTGGTCGATACTATCCAGCGTAGCTGTTAGACTCCCGGCAGAAGTCTTCGTCACGTGCAACACCAGATGAAGCTCCACAGTCCCGGCTTGCAAAATGCCTGTCCAATTGCCAGTGAGGTCCTGGGCGTGTGCAACTCCAGCACCCGCCAGTAACAATACTGCGACGAATATTGCGCCTCTCATGTTGTAATCCTCCTGACCTATACGAGCGGCCTCACAAGTCTCCGTGTCGTTCGAGTTTTTTGTAGAAGAGCAGCGAATAGCCCGCCGGAGCGACAGCTCCAGCGCCGAGCAAAGCGAATACCGGCCAGCCAGCCAATCCGGCAAGTGTCAAGCACAACCCTACAAGGCCGGCGATAACGAATGTTTTTGCGGCGAATCTATGCGTTCCGTTCCACACTCGTTCGCTCGCAAGCGTCCAAGGCGTTCGCACGCCGATATAGAAGTTGCGCCGCACCTTGCCCATTACATTTCCGAGTACGGCAAATAACACGCAGACGCCCCCGAGAACCACGCGGGACATATCTGCCGAGTGGCCCAACGCCGTCCAAAGAAGCACTCCGTAGAGGTACCCAAATACCACCACGACGGCCAGCATGATGCGCGCGCACGTCGCTCGAAACGTGTTGAGTTCAAACTGCTTCGGCGAAAGCCATGGCAACATCGCAAACAATGCGGTCGTTCCCGCCATCACCCCTGGTCCCAGCAGAAACAGCATCCACTTCGGTCCGTAACGGTCGATTCGGCCATGGAAGTTCCAATGCACCGGCACGACATTCGGAACATGCGAATACGCGATTGCCGTCGCTATGGCTGCCACACTCACCAACCCGATAGCGCTCCCATAACGTATGCGCGTCATTTGTTTTTTCCTCCCCTCCTTTGCTTCGCGTCGCCCAGCACATCCATCAGCCACGCGATCAAATCCTGCGCCACGGTGGTATTCAGCGCGTACCAAATCTGCTGTCCGTCGCGCCTGCTCACGATCAGGTCCGCCTCCCTCAACACCGCGAAATGGTGCGACATCGATGGTTTGGTCATGTCAAAATGAGCGGCTAGATCGCCCGCCTTCATCTCGCCTTGGCGCAATAGCCGCAGAATCTCCCGGCGCGTAGGGTCCGCCAGAGCCTTGAATGCCTGATTGCCACTCACGACCATTGTTCGACGCTCATTTAATTAGACGATTGTCTAACTCTATGCTCAAAATCCCGTTCGCGTCAAGTACGGCGGCGCGGACGGGGTGCAGGTCAACCAACTTTCGGCGTGCCCATCCGGTCGCCACATCCGGCGGACAATTGACGCCCGCCGCGCAATGCCCGTATATTGATCGTTTAGCTTCCGCGTAAATTTAGTTCCATCGGACACCATGCCCCGGGAAATTCCCAAAGCCTACGAGCCGCAGGAGATCGAAGAGCGCTGGGCCAAGGCTTGGTTCGACGAAAAGCTGTTTCGAGCCGAGAATTCGGCCGATGGTCCGCCGTTTTCGATCGCATTGCCGCCGCCTAACGTCACCGGCTCGATTCATGTCGGCCATCTTCTCGAGCACACGCAGATCGACATGCTCGTCCGCTGGCACCGGATGCGCGGCAACCGCACGCTTTGGCTACCGGGAATGGATCACGCGGGGATAGGCACGCAATACGTTGTCGAGCGCGAACTCGCCAAGCAGAATCTTCGCCGCCAGGATCTCGGCCGTGAGGAATTCGAGCGGCGCGTTTGGCAATGGAAAGGGGAAAGCGGCGGCCAGATCAAGGGTCAGATGATCCGACTCGGCGCGTCCTGCGACTGGACGCGTGAGCATTTCACGCTGGAGCCTAAGCTCTATCGCGCGGTTCTCGAAGCGTTTCTGCGCCTGTATCGCGAGGGCCTACTCTATCGCGGTCCCTACATGGTCAATTGGTGCCCACGCTGCGAAA
Source organism: Candidatus Acidiferrales bacterium (assembly GCA_030038275.1). Taxonomy (GTDB): domain Bacteria; phylum Acidobacteriota; class Terriglobia; order Acidiferrales; family UBA7541; genus Palsa-295. Next base: position 9,588 of record JASHPG010000031.1, on the reverse strand, counting down.
CGGCCATCAGCGATCTCGAAGTCGTTCACATCGAGCAGCCGGGAAAGCTCTGGCACCTGCGCTATCCGGTTTCCGGGTCGCGCGAATTTCTCATTGTCGCCACCACTCGTCCTGAAACGATGCTCGGCGACACCGCGGTTGCCGTTCATCCCGACGATGAGCGCTACCAGCGCTACATCGGCAAAAGCGTCGTGCTGCCGCTGATGAATCGCGAGATCCCGATCATCGCCGATACTTACGTTGATCGCGAGTTCGGCACCGGCGCGGTGAAAATCACGCCCGCGCACGATCCCAACGACTTCCAGATCGGCAAACGCCACAACCTGCCCGAAATCGACGTCATGACCGACGACGGCCACATGAATGCGGCCGCCGGAAAATATGCTGGCTCCGACCGCTTCGACGCCCGCAAGCGCATCGTCAGCGACCTCGAAGCTCTCGGCCTGATCGACAAGATCGAGAACATCACCCACGCCGTCGGCGTCTGCGACCGCTGCAAATCCGAAGCCGAGCCGCGCATTTCGATCCAGTGGTTCATGACCATGAAGCCTTTAGCCGACGCGGCCACGAAGGCCGTCCTCGGCGGGCTGATCGAAGTCGTTCCAGAAAATCAGCGAACGGTTCTTCTGAATTGGTACGCCAATATTCACGACTGGTGCATCTCGCGCCAGTTGTGGTGGGGACACCGCATTCCGATTTGGCATTGTGAGTGCGGCGAAATGGTTCCGGCGCTTAATTCGAGCGTCGAAATCGTGGACGGTCACGCTCGGGCAGCGGCTATCCCGGTGAAATGCCCAAAATGCGGCGGAGGAAAGCTCACGCAGGACCCGGATGTGCTGGACACATGGTTCAGTTCGTCGCTGTGGCCCTTTTCGACGCTCGGCTGGCCGGACGATACGCCCGATCTGCGCACGTACTATCCGACGAGCCTGCTGGTGAGCGGCTACGACATTTTGTTCCTCTGGGATTCGCGGATGATCATGATGGGCCTGCACCTCACGAAAGGCGCCGCGCCCAAGGATCGCGTTCCGTTCCGACGGCTCTACCTACATTCGCTGGTGCGCACCGCCGAAGGCGCCAAGATGTCGAAGACGAAGGGCACGGGCGTCGATCCGCTGCAACTGACGCAGCAATACGGCACGGACGCGCTACGTTACATGCTTGCCAGCATGGCCGCGCCGGGCACCGACATTATTCTGAGCGAAGACCGCATCCTTGGCGCGCGCGCGTTCGCGAACAAGATTTGGAATGCCGCGCGATTCCTTTTCGTCAATCTCGATAAAGTGGAAGCCGCTGGGCTTACGTCCGACCCTGCGGCGGGTTTGCCCGCCGCCCGCGAAATTTTAACGCTCGACGAATTGGCCGCTCCCGAAATCCGCGCCAACGCGCCCTATCCGGTTCCCGGCGAAGGCGCGCTCGCACACCGCTGGATTTATTCCCGGCTCGCCGCGGTCAGCCAGCAGGCCAGCTCCGCGCTCGATGGCTTTCGTTTCCACGAAGCCTGCCAATCGATCTATCAATTCTTCTGGGGCGATTTTTGCGACTGGTATATCGAGTGGGTGAAGCCGCAACTTACGTCGTCTGACCGGCAGGTCGCTCTTGCCGCGTGGCGCAATATATTCGCTGCCCTCGATGCCGCGTTGCGCTTGCTTCATCCGGTGATGCCATTCCTGACGGAAGAGCTGTGGCACCGGCTGCCTCAGCCCGCGGGCGCCCGGTCCATCGCTCTTGAAAAATTCCCCGAGCCGCAGCCGCGCTGGATCGATACAGCAGCGGACGATTCGATGGCCATCTTGCAGGAGATCGTGGTCGCTGCGCGCAATATACGCGCGGAAATGAAGCTCGACCCCAGAAAAAAAGTTGCCGCCGATTTGTTCGTTACCGGTCCAATGCGCCGCACGCTCGTGGAGGAAAATATGGATGCCGTCCTCCGCCTCGCCTCGCTTTCGGAATTGCGGGTGACTTCAGGGCACCCTGGCGCGGCGAGCGAGAAAAACGGCGGCATCGTTCGCTCGACCGCTGCCTTTGATCTCCGCATCGCCTACGGAGAGGCCATTGATAAACAAGCGGAAATCGCGCGGCTGAAGAAAAAAGTCGAGGAATTGGAAAAAGACATCAAATCGAAACAGGCTCGCCTCGCGGATCAAAACTTCACGAGCAAGGCGCCTGAAAAGATAGTTGATGCTCTTCGCGCGACTCTCGAAGAGCGCCAGCTCGAACTGAAAAAACTGCACGACCGGCTGAAGCAGCTCGATCGAGATTAAAGCGCCGCAGCCGGCGTTTCCGTCGAGGAGTTTGCTTCCTTGCGGCATAATTGCGCGGCATCGTACACTTCGTCACGGGAGGGAAACCGATCATGAAGGGCAGCCAAAAAGTTATCGACGCGCTGAACGAGGCGCTGCACGAAGAGCTTACGGCCATCAATCAATACTTTCTGCACGCCGAAATGTGCGAGAACTGGCATTACCATCGGCTCGGCGATCTGATCAAGAAGCAATCCATCGGTGAAATGAAGCACGCCGAGGAATTGATCGAAAGAATTCTGTTTCTCGACGGTATTCCGAACCTGACGAAGCACATCGAGCTGACCGTCGGGAAAAACGTGAAAGAGCAGGTGGAAAGCGATCTACGGCTCGAAGTAAACGCCGTCACCATGTACAACCGCTTCGTTGCGCTGGCACGCGACGAGAAAGACAACGCCTCGCGCGAGCTATTCGAGCGGCTGCTGAAAGATGAAGAGGAACACGTCGATTGGCTGGAAGCGCAAGTTCACCAGATGAGCGAGCTTGGCTACGAGCGCTACCTGAGCCAGCAAATCACCGAAGGAGATGAGGAATAGCTCCGGCTTCGTTTCAGCCGCGCTAGCGCAAATTGACAGGAGAGTAGCGCTCCGCTATTCTGATAGCCCTATTAACAAATATTGAGGAGAACTGATGCCACAGGGCACGCCCGTAAAGCATAAGAAGAAGTCGAAGTCGGTGCTGAAGAACATTCGCCAGACGGAGCGCCGCACAGCCGTCAACCGCATGAATCGCACGCGCGTTCGCACGGCGATTCGCCAGATGCGCGCCGCGCTCTCCGGCGGAGACGCCGCTGCGGCTACGAAGCTTGCTCCAGCCACGTTTTCGGCCATCGACAAGGCCATCCAGAAAGGCACGCTGCACCGCAACACCGCGAACCGCTACAAGTCGCGCCTTTCGCTGGCGTTGAACGCGCTCGGCGCCAAAAAATAGTAGCCAAAAACCGGCTTGGTTTTTCAAGAGCGCCCCGGAGTTCCAGGGCGTTTCTATTTATGCAGGCGAATCGGCTTCAGCGCGAGGAAGTAGCTTTGGCGTTTGCCGTGGAGGTGAGCCTCGCGATTAGGAATTCCATGGTGGCACGCGGATCAGGGTTCCTAGATTTGAACGCGCTATCCGCTTCAGCGAGCGCCGCCAATCCCGCGAGCAATTCCGCCTTCGAGACGCGGTGCGCCTGACGCACCGCAAGTTCCGCCGACTCGGAGCGCATTTGAAGTTGTCTAGCAGCTTGATATCCCGGCATGTGCGCGGGCAATTCGCGCGCCTCAATCAACTTGCGGTACGTCCACCCAAGCGCGCCCACGATTCCCGCCGGCTCCTCGCCTTCGCGCAGCAGATTTTCCAAAAACGCGAGCGCGCCCTTGCGGTTTCGGCTCACCAACATGTCGGCAAGTTCCCAGACGGTATTTCGCCGCGCCGCAACGACCAGCTTCCGCACATCCTGTAACGCGATACGCCCACTGCCCTCTGGTCGCTGGACATAGACAGCGAGTTTTTCCAGCTCGATATGTATCCGGGCGGGCTCGCCATTTTGGATTTCGGCCAGCAGCGCGGCTGCATCACGATCGATTTCCGTTCCTAAGTCGCGAGCCATCTGTTCGGCTACCGCCGCTGCTGATTCGGCGCCAATCGTCAGTTCAACAACGAGCACATTCTTGTGTTCATTGAGTAGCTTGAAAAACTTCTGACGGCGATCGAGCGCATCCGCTTCGATCACCAGGAGCGTGAAAGGAGCCGGTGAGGCTAGATATTTCCCCATCACCTTCAGGACTTCTTCACGGGAATCTTCGCCGAACCGTTCAACCGATTCAGCGCCATCAACCAGAATTAATTGCCGCTCGGCCAGCATCGGCATGGTGGCCGCGCGGCTGAGAATCTCGTCCCATTCCGCGTCGCGCGCTGAAATGCGAGCCAGCGCCCAATCGCGCGCCGATTCAGGAACGCTCGCCTCGATGATCTTATTCCGGCAAAGCTCGCGCAAATAGCTATCGCTGCCCAGCAGTACGACGGCGGCCGGCGGTTTGCCCGCGCGCAAGGACGCGATCAGCTTTTCAGGAGAACCCGCGGGCATTAGAAGCCCTCCTGCACATTCGCCACCAACTGCGACGCGAAGTCTCTCGCCATGCGTTCGAGCGCGGGATCTTCTTGCTGAAAAAACGTGCTCACGTTCGATGGGATTTGATACTCGCTGCGGAACACCATGTCGTTATTTTGATATACAGGCTTTTCCGCTTTTGCGCCTTCGAGCGCGACTCGTGCGTGTACGGTCACGAGCATCGTGGTCACTTGGCCGGTCGTCGCGTCGAATAGAACCGGCGACGTCTCAATGGAAAGGATTTCTCCGTGCAACGTCGCATCCGCCGATTCCGGATCGGAAACGACGTGGTATTTCGTCCGCGTGATGAATTCTCGAATGACGGCCTGGGTGAAGCGCTGCTCGATGCGGTATTGCACCGTGTCATTCTTGAACGTGGGAACCGCGATCGTCGTCCATTCCGCTGGCAGGTTCGAACTGCGTCCGGCGACGTGGTAGCCGCACCCAACGACAATTGTTGCGAAGAGAATTGCCGCGCAGAGCGCGATGCATGGCCGCCAGCCAGCGCCCACGCGATTCCGATTGCGCTGGGAACGTCGCCCTCTATTGCGGCGTGGCAATCAATTCCTCCGCGATGCGCACTGCATTCGTGGCGGCCAATCGCAAATGATCCGCCACGCCCCAAATCCAAATGCCGCCGGGGATGTCCGGATCGGCCGTAATCGGCCCAAACTGAATCTCGCTCTCGCCAGCCACGCTAACGTTGTCCGGCGGAGAATCTTCAGCGGCTGCGACCTTTGCGCCGAGGCCCGCTAGCGATGCAGCAATTTCCTCTAAAGATCTCGCCGGCCCATCAGCTCCGAGGTCTGCGTACGCGGCGACAGCATACCCGTAAAATACCGGCGCTTGCAGCAACTGAATCGCGGGTGCGGGAACACGACCACCAAGGTAAGAGGCCACGTCGCGCGCGATCGATGCGCGAACCTCTTCCAGGCGCGGTTTGCTGGCCGCGCCGTATTGCGCCAGCAGATTGAACGCCACTTGCGCGTCAAACACCTGCCGGCCGATCTCGCGAAACGAAAGCAGGCTGGCCGTCTGGCTTTCGAGTTCGTCGATACCGGGTTGATCGCGCTCGGAAACCGGCGGAAACAGTAAAGCGATCGTCCGCCGCGGCTGAAATTTAGACAGCCCCGCGGCGAGCGTACACGCGATGATCACTGGCGCTGGCGGAGAAGTGTTTGTGAATGCCCCTTGTGCGCCGGCTTCACGCCCATCTCGCGGCGGCAGCACGGAGGTGAGCGACGGGATCCACGCGAAGGAGGACGACACGTTCGGGCAGCCGGTCAGGTCGATCACCGTGGCGCCGGCCCGCTGCGCGGCGCGCCAATTCTGCTCGGTTTCCGCGGCGCTGCCGGCGAAAAATGCGAAGCGCGCGCCTTCGAAGCTATCTTCATCAATCGCGCGAATGAATGTCGGCTCGCCGCCCGCTTCCGTAAGCGTCCCGGCCATGACGCTGGCATCTAGCAGTTGGATATCAATGGCTGGAAAGCGGCGGTCGTCGAGAACCTGCTTCAGTTCTTTGCCGAGCAGCGAAGAGGCGCCGACGATCGCTACGCGAAACGCATTCCCGGATTTCGAAGACATATTTAAGCGTGGCGGGAAACCGCGCGGTGACGGACAACGCGGACGAGTTGCATCACCACTCCGTGAATCGTGTACGCGCCTGCGATTGCAAGAAGGGTAGGCCGTGAGAAGAACCAGACAGCGCCCACCAGCGCCGCGAGCGCCACCACGAAAAGCGAGGGTCGGCGCTTCCTCCACTCAATATCTTTGAAGCTGTAATGGCGGAGCGTACTGGACATTAAAATTCCAAGCATCGCCACCATAACCAGCCACAGGACCGAGATGCTCGGATTCTCAATCGCACTGCCTTGAAGAAAGTGCACGACCGCCGCAATCATGCCAGCCGCCGCAGGCGTCGGCATTCCCACAAAGAAGCGGTTATTGCCGGGCGCCATTCCCTGGATGTTGAATCGGGCCAGCCGCCAGGCGCAGCAGCAAAGAAAGAAAAAGCCTATCAGCCAGCCGAGCTGAATCAGGTAATTCGCTCCCGGCACGCCTGGGGCGAATGCGGCCACTTTCACGCCCCATGCGTACGCGAGAAACGCGGGAGCAATCCCAAAGCTGATCACATCCGCCAGCGAATCGAACTGTTTGCCAAATTCGCTGTTCGTCCCCATCGCGCGTGCCACGCGCCCATCGAGCGAATCGAAAACGATCGCGAATCCAATTGCGCGCGCGGCATTGTCCAGGTCGGACGGTTGGCCGGCAAGCGTCGCAAGAATCGCGTAGTAGCCACAAAGCAGGTTGGCGACCGTCAGAATGCTTGGGAGGACGTACACGCCGCGCCGAAGCCGGTGATTCTTGAACGGCCGCCGTGGTTCGTCGTCGTGTCCGATTGGGTCGATCAGGTCGAAGTCCATTTTCCCAGTACGCTCTCGCCGCCCTTCACCATCTCTCCTCGTGTGACGGTGATCAGCGCCTTCATCGGCAGCCAGATATCAACGCGCGAGCCGAAGCGAATCATCCCCACGCGTTCTCCGAGAGCGACTTCGCTCCCTTCTTGCTTCCAGAATAACACGCGCCGCGCGATCGCCCCGGCGATTTGTTTGAACGCGATCCGGCCATGTGCCGTATCCATATAGATTACGTTTTGCTCGTTTACGCGCGAAGCTTCGGAGCGAAACGCGCCCAGAAATTTCCCCGGCCGGTATTGCACTCGCGCGATGCATCCCGCAACCGGCGCGCGCTGCACGTGAACGTCCCATATCGCCAAAAAAATGCTGATGCGATGGCCTTCTTGCCCGTCCAGCGGCTCGTCGACGATCTCCACGACGTGGCCGTCCGCGGGCGATACGATCAAAGCAGGATCGGACGGAATCGGCCTCTCGGGATCGCGGAAGAAGTAAAAAACGAAAAGCCCCAGGAGAAAGAGAATCAGTCCCGGCCAAAACCACGGCCGCCATTTCCACGCTGCCAGCCAGCACGCGACGGCGGCAACCAGCGGTGGAATCGCAAACCTATACGCTTCTTTTAGCATTCGGGGAACGAAAACTTTCCTGCTTGATGAGATGCGGGAATGTCCCGCTCGCGCGTGAAGTGCCTCCATCGCGCGCGGAGACACCTTCAGGGTACACCCACATTGTACGACAAAACGGCGGGAACTCGCGCCTACCGGCTCGCCATCTGCCGATGCCGCGCCACAATCGACTCCATCTGGTCCTTGAGGCGCAGCTTCAGCTTTTTCAGCGCCGACTCGCGAAGCAAATCCTCCGAATTCACGTAAGCCGATTCGAGGATCTGTTCGAGCTGGGATTCACAGCGAGAGTGTTCTTCGGCGAGGCGGCGGAACTCAGAATCAGTTGCAAACAGGGACTGCCGTATATCTTCCGCAATCGGCATTCGTACCCTCCTGTTGCAGTGTTCACATGGCTGTAACAATTACCACAATCGGCTCGCCGAGCCAATAGGTTCAATTGTGGAAATCGGCGCGGCACGCTCGGCTTATAGGGAATTCAGCAGTTCCGTCGAAAGCAACCGCGCTTTCTGCGCCAGGTTTTGCGCCCGGTCCCAGTCGCCGCCTTTGCTGGCATCGCGGGACTGCGTCACGAAGCTGCGAATTTTGTCCGCCAAATCCTGCTGCGCCGCGCTCAAGTGCTTGCCGTTGGTCTGTTGCAGATTGTGCTCCGCGGCGTTGAGGTCGTCCGCCGTTTTTCGCGCGTAGATCGATTGGTCGGTGGCCGAAATCTGCGGAGAGATTTGCGGAGCGTGCTGCTCCGCCGCCTGCTCGCCGGATTGCGCCGGGTGCTCTTCCGGCTTGCGTCGCGGGGCCGGCGGGACGCTCGGCTCAATCGCAACGGGCGCCGGCGGCTTCGCGGTCGATGTGATCTTCGGCGGCATAGCTTCGGCTTCAAGCGGCGGCGTCGCGTCCGTATCTGGCGCGATCGTCATCGGCCGGTCTGTCTCGGGAGGCGGTGGAACCGGTGCGGTCAACACGGGTGCAGCCGCGCGGACATGCTGGTGCGCGCAACCCGCCGCCCCCAATGCGAGCGAGCAGGCAAGCGCGAGCGCGGCTATTTCAACGGTCGAATTGCGGCTGGGCATTTACCGTTTTTCCGCGGCAAAGGGCTGGCCGTAATCGCGGCTCAACTCCGCGGGAGCCTCGGCTCCGCGCGCGAGCGGCAGCAATATGCGGAACGTCGTTCCGCGCCCCAAAGCCGACTCGAATTCAATCCTTCCATTGTGCAACTGCACGAATCGAAACGTATTCGCTAATCCGATGCCGCTCCCTCCCGGACGGGTTGTGAAAAACAACTGAAAGATCTTCTTCTGGTCCTCGGGCGAAATTCCCTTCCCGGTATCCGCCACTTCGATGGCTGCGTGATCTCCGGCTCGGCGCAATACCACCGATATCTGTCCGCCCGGCTCGGTAAACTGGCAAGCATTCAAAATCAAATTCAACACCGCTTGATGGATCAGTTGACGATCCACCATCGCTCCAACGAATTCCTCGGGAACCGTCGTAACCAGCGTCAGCCCGGCCTTGCCAATCGACGGCCGGGCAGCGTCCAGAACCTCGTCGAGCAACTCGCGAAGATCGCTTTCCGCTAGATTTAATTCCACCGGACGGGTGAAATTCAAGAATGTCTTCACAGCGCGATCCAACCGGTCGATTTCGCTGTCCAGCATTTTCACCGCTTGCTGCGGCTCGGGCTCGATGGGCATGTTCGCCTTCAGCACTTCCAGCCACAACCGCATGGAATTGAGCGGATTCTTCACCTCGTGAGCCACTCCGGCGGTCACGCGCCCCAGCGCCGCCAGCCGCTCCGAAACCTGCAATTGGCTGCCGATGCGCTCGAGCGATTCCACGTCTCGCAGCGTTACCAGAGTGCCCATGCGCGTCCCGCGCTCGCGGATCACCTGGACGCCCACTCCCACGCGCTGCGGCCCGTTACGGCTCTCAACCGTCACCTCTTTCGCTTCCGAATGAACGATCTGGTCGCCATCAAAACTCAGCGCCGCTCGCAACGGATGTTCCGGCGGAAAAATTTCCGGCGCCAGCAGCCCGCGCAATTCCTCCGGACGTCCGCCGATGAATTTCCCCGCCGCCGGGCTAACCAGCACCGCGCGCCCCTCCGCGTTAAACAGCAGCAGGCCGTCCTCGAGCCCGCTCATCACCTGGTCGAGATTCTCGCG
>JASHPG010000030.1 GCA_030038275.1 Candidatus Acidiferrales bacterium | reverse complement strand
TTCAGGATTTCGCTTTGTCTCTCCAGCGCACATCGCCCAGGCAGGAGGCAATCCGAGAGATCTCGCAATCACGTTTGACGATGCATGGGCAAGCGTTTTGTCTGAGGCGGCTCCAATCCTGCGCGACTACAACATACCCTGGTTACTTTTCGTAGTGACGAGCTGGAGCGATCAGAAAGCGAGTTGGGCCAAGGAGCACATATTAGCCTGGCGCGACATCGACCGGCTCATGGCCGATGGTGCGCAAATTGGGAGCCATTCGGTAACGCATCCGGATTTCGGGCTGATCGGACCGGCACAGATAATCGACGAACTGGCCGTCTCCCGCGAGACGATTCTACAGCGGCTTGGTGTCGCACCGACCGCGTTTGCGATTCCCTACGGACAATCAATGAACTGGCCGCCGGCTGCCGGTCAGGTCGCACGTGACGCAGGTTACGATACCGTTTACGCGCAGGCCGAAGAAACTCGCCCAAGCAACACCGTCCCACGCACGTTCGTTACCGGCTTCGATGGGGACCGGATTTTTCGGGCACTCCTACGGGGAGCCTACGATCGCTGGGAGGAATGGGTGTGATGCCAGAGGCGAAGAACAAAGTTTCTGTGATTGTCCCGACCTGCGATCGCCCCGCACTGTTAAGGCAAGCGCTTGCGAGCATTCGTACGATCGAAGGACCCGATCTGATATGTGAGATATTGGTTGGCGACAACGGCGCTGCTCTCGAGACGCCCGCCATCGCCAAAGAATTTGGCGCCGTATATCTCAAAGCGTCCACACGCGGGCCGAGCGCGGCTCGAAATGTGGGCTTACGCGCGGCAACCGGTCAATATATCGCTTTTCTCGACGATGACGACGTCTGGTTACCAGAGAATGTTCGGCCGCAGATTGCATGCCTCGAACTGAACCGTCATCTCGACGCCGTTATTTGCCAAGCCGTCTACACTGACCAGAATCTCGCGCCCCTTGGACCGCCTTGGCCTGACGTGGTTCCTCGCGACAACAATCAGCTACTGAGAAAAATGTTGGGCGGATTTTTTCCCCAAATCGGCACGGTTCTCGCGCGCGCCTCCGCACGGGATCTGGTCGGAGAGTTCGACGAATCTTTGATCGGCGGAGAGGATCTGGATTGGCTTTTGCGAATTGCTCGAAGAAACTCCCTCGGCTTTGTCGCGACGCCCGGTCTGCTCTTCCGTTTGAAGCCTCAGGGATCCTACGATGCACTACAGCGTGGCAGGATAAAGTATGATCGGCGCGTCTTCTTCCGCCACGCCCTGTCGGAGTGGCGAATCTGGAGATCGCCGCTGGATTTCGCCAAGGCGTATTCGGGCACGCTGTGGCATTTCTACCAGTATTTCGTCGACGCAGCGATTGCTCGAGCGGCCTGCGGGGAACGCTTTAGGGCCATTTGCGCAATTGGCGCGGCGTTCAGCGTTTTCCCACTCCGGGCGACGTATCATCTGGTAGTCCAGCGACCTTTCCGGAGAGCTTTCTGTAGCGCAATCCTGCCTAGATGGGGACAGCCGCACCGTTCCGACATGCCGACTTCCTAATCGCGAGCATACCCACGCACAAATCGCCCGAGCTGGAAGATCGCGCCCTTTATTCACGACCGCTTAAAAACAACATCAATAAATCTTGGACGGGCTTCGCTTTCCTCGTGTTCTACGTGCAAAAACGAAAACACGGAAAACCCATGGCCACGCATCCAATCAATCAGTTCTTCGAATCGATAACCGCTTTCGAGTTGGCGTCCAACCGATACCTCGGCAATCACGAAGTCCGTCGATTGCAGTAGCTGCTTTGCCCCTTGTAGAACCTCTAGTTCTTTTCCTTCGGCATCGATTTTCAAGAGAATCGGGCGCTGCTTCGAACCGGCGCTCCGAAAAATCGAATCAAGCGTGGTCGACCCTGCTTTCCCGTCCGGTGAAGTTCTCCCCGATGAGCATTCTGCGTGCTCGACGGGCTTATAATGAGCTTCTCCCTTGTGCTTCTGCAAAATATTCCTGACCTTATCGCCGTATTCCGCGCGAGATTCGATCATAACGAAGTACGCGTCGGGAAAGGCTTGATATAACGCCGGCGTTCCATCGCCAACTCCAACATCAAAAACGACTTCAGGTCGGCACAGCCGCGAAAGATACGATGAATCATACCGCTCAAGCACCGCGGAGGTTCCGGATTTGTGAACTTCGTATCCAAAGTTCTTTAGAGTGGTTCTGACGAATTCTCTGAGCACGCCAGGTTTTCCTTCGATGCCGCGCCAATTTCCAACTTTTCCTCGTCGCTTGCTCTTCCCCCACCTTCTGCAGTGACGAGAATCTTCCGGCCACCAGCCAATCTCCGTGCCGTGATCGTACCAGGCCTCATTTGCACGTACTGGAACCGATCTCGATTTCAGTCCGATTGTGCGCTGCAGTAGCCGAAATGCCGTAGCTGCGTGACGTCCAACGAAACGCTTAGATAAAAACCTCCACCCCGAGGGAGATGTCCAATATTCGCTTCCACACACTTTTGCGAATTTCAAAATATCCTGCCAGCTATTATTGCCGGGCAGCACCATGCATTCGCTCGCAATCAGCATGGCTTCGTCTCCGAATCGGCGCTTCATATGCTTCAGCCACACGCGCGTATCCGGAAACTCATCGCCATAAAATTTAACAAATCGCTCGCAGGTTGCCAGTACCTCAGCCCGATCCCCGATCGGGCGGAGCTGATAGGCAGCGCTCATATTGGTAACGTGCCATCGATAGAAGCCCTGTACGGCGTTCACGACGCCGACGGATCCGGCGGTAGCGGCACGCATCCACATATCCACGTCCGATGTATGCTTAAACTGCGGATTGTACCCTCCGATCCGGTGTTGGATGGACGTCCGCATGACGGCGCACGGAGAGGGCACTGCGTTGCCATAGTCGAACATTCGGAGAAGAAACAGCCAGCCCGGCACGACAGCGAATTCTGGATCGTGCGGATCTCCAACCGCCAGCTCGGCCGAATCGTCGTGCAGCATAAGCGCCGTCCCGTACGTGAGCACGACGTCTGGTCTAGCGTCCATCAATGTCGTCGCGCGGGCGAGTGAACCCGGCGTCAGCGCATCATCTGCAGACAAAAGAGCTACGTAATCCGCCCTGGCCCAATCCATAACGCCCTTATTGGCTGTGCCAATGAGCCCAAGATTGACCTCGTTCCGCGTATACGATACGCGCGAATCCGCAGCGATGATTTCCTCGGCAACGACCGGTGTATTGTCGGGAGATACATCGTCGATAATCAGCACACGAACTTCGACGTCGCGCTGCGAAAGAATGCTCTCCACGCAACCTTTCAAGTAGCGTCCGTAATTGTAGCAGGGCACAACCACATCAACCGTGCTCACGTCCGAACTCCGCGTGTGCCGTTCGCGCAAGGCCTAGTCGAGGACGAGGTACCACGCTTCAAATCATCAGTTTCCAGCTAGCCGCCCATGGTCAGTACGCTTTTTTCAAGTTTTCTGACCATACTGCGTTGCCTCTCAAGCGGTCCATCTGCACGGCGCCGCCAGACCGCTGACCTTCACCGGGCCTGTGTTTTGCTCGTCAGGAATGCCGTGGATTTTTCCGGCCGCCATTGTGCTGATTCATGAAAAACACCGTATGCGTCGTTAAATGTCGCATGCCGCACGTGAAAGCTGGTACCCATTTGACCAGCTACCAGTCGTCCCGTGGCCTTCTCGCGGACGGCTACAGAAACTCGGTAGCTGTCTGACACCAGTTTGAGCGGCGGCGTGGTAACCTCGATGACACCATCACCCGAGATTTGCGGCAGATCCATTTTGTCGGAGTAACTGCTGAAGTTGCAGCACAAAATCTGCTCGGAATTGTGGATCGAGCACAGGAAATGGGGATCGCGGATCGGGCGCAATGCGCGATAGCAAATGCGCACGCGCATCGGCTCCCCAAAATCGAACATCGTCTTCCGATTGCCATCCTCTCCGAATAGTTCGACACCTGTTATAAGGACTCCGAGGTCTGCGGAATTGAACCACCATGTTGGCGCGAGCTGACTATCAGATTCGTACATACTCAAACCCTCTTCGGTCGGCCCATCGAAAGCGACTTGGCCTTTCTTCAGGTAAATTACTCGAGGGCAATTGGATTTTATACTGGACATGTTGTGGGAGACGAACAGGATCGTCGATCCCTTTTGTTCGAGCTGGCGCGCGAAATCCATGCATTTGCGTTGGAAAGTGAAGTCACCGACGGCCAGCACTTCGTCGAGCAACAGAATGTCAGGATCAAGATGGGCGGCGACTGCGAATGCCAAACGGACATACATGCCGCTCGAATAATGTTTCACCGGAGTATCGATGCAATCCCTGATCTCGGAAAAATCCACGATGGCGTCGAATTTGCGGCCAACCTCAGCTCTGCTCATGCCGAGAATGGCGCCGTAAAGAAAGGTATTTTCGCGGCCGGTGAGCTCCCGGTGGAAGCCAGTGCCCACTTCAAGAAGGGCGCCCAGGCGGCCCGTAACCCGAGCATAGCCGACTGTCGGAGTTGTAATCCGAGAGAGAATCTTCAGGAGGGTGCTCTTACCAGCTCCATTGAGGCCAATGATGCCGACATTTTCGCCGCGAGCGATTTCAAACGAGGCGTCATGCAGCGCCCAAAACGCGCCAGTTGCTGCACCATTGGACTGACGGCTGCGAAAGAGTCCGCCTGCGTGCGCCACAAGGGCGTCACGAATGGAATTGTGTAGCCCGAACCCGCCGCCTAGGCGGTAACGCTTCCCCAACCCTTCGGCACTGATAACGATGTCTTCACTCATATCAAGTCCGCGAACGACTGCTCCATGCGCCTAAAAAACACGAGCCCTCCAATCAGTAGAGCGCCGATAACAACTATGCTTAATCCCATTGCGACGACATCTGGATTGCCCTTGCCGAAGACAGCCCAGCGGAAACCTTCGATAACGCCAACCATTGGATTGAGGCTGTACAGCCACCTCCATTCCACCGGGATAATGCTCAGAGGATAGACGATTGGCGTTGCGTACATCCAGATTTGGAGCATAAACGTCAATGTGTATTTGACATCCCGAAAGCGCACGTTGATTGGCCCGAGCCACAGACCCATGGCGAGTGCGAGAAGGGCTGCTACGACAAGCAGCGGAGGAATGATCAACAGACGCAGAGATGGCATGACATCAAAATAAACCATCACACCAAGGAGAACGCCAAAAGCGATGGCAAAGTCGAGCATGGGTGCGATCACCGCGGCCAGCGGCATAATGAGGCGGGGAAAATAGACCTTTCGAACAAGCTCGGCGTCCGCGACAAGACCAGTTGCGCCGCGCCGCACCGCCTCCGCAAAATACGTCCACGGCAGCACAGCAGCGTACGCAAAGACCGGATAAGGTATGCCGTCTGAAGGCATTTTTGCAAAACGGCCGAAGATAATTGTAAAAATAATCACCGCGAACAGTGGCTGCACGACTGCCCAAGCGATACCCAACGCGGCCTGTTTGTACAGCACCTGAATGTCACGAAGGGTCAGAACAATAAGCAGTTCCCGATAGCGCCAGACCGCGTCCAGCTCGAGGTCGAAAAGGCCTCTGCGCGGCCGGATTTCGATCGTGGAGGACGCCGCAGGATGGATGATCCGTTGCGCCGTCAGATGATTTGCCTTTGGCAGCAGCATATCTGTCATTGCAGGGCGCAGGCCTTCTTCAAGCTTGTTGCCACGTGTTCCTGCTCGCTTGGCGTCATTTGCGGATAAAGCGGCAGGATGATGCATTGGTTTTGCGCCGCCTCCGAGTGGGGAAGCGGTACGCGCAGCGGCGTCTTTGCATAGACAGCCTCTCGGTGACTGCACATTATGCCGCGGCGGGTGGCGATGCCGGCATCTAACATGGTCTGCATGACTGTCCGCTGATCGCAATGGTCCGGCAGCCGCACGCAGTAGCTTTGCCAGTTGCTGCGCGCGTAAGCGGGTTCCGACGGCGACACAAGCCCAATGTTGTTCGCGAGCAATTCGGCATAACGATTGGCGAGGGCACGGCGGCTGGCGACGACGTCGGTCAGCCGCTTGAGCTGCTCTCTCCCCACCGCG
>JASHPG010000029.1 GCA_030038275.1 Candidatus Acidiferrales bacterium | reverse complement strand
ATTGTGATGGAGTCGCTGGGCAGTCGGCGCGGCGAAATGAAAAAGATGGTGAACCATCATTCGGGCCGCGTGCGCATGGAGTTCAGCATTCCTTCGAGAGGGTTGATTGGATTGCGTGGGCAACTGCTGACGGACACGCGCGGCACGGCGCTGATCCACTCGCTGCTGGAAGGCTGGACGGACTACGCCGGCGATATGGCCATGCGTCCCACAGGAGGACTGGTGGCGGATCGCGCCGGGGCTTCGACGGCTTTCGCGATTTGGGGCATTCAGGAACGCGGCGAGATGTTCATCGGGCCGGGCGTGGAAGTTTACGAAGGCATGATCGTGGGCGAAAATTCCCGCGAAGAGGACATGAACGTCAACATCACGAAAGAGAAGAAGCTGACGAACATGCGCTCGTCAACCGCCGATGAGGCGATCCGCCTGATTCCGCCCCGCGAGATCACGCTTGAAAAAGCGATCGAGTTCATCGCTGACGACGAATACGTGGAAGTGACACCGAAATCGATCCGGCTGCGCAAGAAAGTGCTCGACTCGAAGAAGCGTCCGAAGCGATGGCAAGAGATTCGCGCCGCTACGGAAGCATCCTCCTAAATCAACAATAAAACCGATTCTTCTCCCTCCCGCGTACTCCTATGTGGCTGGCACTGCTTGGCCTGAAACCCCTATTGCATTCCAATACGTCTTGTGGCAATATCAAAGGGCGGCTTCTATGGCTTACCTATAGAAGCTACCCGGGAGGATATCAAGATGGGCGGCGGCAAATCGGATGTCTGGCAAGGCACTTTGGCGCTGATGGTGCTGAAAACGTTGCAGGCCATGGGCCCGATGCACGGCTATGGAATCGCGCGGCGCATTGAGCAGACGAGCGGCGATCGGCTGGCGGTTAACTACGGAACACTGTATCCCGCACTGCTGAAGCTGGAGCAGGAGGGATACGTCCAGTCCGAATGGGGCGTCTCTGATAACAATCGCAAAGCGAAGTTCTACAGGCTGACGCGCGCCGGCCGCAAACAAGTGACGCGCGAGGCGCGCGAGTGGGAGAAAACGACGGCGATCCTGGCGCGCTTCCTGTCGCCCGAGCGGCAGTCGTGATTTGCGCCTGGGCCAATACGGCTGAATTGGTTGTCATCCTGAGCGTAGCGAAGGATCTCTCTTCGGCAGATCGCCACGATGTGTACCCATCGTTGCGCTCACGATTCCAGTGCGGCGCCGCCGAAACGCGCATGATTGAACTTTTTTGCGCGCAAGTCCGTATCAGATGCCAGGCGGGAGGATTGCCGTGAGATCGCTGCGGGTCTGGATCATGCGAATCGCCGGGTTGTTCGCCAAACGTCGGCACGACGATGAACTGGCCGCGGAGCTTGAATCGCATTTGCAGATGCACATCGAAGACAATTTGCGCGCGGGAATGCCGCCAGAAGAGGCGCGGCGCCAGGCGCTGATTGATCTTGGCGGCATGGAGCAGACGAAAGAGGCATGCCGAGACCGCCGTGGGCTGCCATGGCTTGAATCACTCGCGCAGGATGTGCGCTTCGGTCTGCGCATGCTGCGAAAAAATCCGGGATTCACGGCTGTCGCTGTGCTGACGCTCGCGATCGGCATCGGCGCGAACACAGCGATCTTTTCCGTCGTCAGCAAAGTGCTGATCGATCCGATGCCGTATCCCCACGCGGATCGCATCGTGATGCTCCGGCGTACGTTCACAGGAGGTATTGGCCTGTACCCGACGACCTCCATACCGAAGTTCATGGTGTGGCGGCAGCAGACGAAGGTATTCAAATCCGTGGCCTTGTACGACTGGGGCGCGGCGGGCATGAACTTAACCGGCGGTAGCCGTCCTGAGCAAGTTCCCGGCATTCGCGCTTCGGCCGGCTACTTTCAGGTTTTCGCAGTGCCGATGACACTCGGACGCGCGTACACCCGTGAAGAGGACAAGCCCGGCGGGCCGCACGTTGCAGTGATCAGCTATCGCTTGTGGCAAGGGCGATTTGGAGGCGACCCGCAAATCATCGGGAGAACCATCGAGGTTGCCGGAAACGCGGATGAAGTGATCGGGGTAACAGGCCGGAATTTCAGCACCCAAGTTCCTACAGATATTTGGGTGACGCTGCAGGCGAGCCCCAATAGCAGGGATCAAGCGCACGATTATGTGGCTGTGGCGCGGCTAAGACCGGGCGTCACACTCGCGCAAGCGCGCATCGCGATGAAGCTGGCTGCGGAGCAGTTCCGCAGGAAGTATCCGGGGCCGGTTATGTCGCCGGGCGAAAGCGCGACGGCCCAGCTTTTCCGCGACTCGATGGTTGGCAGCGTCCGGCCAGCGCTTTTGATCTTGCTCGGAGCGGTCGGGTTCGTTTTGCTGCTCGCCTGCGCAAACGTGGCTAATCTGCTGCTCGCCCGAGCGACTGTGAGAAAGCGAGAGATTGCTATCCGAAGCGCGCTGGGCGCCGGCCGAAAGAGGGTGATCCGTCAGTTGCTAACGGAGAGCCTTATGCTCTCTTTTGCCGGAGGAATATTGGGACTGGCGCTCGGATTCACCGGAATTCGCCTGCTCCTGGCGCGATACCCGAATAACTCCGTGGGTGGCGGGTTCGATCTTCCTCTAATTGGATCGCGCGGCTCTGCGGTGACGCTCGACTGGCGAATTCTGCTATTCACCCTCGGCGTTTGCCTATTCACGGCAATTCTGTTCGGGCTCCTTCCAGCCATTCAAGCATCGCATGCGCCGCTCTCGCAAAGCTTGAACGAAGGCGGCAGCCGGGGTGGCACGCATCGCAGCACATCCAGGTCCGCGCTGGTGGTGGGCGAAGTGGCCATCGCCGTAATCTTGCTTGCGGGCGCTGCGCTGCTAATCCGGACTCTATCGACGCTTCGCGCGCTGCGGCCGGGATTCGATCCGCACAATGTGCTGGTAATGCAGATGACGTTTTCCGGTCCTCAGTACGACAAAGCCGCCGGTCTGGCCGCGGCGATCCAAGAAGCCGAGCGAAGGGTCGGCACGCTGCCGGGAGTGCAATCCGTCGCGCTTGGTTGCTGCGTTCCGCTGCAGGGAGGTTCCGATCTCCCCTTCAATATCGAGGGCCGCACGCCGACAATGGGCTCCTGGAGCGGCGACGAACAGTGGCGGTTTATTTCGCCAGAGTTTTTCAAGGTGATGCGCGTACCGCTACTCAGCGGGCGCGTATTTAACGATCGGGATGTGTTGGGCTCCGAGCCAGTCGTAATAATCAACCAGGTGATGGCGAAGCTCTACTGGCCCAAGGGGGACGTGATCGGCCAGCGCATGCTGATCGGCCACGGACTGGGACCGGAATTTGAGGAAGCACCCAGAACGGTTGTCGGAATCGTCGGAAATATAAGGGAAAGGTTGGTCGGGATGACGGCCGGCGAAATCGAGCCGGTGATGTACGTTCCGGCCGAGCAATTGGGCGATCCGTTTATGGCATGGGTTCGAGGGACGCTTTCGGCCACCTGGTTTGTTCGAACCAAGACAGCGCCGTTCTCTTTCAGCACGCCCATTCAGAATGCCTTGCGCACAGCCACGGGCGGACTTCCCGTGGCGGACATCCGTTCCATGGATCAGGTCGTCAGGGGCACGACTGCCTGGAGTGGCTTCATCGGCATGCTCCTTTCCACATTTGCGGCAATCGCGATCTGCTTGGCTGCGATCGGTATATACGGGCTGATGGCTTACTCGGTGGAGCAGCGGAAACAAGAGATCGGCATTCGGATGGCGTTGGGCGCACAGCCGAAAGACGTGCGCGGAATGATCTTGAAAGAAGGCGGCGCGCTGACGCTGGTTGGCATTCTTGTAGGAGTTACGGCCGCGCTGGCGTTGACAAGGTTTATGGTCACCCTGTTGTACGGAGTGAAGCCGTGGGACCCGGCGGCGTTCGGATGCGTTGTGATTTTGCTCGGTGCGATAGCTGTGGTCGCCGCATACGTTCCGGCGCGGCGCGCGATGCGCGTCGATCCCATGACGGCGCTGCGCCATGAATAGCCGGAAGCGGGGTGCCGGAGGCGGGAATTCGTGCAGCAACTGATGTAGTGAGGCTACACCAAAAAGCGCATTTTGCGCGCGCTAACCGGCCCTTGCGACCCGGAAACGGGACTCGTTAGACGATGATTAGACTGACCAACGTCGAGAAAACTTACGCATCGGGCGCCGGCAATACTTGGGTGCTGCGGCGCATCAGCGTGGACATCCGGGAGGGCGAGTTTGTCACGATCATGGGGCCTTCCGGCGCGGGCAAGTCCACGCTCATGGGCATCATCGGCATGCTCGATGGTGACTGGCGCGGCGAGTATCTTTTGGACGGGCACGCGGTACATCGCCTCGACAATCGCCGGCGCGTGGAGCTGCACAAGCAATACATCGGCTTTGTTTTCCAGCAATATCACCTGATCGACAATCTCACCGTTGCGGAAAATCTCGATCTGCCGCTTACCTATCGCGATGTCCGCCGGGCCGAACGCCAGGCGCTCGTCGCGGACATTCTCGACCGCTTTCAAATCGTCGGCAAAAAAGATCTCTACCCGAATCAGCTTTCCGGCGGACAGCAGCAACTCGTTGCCGTGGCGCGCGCGGTGATCGGCAAACCGAAAATAATCCTCGCCGACGAGCCCACCGGTAGCCTCCATTCCAGCCAGGGAAAAATGATCATGGATACGCTGAAGGGCTTGAACGAGCAGGGCACCACCATCATCCAAGTGACTCACAACGAGGCCTGGGCCGCTTACGGCCCTCGGATCGTACAGTTGGCGGATGGCTGGATCGTCACTGAACAAGCGAAGGCGGGCGTGCCATGCTGAAATCTCCGTCCTGTTCGCCCGAAAGCAAAAATTGTTGCGTTCGAAAACTATATGCGCTACATAGTGTAGCGCTACAGACTATCGCATATAAGGCGGGCGCGATGGGAGCATTGCCGGTGCTTTTCGGCCACAGCCGAACAAAAGCTGATCCACCTGCCGGTTTCACGTGGAACGTAAACGCGTGAAGACGTTACCGCCGAAAGGCCCGGGAGAACTAGCGATGAACGAACCCAGCGCAGCGGTCCCCGAGCACGCGAACTCGCCCTCACGCGGCCTCCGCGGCGGATCGTTCTTTGAATCGCTGTGGCAGGACGTCCGCTTCGCCGCGCGTGTCCTGCGCAAAAGCCCCGGCTACACCATCGTGGCGATCCTCACGCTCACGCTCGGCATCGGAGCGACCACGGCGATCTTCACCGTGGTGGACCGCGTCCTGCTAATGCCGTTCGCGGGGCCGGATTCCGGTCGAATCGTCGTGCTGATGAACACGCAAGGCAATCAGCGCGGCGCCGTCATCTCAATCCCGAAATTCATGATGTGGCGCGACCAGATGCCGATGCTCGAAGACGCGTCACTCTATGGATTTCCTGGGAACACGCGCGTGAATTTGCTCGGCGGCGACCAGCCCGAGCAATTCAAGGGGACGCAGGTATCGGCCAATACGTTTTCGCTATACGGCATTCCATTTGCGCTCGGTCGCGGTTTTACCGCGCAGGAAGATACTCCCGGAGGACCTCCCGTAGCCATCATCAGCCACGGGATGTGGCGAAGCCAGTTTGGGTCTGACCCGAAAGTAATCGGCAAGAGCGCCGATTTCGATGGCACGGATCGGACCATCGTCGGTGTCATGGCCCCGATCTACACGCCCGATTTGGATTTCGGCGACGTGCTCCTTCCGTTGCAAGCGGATCCCAATACGGCCAATCAAGGCAATTTCCTGATCGGCGCGGCTCGTTTGAAGCCCGGCGTCACCTTGGCTCAAGCAATTGCCGCCACGAAAGTGTTTGCCGAGGCGTTTCGCCGAAAGTATCCGGCGATGATGGGTCCGCAGGCGAGTTTCACCGTCGAAACCGCGCTACAGGCTGTTATCGCCGGCATCAGTTCCGCGCTCTGGATCCTCTTGGGAGCGGTCGGGCTGGTGCTGCTGATCGCCTGCGCGAACATCGCCAGCCTGATGCTGGCGCGGGCCACGCTGCGACGGCGCGAAATTTCGATCCGCGTCGCGCTAGGCGCGGGTCGCGGGCGAATCGTCCGTCAAATTTTGACGGAGAGCATCTTGGTATCGCTCATCGGCGGAGCCATCGGAATATGGCTGGGTTTTTTCGGCGTTCGGCTGATGTTTGCCGTTAACCCCGTCTCGATGCCGCGGATTGGCGAACACGCCGAAGCGCTCACGCTTGATTGGCGCATTTTGCTTTTCGCATTCGGCGTATCCGTGCTGGCGGGCGCGATTTCGGGCATCGCACCGGCCATCAAAGCATCGCGAACCAATCTCGCGGCCACTATCAATGAGAGCGGCGCGCGCAGCGGGACCGGACTTCGCGGCAGCAAGACGCGCTCGGTGCTGGTGGTAAGCGAAATAGCCCTGGCGATGGTCCTGCTGGTCGGGGCGGCTTTGCTGATCCGATCGTTTCACGATTCGATCAGCGTCAATCCCGGATTTAACCCTCACAGCATTCTGACGATGAACATGTCTTTGACGGGGAATCGCTTTCAAACGACCGCGGCCATCGCCGAGGTGGTTCGCGAGGGCCGTCTGCGATTGCAAAGCGTCCCGGGAGTCGAGGACTCGGCTGCTGCGTGTTGCATGTTGCTCGAAGGCGGATACGGATTGCCGTTTAACATCGAAGGCGTGCCGCCCGCGAAGGGGCCGTGGAACGGCGGAGGCAACTGGCGCAGCATTTCCCCCGGCTATTTCAATGTCTTTCGTATCCCGCTGTTGCGAGGGCGCGCCTTCACCGTGCAGGACACAGGCTCTTCCGAGATGGTTGCCATCATCAACGAAAAAATGGCCAGGCAATACTGGCCCAAGGGCGACGAAATCGGAGCGCGCATCACCATCGCAAAGGGCTTGGGCCCGCAGTATGCGGAAGGGTCCAGGGAAATCGTCGGCGTGGTGGGCGACGTGCGCGATGGAGGGCTCAACAACGACCCGGAGCCCACAATGTACGTTCCCATCAGCCAGGTTGCAAACGGAATGTCGGCGCTCGGCACGAGCCTCATTCCACTTCAATGGATGGTTCGCGCCAAAGTTGCGCCGTACTCGCTGAGCCAGCAGATTCAGCAGCAGCTTCGCGTGGCTAGCGGCGGAGTGCCTGTTGGAACGGTGCAAACGATGGACGAAATCGTGTCGCATTCCGTGGCTTACCAGCGATTCAGCACCACGCTGCTGACGATTTTTGCCGCTATCGCTCTGTTGCTTGCCGCCGTTGGAATCTACGGCGTGATGGCCTACTCCGTGCAGCAGCGCACGCAGGAAATCGGCATCCGCATGACTCTCGGCGCCACTCCGGAAAACGTGCGCGGCATGGTCGTCCGGCAAGGAATGTTGCTCGCCGGCATCGGCGTGATTCTGGGCATTGCGGGTGGACTGGCGGTCACGCGCGTGATGCGCAGCCTCCTTTTCGGCGTGAAGCCGTGGGATCCGCCGATGTTCGCATTGACGGCGGTGTTGCTGGCGCTTGTGGCGCTACTGGCATGTTACGTGCCTGCCAGGCGAGCTTCGCGCGTCGACCCGCTGATCGCGCTGCGGTACGAGTGAGGAGCAGTCATGGACATCGCACGTCCTGAAATCAAACGCCGCAAGAAAATCCGGCGATATACATACGCGGGAGTGGCCGTCGTGGTTGTCGTGCTGGCTACTGCGGCCCTGGCGCGCCTCAAGCCCGCGGCGCCGAGCGTGGACCGCTCCACGATCTGGACCGACACGGTGAAGCGCGGTCCTATGTTGCGTGAAGTGCGCGGCCTCGGAACGCTCGTGCCCGAAACGATTCAGGTGGTGCCGGCGATGTCAGCCGGCCGCGTCGAAAAGAGGTTCATCCTGCCTGGCACGGCGGTTAAAGCGAACACCGTCGTTCTCGTGCTCACCAATCCGCAATTGCAGCAGGAAACGCTGGACGCGCAATACCAGCTCAAAGGCGCGGAGGCCGATTACGAGCAGACGAAGGCCACTCTGCAGAACCAGCTGATGGACAAGCGCACGTCAGCGGCCAGCATCTCCTCTCAATATCGCACCGCCGAAATGACCAAAAAATATTACGAACAGCTCGGCAAGCTGGGCCTCAAATCCGAGCTCGACGTGAGGACCGAGGAAGTACAAGCCGAAGAGCTGTCAAAGGAAAACGATCTCGCGCAAGAAGAGGTGACGACGTTTCAAAATTCCATTCCCGCACAGCTCGCCGTGCAGCAGGCCAGCGTGGATCAGAAGCGCGCTCTCTACCAGCTGAAAAAATCGCAGCTCGATAATCTGAACGTCCGCGCCGGAATCGATGGCGTGCTGCAGGAACTCGACGTGGATGTTGGCCAGCAAGTCACCGAAGGAGCGGTGCTCGCGAAAGTGGCGCAGCCGACACAGCTAAAAGCCTCGCTGCAAATTGCCGAGACGCAGGCGAAAGATATCGCGCTTGGCCAGAAAGCCTCGATCGACACGCACAACGGCATCATTCCGGGACACGTGATGCGCATCGACCCAGCAGTCGTCAATGGCACGCGTACGGTGGACGTCAAGCTCGATGGTCCGCTCCCGCCGGGCGCCGTGCCGGATTTGAGCGTTGAAGGCACGATCGAAATCGAGCGGCTCGCGGACGTCCTCTACGTCGGCCGACCCGTCCACGGCGATCCGGACACTACCGTTGGCTTATTCAAATTGACCGATGGTGGCGACGAGGCGGTTCGCGTGCCGGTGGCACTCGGCCGCGCGTCCGTGAACACCATCGAAATCCTCAAAGGCTTGAACGTGGGCGATCAGGTGATCTTGTCGGACATGTCCGCCTACGACAACGACGACCGTGTGGACCTGAAATGAAGCCGCTAAGGCCCAACTTGCGTGCGGTAATTGTACGATTTACCTCGCTTTTCGGACGTAGTAGCCGAGATCGCGAGCTTGCGGCAGAGCTTGAATCGCACCTGCGGATGCACGTTGACGATGGCGTGCGTGCGGGAATGTCACCCGAGGAAGCGCGACGGCACGCGCTAATCGAACTTGGCGGCGTGGAGCAAACGAAAGAGAAGTATCGCGAACGGCGCGGACTGCCGTGGCTCGAATCGCTGCTGCAAGATGTCCGTTTCGGGCTGCGCATGCTGCGCAAGAATCCGGGATTCACAACCGTCGCTGTGCTAACGCTCGCGCTCGGCATCGGAGCGAATACGGCGATTTTCAGTGTTGTCGACGCCGTGCTGCTCAACCCGATTCCGTTTTCGCATTCCGGTCAGCTCGTGGATTTGTATGAGAAAACGAGCGTAAGTCCGCGGGCCGGCATTCCCTACCCGGACCTGCTCGATTGGCAGCGGGAAAACCGCGGCTTCGAAGGAATCGCCGGTTACTTGGGCGATGCGTTCACGTTCACGGGCTCCGGAAGGCCGCTACGGCTTAACGGCGAGCGGGTGTCTGCGAACTTCTTCTCGGTCCTGGGAGTCCGGCTGATTCTCGGGCGCACATTTCGAGCGCAGGAAGATCAACTTGGCGCCGCGCCGGTGGTTCTAATCAGCGAAGGATTTTGGAAGCGCGCGTTTGGATCCGATCCCGCGATTTTGGGCAAGAGTATCGAACTGAATGGAATCGCGCACACGATTATCGGCGTGATTCCTGCTGACTTCCATCTTTTCTCGCGGTTCGATTCGCGAGCTACGGACGCGGTTTTCGTGCCGCTCGGGCAGTGGAATATCGGCGTGCTCCGCCAGCGCAACATCCGGATGGGATTAACTGCGGTGGGTAGGCTCAAACAGGGCGTTACGGCGGCGCAGGCTCAAGCGGAGATGGATCAAATCGCCGCGAATCTCGCAAAAACTTATCCGAAGAGCAACGCGAAAATCGGAGCGGCCGTCATTCCAATGGCAAAAGATGTGGGCGGCGAACTTCGGCCCGCGCTTCTGATTTTGCTGGGAGCGGTGGGCTTGGTTTTGCTGATCGCGTGCGCCAATGTGGCGAATCTTCTGCTGGCGCGGTCCACGCGGCGAGCGCAGGAGTTCGCGGTGCGTGTCGCGTTGGGCGCAACTCGGGCCCGCTTGCGGCGGCAGTTGCTCGTCGAAAGCGTGCTTTTGGCGCTGGCGGGCGGCGGCGCCGGAATTGCGCTCGCGAGTTGGGGGACGGACCACCTGCTCGGAATTTTCCCGGCGGTTCTACCGACGATCGTACACGTAGGGATGAACCTGACGGTGCTGACCGTTGCGGTTGGAGCCTCGCTTTTTAGCGTTTTACTGTTCGGACTTGCTCCGGCGTTCAAAGCTTTCGATGCCGACCTTCAAGGCGCGCTTAAAGAAGGCGGGCGCGGCGCATCTTCAGGGCGCCATCATACCCAGTACGCGTTCGTCGTAATCGAAATCGGCCTGTCGGTGGTCCTGCTGGTTGCGGCAGGGCTTCTGATCCGCAGCTTCGTGCGGGTCTGGTCCACCAGCCCAGGCTTCGATCCCCACAACGTGCTTACCGCTTCGGTCAGCCCCTCGCCCGCAAACCTTGCGAGTCCGGCCAAGGCCCTTGCTGTGTTTCGCGAACTCAAAAATCAAATCTCGCAAATTCCTGGCGTGGAATCCGCGAGTCTGGGATTAGGATCGGTTCCGTTTTCGGGCAGTTGGTCCGCGGCGCCTATCTGGCGCAATGGCGAAGCTCCGCCGGCTGCGCTCGCGCAATGGCATTGGGCCGCTGCCGTGGCCGCGAGCCCGGACTACTTCCGCACATTGCAAATTCCTCTGATCCGTGGCCGCAGTTTCACGGAGCAGGATGGCGCAACATCTCCTCCCGTTCTAATCATCGGCCAGGAATTGGCGAACGAGCTTTTCCCCGGGAAAAATCCGATCGGAAAGCGTTTGGATTTAGGACCCGCAGCGACAGAGGAAATCGTTGGTGTGGTCGGACACGTACTGCCGACGACGCTGGATGGCGACGCGAGTTCGCCCATCCAGGCGCAGATGTACATGCCTTACGCACAGACTCTCTCGCTCAACGTGCCGTCGTCGGTGCTGCTGATCGTTCGATCTTCGGTAAAACCGCTAAGTTTGATTGGCGAGATTCGCGATCGCGTCGGATCGATTGACGCGAACGCTGTGGTTTACGACGCGCGGACGATGAACGAAATGATTTCGGGTTCACTCGCGCAGCGGCGATTCTCGATGATTTTGCTCGGAACGTTCGCCGGAATCGCCCTGCTGCTCGCGACGATCGGAATTTACGGCGTGATTTCGTATGTGGTGGGGCAGCGCACCCATGAAATTGGGATCAGGATGGCGCTGGGGGCGCAGCAGCGAGACATCCTATGCGGCGTGCTCGGCGAAGGCGGAAAGATGGCGCTGGCGGGCGTTGTACTCGGGCTAGTGGCGTCATTCGGGCTGACGCGGCTGATGGACTCGATGCTATTCCGCGTGAGCGCGACGGACCCGCTCACATTCGCGGCGGTTGTTGCGCTGCTTTTGGGCGTGGCGCTGCTGGCCTGCTGGATGCCGGCGCGGCGCGCGATGCGCGTGGATCCCATGGTCGCACTGCGCCATGAATAGGTCCGCGAATGGAACTTAAGATCGGAAGCGTGCGTATCAGCTTTTAGTCCTCGAAGGAGCGAAATATGAACGGCACGGCTCAGCCATTGATCCGGTTGCAAAACATCAGCAAGGTGTTCCTCACGGATGAAGTGGAAACGCGCGCGCTCAGCAGCGTCAATCTCGAGATAAAGAACGGCGAGTTTGTTTCCATCGCCGGGCCCTCGGGCTGTGGCAAATCGACTCTGCTTTCGATTCTGGGCCTGCTCGACTCCCCGAATGACGGCACGTATTGGATTCATGAGGACGAGGTGGAAAACCTGTCCCTCTCCGACCGTACCCGCATTCGCAATCGCGAGATCGGCTTTGTCTTTCAGGCGTTCAATTTGATTGGCGATCTTACGGTCTATGAAAATGTCGAGTTGCCGCTCACCTACCGCAGCATGGGATCGGCGGAGCGCAAGCAGCGCGTCAATGAAGTGCTGGAGCGCGTGCAGATGGCTCACCGGATGAAGCACTATCCTTCGCAGCTCTCCGGCGGGCAGCAGCAGCG
>JASHPG010000028.1 GCA_030038275.1 Candidatus Acidiferrales bacterium | reverse complement strand
CGGTGGCGCACTGGCCGGAATCGCTACATTGGAACGAGGTGTGCACAACGGGCTGATAGCCGAGGCTGGTTAGCTCGGCGAAGATGCGGGCGCGAACGCCTTGACTGGCGGGGCTGTCGATGGGATGCGGGGTATCGTCCGGCAAGACGCGATGGAGCACGTCAAGCGCACGCAGGGCGGAAAACTGGTTTAGCGGCGCGCTGGCGGGCTTACCGTGCGGCGGATGCAGCCCGAGCAGCGAGCACGCAAGGATCAGCGCTAAAACGGCCGCGTTGGATATGACCCGGCGGAGAGTTGGCTGGGATTCTACGCTCAATCATTTCCCTCAGTTCGCGTCATGCTAGGCTGCGGCCGCACGCTAAGTCAACCACCCGAAAGTACTTGCCGTAGAAGAAAGATATTTGGAGCAAGATGCGCATTAGATGGATGTATGGACGCGCGGAGTGGCAAAAAGCGTCACGGAAACGAAAAGGGCGCTTTACAGGCTTTGAGAGCCATGTTAGTTTTTAGTCCCGTAACCGCCGATCCGGTAGCGCCAGGCGGAAGGGCCATCGATCATAGTCCCTCCCAACGTTTGTGTCCCGGAATACCTCCAAATAAGTAGAGAACGAAGCATCTCCCGCGCTAAAAGACGCGGAGATCTGACCAAGCGAGGAGCTGGTGCTAAAACTTCGTAAAGTCGAGCTATTCGGCTTTAAGTCTTTCTGCGAGAAAACTCCCATCACGTTCAGCGGCAGCGGAATCACGTGCATTGTGGGCCCGAACGGATGCGGCAAATCAAACGTAGTGGATGCCGTCACATGGGTGCTGGGCGAGCAGAGCCAGAAGATCCTGCGCGCGGAGAGGATGTCCGACTGCATTTTCAACGGCACGGCGAAAAGGCCTCCGCTGGGAATGGCGCAGGTGACGCTGAACCTTGTCGATCCGGAGCTATCGGAGGCGGTGGCGAAGGTAATTGAAGGCCAGCAAGGCGAAGGCGATGCGCCTGTAGCGGTCATGCAGGAAGAATCGAACGCGGAATTCGAGGCAACTGGCGCCGAGACCGGCAGCGAAGAGAGCAACGCGAGCGAGGAAGGCGAAGAGGAAGCGTTCACGAAGCGAAAGGGCGGACGGAAGCGCACGGAAGCGAAGCCTGCGATTCATCTACGCCCGGGCGAGATCGTCGTCGGGCGGCGGCTGTACCGCTCAGGACAAAGCGAATATTTGATCAACGGGCGCGTGGCGCGTTTGCGCGACGTGCAGGAAATATTCATGGGCGTCGGTCTGGGGCCGGATAGCTACGCGATCATCGAACAGGGCCGAATCGGCCAGGTGCTGAACTCGAAGCCGATGGACCGGCGAGCGATCATCGAAGAAGCCGCGGGAATCACAATGTATAAGACGAAGCGGCGGCTGGCAGAAGCGAAACTAGAGGCTTCGAAGATCAACCTTTCGCGCGTGAACGACATTCTGGTGGAAGTAGAGAAGCAAGTGGCGTCGCTGAAGCGGCAGGCTTCAAAAGCGCGGCGCTACGCGGAAATTCGCGATCAGATGCGGGGGCTGTTGCGCGTGGTGCTGGCGAGCAAGGCGCAACACTTGGATATCGAAGCGGCGCGGCTGGAAAATCTGCTGCGCGAGATGGACGCAGCGGAATCGCGCGAGGCGCAGGCGGTGCAGGAGATGGCCGACGAGCAGGAGCGGCTGAGCGCGCGCACGTACGAGCTGGAAGGCGAGCTGCGGCAGACGCACAACATGCTGGGGCAGACGTCGCTCGACCTGGATCGAGCGGAAAATCGCATCACGTTCAACCGGGAACAGACAGCGCAGTTGGATTCGCGCATCGCTACCCTGGTAGCCGAGATCGAGCAAGCTTCGACCCAGACATCCGCCTTGGCTTCGCGAATCGAGGAGCAGCAGCAGACGGTGGCCGGCCTGCGCGGCCAAGCGGCTCAATTAGAAGTGACGCTGCGCGAATCCTCGGAGCGCGTTTCAAACAGCGTGGCCGAGCAGACAGAACTCGAACAGCGCATAGCGGAATTGCGAGACCTCTCCGCGCAAATGGTGGAGCAATCGGCGCGCGCGCAGGCAGAGTCGCAGCAGGCGGAAGAGGCTGCCACGCGGCACACGGCGGCGGAAGCGCAGCGAGCCGAGGCGTTACGCGTGGTGGAAGAAGAATGCGCGGCTCTTGAAGCACGGGCGGCGAGCGCAGAAGCCGTTTTCACCGAGGCGCAGAATCAGTCGCGGCAACTCTCAGCATCGGTTCGCGAGGCGCAATCGCGCATCGCATCGCTGCGTCAGACGCAACAGGAGACGGGCGCGAGGTTGGAATACATCCGGCAGGAACTTTCGGGCGAACGAGCGCGGCAGGTTTCCCTGGAACGAATCCTCAGCGAGCGAACGTACACGGCCGACGCGGTACAGAAGCTTTTCGGCGCTAGCGGCACCGGTGCGAGCCATTTGGCCGCCGGCGGCGGATTCCGCGCGGTCGGTTTACTGGCGGACTACGCGGAGGTGCAGGAAGAATTCGAGACCGCCGTCGAGCAATTCCTGCGCGAAGAACTAGAGTACGTAGTGGTGGAAACGTTCGACCATGCGCGCGCGGGCGTGGCACTGCTGCGGGAGGAAATGGGCGGCCGGGCGACGTTTTTCGTGGATTCACTGAGGAATTTGCAGCTCGATACGCGGGAGGCTGATGCGGAGCCGCTTTTCGAGACGGGTGTTCTGGCGCGGCTCGACCGGCTCGTGGAATTTCGCGACCCTCTCGGGCCAGCGACAAAATATTTCCTCAACAAGCTGCGGGCAGCCTACATCGTGGAATCGCCGGAAGTAGCGGAACGGATGGCGCGCGAAAATCCGCACAGCTATTACCTAACGGCGGACGGGACTTGTTACCACGGCCGGATGGTCTCGGGCGGTCGAAAAGGCGAGGCAGGCCCTCTGGCGCTGAAGCGCGAATTGCGCCAGTACGAATCGGAGGCCGCGCGGCTGGAAGAGATCGTCCAGGAGCGGCAAGCAGCTTTGACCGCGTTGGGCCAGGAAATCGCCGCGGCCGAAGCGGAACTTTCGCTTGCGACAGCGCAGCATCTAGAAGCGGAAAAAGCATTGGTGGCCGCGGCGCATCAGCGCGACCAGACGCGCAGCGAATTCTCGCGGTTAAGCCAGCAGGTTGCGGCAGGGCGCGAAGAGACCGGCCGGTTGCGCGCTGAGGCAGAAGCGGCGCGAGAGCGAGCGGCGCATATGCGGGCCGAGCATGCGTCGGCGTTGCGGTCGCGAGCGGAGGCGGAAGCCGAGGCGGCGTCCGCCGCGGAAAAGCTGGCAGAGATGCGCCGCGATCTGCAGTCGCTGCAGGAGAGAGTGGTCAGCGGGCGCGAAGAGATGGCCACAATGTTCGAACGGCTGGCGAGCGCCGAAGCGGCCGAGGGGCGGCTGGCGGAAGAAATGGCGCAGGCAAACTCGCGCTTCGATTCCCTGCGCGAACAGCACGCAGATCTCGGGCGGCAGAAAATCGATATCGAGTCATCGTGCGGCCAGCTAGCTCAGCAGGTGGAAGAACTTCGTAACGAAAAGAAACGGCTCGAAGAAAGCAAGTCCGCGTTCGAGGCCGAATGGGACACGGCGCGAAATCGCGCGGGACAAATCGAGGAGACGCTGCGAAGCCGGCGGCAAGCGCTCGACGAGTTGCGCGCGGAGCGCAGTCAACGCCAAGTTGAAAAAGCGCGCAACGATGCGGACCGGGATTACTTGCGGCAGACGTGCGTGGCCGAGCTAAACGCTCAGCCCGAAGAACTGACCCTGGAACAGCAGGAAATGGTAGCAGGCGAGGCTCTTGTGGCAGCAGAGACGAGCTATAACGAGATGAAGGCGCGGGTGGAAGCGATGGGGCCGGTCAATATGATGGCGCTCGAAGAATTTCGCGAAGCGGAACAGCGCGAAGATTTCCTGCGGCGCGAGCGCGACGATCTCGTCGAGTCGATCCAGAATACGCAGCTCACGATTAACGAGCTGGATCAAGTTTCGCGGCAGAAATTCGAGGAGGCTTTCCGTCTCATCAACGCGAATTTCGCAACAGCATTTCAAACGCTTTTCGGCGGCGGCCACGGCGAGATGCGCCTGGGCGAGCCGGACAGCTCCGGCGAATCGGGCATCGACATTGCGGCGCAGCCCCCGGGCAAGCGGTTGCAAAACGTCCTGCTACTATCAGGCGGAGAGAAGGCGCTGACGGCGCTGGCGCTGCTGATCGCGGTATTCAAATATCAGCCAAGCCCGTTCTGCATACTAGACGAAGTGGACGCGCCGCTCGACGAAGCGAATGTCGGCCGCTTCAACAAAATGCTCGCGGATATGTGCGCGCAGACGCAGTTCATCGTGGTGACGCACAACCGCCGCACGATGGAAATGGGATCGGTGCTGTACGGCGTGACAATGCAGGAACCCGGGGTTTCCAAACTCGTCTCTGTGAAATGGGAAGAGCGGGATACCGCCTCCGCCACTCCTTCCACGGCGAACGCGGAAAGCAACGCCGCGTAGTTTTTTCGTGGATCAGTTTGAATTTTGACTGCTTGCGGCACGATCAAGGAAATTCAAGCTGAACCAGCGCGCGATTTGGCCGCCAAGGATTCTTCCCGCGCGCCGTTTCCGGCGTGAGCCCTCAATTAAAATCAGGCGCGATTCGTTCGAGGAATTTCTATGGTCCGCTGCCCGCTCTTTAGCGATTGACACTCGGTCTCGCTGCGCTAGAATAGCGCCCTCCCGCAATATCGAGGACAAACCAGTGGCTTCTCCGCAAATGAATGCTGTCGTTTCGCAAACGAATTTTCCAGGGCTGAAGCTTAGAGGCAGGGGAAAGGTCCGCGACATCTACGAGCTGGGCAACCGGCTGCTGATCGTCGCCACGGACCGGCTTTCGGCCTTCGACGTGGTGCTTCCGACTCCGATACCGGACAAGGGCCGGGTGCTGACTCAGCTTTCCGTCTTCTGGTTCGACAAGCTAGCAAACATCGTGCCAAATCACGTGATCACGGCGACAGATTTCAGCGGAGAGCTTGCGCCTTTCGCGGAATCGCTGCGCGGCCGAGCCATGCTAGTGCGAAAGACGGAGCCTGCGCCGATCGAGTGCGTGGTGCGCGGGTATATCACCGGATCGGGCTGGAAGGATTATCAGAAGACGGGAAAAATCTGCGGCATCTCGTTGCCGGCGGGACTGCGCGAATCGGATCGCCTGCCGGAGCCGATCTTTACGCCGTCCACGAAGGCCACAACAGGCCACGACGAGAATATTTCGTTCGAGGAAACAGTGGAGCGCGTGGGACGGAAACTGGCGGAACGGCTGCGCGACACCAGCATCGAGATTTATAACCGGGCGGTGGAGCATGCCGCGGCGCGCGGCATCCTGCTCGCCGATACGAAATTCGAATTCGGCCTGGATGGCGATCAGCTGATCTGGATCGACGAGGCCCTTACGCCCGATTCTTCGCGCCTCTGGCCCGCCGATGAATACGAGCCCGGTCGCTCACAACCTTCTTTTGACAAGCAGTACGTCCGCGATTATCTGGAGAAAGTTGGATGGAACAAGCAGCCTCCGGCGCCAGCGCTCCCGCCTGAAGTGGTGAAGGCGACCACGGCGAAGTACCGGGAGGCGTACGAACGCATCACCGGCCACGCACTCGATTGAACAAGGCGCGTCATCCTGGCGGGCAGCACCCGCGGAGCGTGTACTCGTGAAAGAGCAATTGGAATCCCTGGTCGGAATGATGGTGGAACGCGGAATCCTGCTCGAAGAAGCGATGACGGAATTTGAGAAGAAGTTCATCAAGCGCGTTCTGGAACAATCGGATGGCAATCAGTGCCGCGCCGCGAAAGTTCTGGGGATTCATCGCAACACCCTGAGCCGCAAAATCAGCGAGTATCATCTGGACCGGTCAAACGGACGGCGGTAGCCCTCGGCAGGCATCCCCAAATAGCAGCGCTGACTCATTCAAAATCCGCAAAAAATAGCCCAGCCGGTTCCGGCTGGGCCAGCGAGCAATGCGTGCGCGAGGAGAACTACTTCTCGCGATGGGGAGCGCGCTTGGCAGGAGCGCTTCTCTGAGGAATGATGCTGGGATCTATCTTCACGCTGTCCCAGTGCAACAGGAAAGGCGATGCATCGTAACTCACCAGAGTGCCTGAGAAACGGATGCCATCGTCTTTCTGCAGCCGAAGCGCGTCTGGTTGCGGAGTAATCTGTGCTGCTGGGGCCGCAGCTCCATTGGCCTGGGCCGCGGCGCCATTGGCGGGAGCCGCTGGAGCAGTGCCCGCAGGGGGCGGAGCCGTCCAAACTTTCACGTCCATATTCGCAGTGGTGGCTGCCTGCATTTCCTGCGTGGTGGCGCCGGTAAAGACCATGAAATCCGCGTAATTATCCGACTTATTGACGTCGATAATTTTCCCCACGACTTCGGGATATTCCGCACCGCAGAAAGCCAACCAGGTCTGCTGGGCCGCGTCGCCGCCGCCGCTGAGCGATTTAATCACGGCGATAATATTGCTGGTATCGCTCGACTGACGAATCTTGTTCAAATCGTCGGCGCTGGGAACCGTCCAAGTGGTTGGACGCGTGGGAGAATTGGCGGCCTGTTGCAAAAGGCTCGTCACTTGGGGATCGACTTGTGGCGTGCAGCCGGGTTGCTCGTAAGCCAAGATCGCGCGGCGCAAGTAATCCTGTACTTTGTCCGCATCGGGAACCTTGAGGTCCACGGCGCGGGCGAGCGCCCAGAATCCATCGAGAGATTGAGCCGGAGTCAGGGCGAGATACGCGAGGCCCAAGTGGTATTCGGTGAGGGCATCGTTTGGATCAGTCTGGAGGGCCGACTTGAACGCTTGCACCGCGTCGGCATTGTCCTTGAGCTGTAGGTCGGCGTTTCCGGCGGCCGTGTAATCAACTGCCGTGTACTTCTTAAAATCCGCATCGCTGAGTTTCGAGTTCGGCGCCGCTTTGTATTGCTGGAGCAGCTTCACCGCCTGCAGGGCACCGTCTCGCTGCTTAGTGAGCTGGTCCTGATAATCGGGGCTTTTGGAATTGTAGGCGTAGGGAAAGACTTGAACGCGAAATTCGATGGCAGAGATGCGGCTGCCGAGCTCGGCCTTATCGCCCAGGGCAACGAGCTTATCAGCGTAATCGATGGCTTTCGCGTACTGCTTCAGCTGGTAGTAAGTCTGATAGTAAAGCAGATCGACGTACTGCATCAGGGTTGAATTAGGGAACTGCGAAACGAAGCCGTCGAGGCATTTGACCTTGCTGGTGGGGTCCTTTTCCTGCTGGCAATTCGTGAATTGGTTATATTCCGGCATCGTGTACGAAGGACCCTTCTGAGCGCCCTGCGCGGCCTGTGGGCGCGGACTGGCCGGCCAGGCGGCAACTGGCACGATGCAAAAAACAGCCACGGCTATGGCGATTCGATTGAGAGAATTTCGCATGGCTAGTTTCGCGCCTCCTCGGCTACTTGTTGGTCGGGTGGCCAATCGAAGCGTGGGCCACAACCGGATAGGATGCCGTCTTCTGATAAATCGACGGGATTATAGGGAAACGGCCCAAACCGTGCAAGTACGAATCCTTTGAATGCGTTCGCTGCGCCCGCGGAGCGGTTCCTTGACCGGTCCACCTGAATGGTGAGATGTTCGGCGAGGACGCTGTGTTACCTAGCGAGTTATAAATGACTGCCGAAAAACCATTTGAAGGCAAGGTTGCGCTGGTCACCGGCGCAAGCAGGGGCATTGGACTGGCCATTGCGCGCCAGCTAGCGTCGATGGGCGCCCGGGTGTGCCTCTCTGCGCGCGACGCCAAGCGGCTCGAAGCTGCGGCGCGAGAATGTAAGCAGGCCGGAGCGGAGGCAGTCTCTGTGCCCGCTGATATCACGCGGGCGACGGAGGTGGACAAGCTCGTCACGGCAACTGAAGGCCTGCTTGGCCCCATCGAAATCCTCGTCAACAACGCTGGAATCGGTTATTTCAGCTCAGTGCAAGACGCCGAAGAAGCGAACTGGAACAGTGTGTTAGACACCAATTTGAAGGCAGTGTTCCTGCTGAGCCGGGCCGTGGCGCCCGGGATGATTCGGATGCGGACCGGACACATCGTGAATATCGCGTCGCTTGCAGGCAAAAATACATTCGCGGGCGGCGGAATCTATTGCGCGTCGAAATGGGGATTGCTCGGGTTGACCGGCTGCATGGCGGAGGATTTGCGCGCGCACGGAATTCGGGTCAGCGCGATCTGTCCCGGCTCCGTGGCAACGGAGTTCGGATTTCCGGGTAATCGCGACAAGAGCAAGATGCTGCAGCCGGATGACGTAGCTCACACCGTGGTGATGATCTTGACGCAAGCACCGCAGAGCTTTATCAGCGAAGTATCGATGCGGCCCACCCAGAAGCCGTAAGTCACTGCGAACCTCGACGCCGGCATGGCTTTCATTCATAATCGGAGCTTCGCAATAACAAGGAGGAAGAAGCCTGATGCCTGAACGCACGAATCCTGCCCCAACCGAGACGCCGATTCACGAAATTCTGACTCACCGCTGGAGTCCACGAGCATTCGACGAAAGACCAGTCGAAGCGGAGAAGTTGCGCGCCCTGTTTGAGGCGGCGCGCTGGTCGGCATCTTCCTACAACGCCCAGCCGTGGTACTTCATCGTGGCGACGAAGGACGATCCGGCGAATTTCAAGAAGGTCCTCGATTGTTTTGTGGAGTTCAACCAGGGATGGGCGAAAAGCGCTCCGGTGGTGGCAATCAGCGTGGCGGGAATGACATTTCAGCACAACGGCCAGCCGAACAGGCACTCGTTCCACGATGTGGGACAGGCGGCGGCGACGATGGCGCTGCAAGCGACCGCGCTAGGCCTGCAAGTACATCAGATGGCGGGAATTTTGCCGGATAAGGCGCGCGAAGTGTTTCACATTCCGGAAGGCTACGAAGCGGTTGCCGGAATCGCGTTGGGATACACGGGCGATGCCGCAGCGCTGCCGGATCAACTTCGCGAGCGTGAGCTGGCTCCGAGGCAACGAAAGCCTGCGTCGTCGTTTGTGTTTACGGGCGAGTGGGGCAAGTCATCGACGCTCGTGGCAAAGTAAGAGCGACGGGCGCCGCCAAAGGACGATAAAGCTCCGTCGCGGACGTTCGGACCCGAAAACGACGTCGTCTACAGCTTCGCCTTTTGGCGATTGCTTTCTGCCCCGCACCTTGCTACTTTTCGCGGTTAAAGTGAGATAATTTCATTCAAAGGAGGGACCGCGATTGGCTAAGCAACTAGCGAAGCATTTCGGACGGTTCACTGTCATCGCGCTCGCTTCGGCATTCTTCGTTTCCATTGCTGCAGCTCAGGACTGGCCAAATTACACGCGCCCGGCACCCACGGCTGCCGACTGGGCTGCGCTTGCGAAATTGCCTGACTTCACTGGCGTTTGGGAAGCTCCACTTGGAGGAGGGGCGGCTTCGCTGGTTGTTGAACCAGGGGAGAAACCCCCTGCAACGACGATCAAGCGTTCGTCCAAATTCCCCACGTTCCCCATGCGGCAGCCGCTGCCCCTCACACCTGAATGGGCGACCAAAGTGAAAGATCTGCAGTCGCGCCATGCGGAGGATACTTCGGCCGCGAACTGCCTGCCGCCAGGCCTGCCGGGCATTATGGGACAGCCGTATCCGTACGAGTTCTTGCTAACTCCCGGCCAAGTGACAATCGTTGGCGAAGCGTACATGATCGTTCGCCATATCTACACCGATGGGCGACAGCTTCCGACAGACCCCGATCCGACTTTTTTCGGTTCGTCGGTCGGCCATTGGGAAGGAAACACGCTAGTTGCCGAATCCGTGGGCTTCTCTCCGGAAACGGAGATAGCACCGGGCGTTCCGCACAGCGACAAAATGAAAGTCGTCGAGCGTTTTCAACTCCTCGATCCCGATACTATGCAAATTACCACCACGGTTACTGATCCCGCTGCCTTGACGGGCCCGTACACGACCACTCGAATTCTGAAGCGTCATCGGGACTGGACCATTGATGAATACATTTGCGAGGAGAACAACCGCAATTCGACGACCGCCACTGGAAAGGCTGAGGTGGATATTATGCCTCCCCCTCCCCCAGATCCAAATTCGAACTAGATAGCCAAAATTATTTGTTACGCGGAGACCCTCGATGAAAGAAATGAAAACGAACTTAAAATACGCGGCTCTATTCGCAGTCCTGCTAGGAGCATTAGTCGTGACGGCTGGTCCGGCGATCGCGCATCATGGATTCGCCGATTACGATATGACGCGCCAAGAAACGATATCCGGAAAGGTGAGAGTGTTACAGTGGACGAATCCTCATACGTGGCTTTGGCTCAACGTGCCCGATGGTAAGGGAGGCGTAACGATTTATGCCTTTGAGGGGATGAGTCCGAATTACCTGGGTCGCCGCGGATGGTCGAGGAACTCACTGCAACCAGGCGATCAGATCACCGTGACCTACTTTCCCTTTAAAGATGCCTCGAAGAAGGGCGGGACCCTAGCAAAAGCAGTGAAGGCGAACGGCGAGATTCTAAACAACTTTGTCCCAGCCGGCGCGAAGTAACTTCGAAGCCGATAGCGGCGGCCGTTGGCCGTCAGAGTTGAAGCGAAAAGCTGCATCTGGCGCTACGTCGGCGGCAGCACCGGAGAATTGGCAACGGAGCTATTCAGCCATCGCCCGGCGGCTATGACCGCGAACCAGATCACGATCGAGGCATAGCCCGCAAACTTGGCCGAAAACGGCGGGTTAGACAAATCCCAAAACTTCACTCGGCGATAGGCAGTCTGCTGAAAAACGAGCGCATTGATGCCAGCCAGGACGATCAGCGCCATCTTGACCTGGAAGATCACGTTGTCATACGCAAGCGTAGCCTCCGACATAAACAGGAGGGTCCCCGTAATTACTTGGCACGCAAAGCCTAACCAGGCCCACGGCAGAAATTGACCCGCTATCTTCGAAACCGGTATCTCCTTCAAGAAAAATCCCGACAACCGCAAGCTCAGGATCGATGTGGATGCAACCAGCGCTACGCTACCCATAATGTGAAGCGCTTCCACGGTCGGAAAGAGATAGGCGTTACCTTGCATTTCCTGCCCGACATAGGTTTGCGTCAGCCAGTGACAGAATTCGTAAGCTGGGGTCATCCGTGGCCTCACATGTGAAAGCTTCGACTGCCCCTAACAGCCGTCATCGCATTCCTCTCTGTTTCTGGCTCTCAAATTCCGCGAGTGGCTTCCGCAATCCCACTAGAAACAATCCATCGGAACATCGGACTCGCGCTAAACCTCTAGCTATAAGCGATCCAGCGTCCCGCACCAACAATACCGAACCAAAGCAAAATCGAGACCACACCGGCAAAACGGGCAGCGAGAGGCGCCACCGGGTCGCGCTCCCATTTCCCGACGCTCCGGTATGCAAGGAAGTGAAATACAAGTGCATTGACTCCCGCAGCTGCGATCATCAGCATCTTGGCCCGAAACACATCGCTGCCATACATCTTCGTGGCCTCGGATGAAAACAGGAGCCCTCCGGTGACCACCATAAGCGCGAAACCACCCCATATCCATGGCAGGAAACGACGACCCAGCATTGAAACGGTGTAATCCTTGAAAGCCACGCCCATCAACCGCAGGTCCAACACGGAAGCGGAACCCACCAACACGACGATGCCGAAAAGGTGGAGGGTTTCGATCACCGGGAACATCCACGATGAGTCGTGTATCGATCTTCCCAGCGGCGTGTTTCCAAGCCAGTAGCATAGTGAATACAAGGTGTGCATTGCTCAAACCTCGTGAACGAACCGCGCTCTTAGGACGCGCCAGGGTTCAGACTGTGGCACTTACTCCCGAAGCAGGTGCCTCCCGATATCCGACGCGCTCCCTGGGCAATATCCCGAATTTGAGCGGTGAGGCCTATCTGCCCATGCTGCAGACGAAATTGGAGAGGAACACTAGGCCATAGCCTACTTTGATCGGAACATTTTCTGCGCCTGGAGACCTGTCCCCTACCGGAGCAAACGAATACCACCAAACGGAACTGCGCGCAAGGATTCGATTTTTCAGCGCGTCGCTGCGAGGGATTTCCGTGGCTCGCCGGCGCCTCGATAGAGTCAGACGGTATTGGCGCGATCCCCGCCCAGCGGGAGAGGATCGAGTTTTTCGCCCAATCGCTAGAAGCTATATTTCAGCGAAAACTGCATCGTCCTCGGATCGTTTATCGTCTGGTTGAGAGCACCGAGGCCGACTGTGCTTGCGGGCGTTGGCTGTCCGAACGTCGGGGCAACGAAGGCATCTTGTGGCGTATACAGATTCGCGTGGTTGGGCAGATTGAAGACTTCCCACTTGAATTCGATCTGCGACCCCTCCGTGATCTTGAAATCTCTCCAAAGACCCGTATTAACGATAATCGATCCAGGCCCAAATAAGCTCATGTTGCTCATGTTGCTGAACGTGTAGGGGGTCGGAAACGCAAACGATTGGGAGTTGAGAAAACAGGTGCGGCTAATCGGTTTGCAGTAAGGGTCCGCACCGGCTATCAGGTCCGGTCGCTGTGTGAGGCCATTGCCGCTGCCGGAGAAGTCGAGAATGTTGAGCGGAGAAAAGTCGGTGCCCGATTGCACGATGGCGGACAAAGACAATCCCCAGTGACCGAGAAGCATTTCAGTCCAGTGACCCGCGAAGGTCGGAGACTCAGCTACGAGCGATTCGTTGAATATGCTATGCGTATCGGCACTCGGGCAGTTTCCCCGGTCCGCCGGCCGGTCGTATGGCACTTCTTCTGTGTAAAGGAACAAGCCAAGCGTCGTGGTGTAATTGTCTGAAATGCAATGCGACCATGTGTAGTTCGTTGTGGATGTAAAGTGGTGCCCGAACTGATGCTGCGCCGAGAGCAGCAGTCCGTTGTAGTTGCCGGTCCCCCCTTCTTCCAAAAGAAGCGTTTCGCCATAGCATGAGACCCCTGGCGTCGCCGGATTGCCGCACAGCGAACCCATATAGACTGGGTTCCCGGAGTTGTAATGATAGAAGAGGCGGTTTGAATTCAAAGAAAATGGCGCGCCGAACCCACTGCAAACAAATGGTGGAGCGGCCACGGGGCATGGCCCGGCAATGGTGTTGCCGCCACCTCCGGGAGCGGTACACGTGACACCCGCCGGAAGAGGATAGCCGCCTGGGTACGGTCCAAGGCCTGCGAAGGATGCGCCGCACGGTCCCTGGAGCCCGGGATTCGCCTCGTTGTTGCCCCACAGATGACGCTGCTGGCTACCGATGTATCCAATTGATAGCAGCCAGTTGGTTCCGACCTGCTTTTCGACGGTAAGGTTATACTGCATTACGTACGTTGGTTTGATGCTGTTGGTGGGATAGCTGAACACCAAGGCATCCGGTAAGTAGGCAGATTTTTCCGGCCCCTGCCCTACATAAGTGGGAAAGGGATCTACGCCGGTATGCGTGCCTCCTTGCTGGTCAACAAAGCTAAAGTCCTCGCTTGGATTGGCAGGGTTTGCCCACGGATTGTATATGTCGTTGCTGCAGGGAAAAGTGACGCAAGAATAGCCTGGTATCGTAAAGGATCCGCCGTACGGTTGCTCGAATCCGAACTGGTCGTACGAGAAGTTTGGGAAATCGTAGAAAATTCCGAAACCCGCGCGTACCGCCGTGCGGCCATTCCCTTGCGGATCCCAGGCAAGTCCAATGCGTGGGCTCCATTTATCGAGCGCGTTGGGCGTCAGCTTATTTCCCTGCGGTCCGTCCGGATCACCGGGAAAAAGATAACCGGCGGGAGCGGTGGGATATTTCACGCTGTGTACGTCGTTGATGATGTTCTGGAGAGAGACGTTTACGACATCTACACCGCCGGGCTCAGTGTGGCCGAAAAATGGATCCCATCGGAGTCCAGCCGTGATGGTTAGCTTACGAGTCGCTTTCCAAGCATCCTGCACGTACATCGCGAAAATGTTTTGGTGTTGAAGAGATGGCACCGGCGCGGCTTGGGTGAATCCGCCGCTTGCCGAAGTTTCTGCCAGAAGAAAGTCAGAGAGTCCTCCGGAGAAGCATCCTGTGGTTGGACTGCACCCTGTCTGCGTGCCGTCGAAAGTGAAAGTGCCCTGATTGTTGAGATAATTGGTAGCAAACGCTCGCAGGTTAATGAAATCTACGCCGAACGAAACCTGATGGGGGCCGTGCGTCCAAGCGACGTCGTCGGAAAATTCCAATGTGTTGTACGGCTGGATGCTGGGCGTGGATGGCGTATAGCCATAGAATCCGCCAGTCGGGTTGAAGTCGGCCATAAATGTAGGGAACTTCGGCGCACCGAGCTGATAAATATTAACGGCGGAGGGGGGAATTCCAGCGGCGGTAAACAGGTCGCCTAAGTCGAGATTGGAGTTTTCGACAGTCAGATTGCGGCTGCGATCCGCCGTCGCGTGAACGCTATTCACCCAGTTCGACGAAATCAGATACGTGTCTCCGAGAGTCAAGCTCTCCACGCGGTTGGACTGGCCATCGATAGCCGCAATTAGAAGATCGCTGAGGTTGTTAGCCCCGGGCGGCTGGTTCCAATTGGTAATGAAATAACGGCCGAAAAAAGTGTTTTTGTTGCTGGACTGATAATCGATGCGGGCGATTCCCTGGTTCTCGGTGAAACTTTCCGGGCTCTGATAATTGAAGATTCCGCAAGGGCTCGAGGCCGGAGCGGCCGGCAGGTGGCTCATCAGCGCCAAAATGACAGGGCTGAAATTAGCAGGATCGGTTTTATTAATACCGTATTTTCCGTTCCCATTGTCGTAGGGATTGGTTACGGCGGTTCCAAATGGCGGACCCAATACTTCGGCGGTGGCGCCGTCGCACGCGGAGAAATCTCCGTTTAGCATTGCCTCCGTCGGAAGCTCGGTCTCCGCTGGAACGGTGGCTCGCTGAATGGTGTCCTGCCAGCCAGCAAAAAAGAAGAGTTTGTTCTTGAGTATTGGGCCGCCGAGCGTGCCGCCGAACTGATTGCGCTTCAAATTGTCACGCGGTGATGCGGCTAACGCTGCGGCGGCCGCTTCGACAGGTGATAATGTCGGGTAATCGGCCGGGGAGGCAGCGGCAAATGCGGTGTTGCGGGAGTCGAACATATAATTGCGCACGTATTCGAAAGCGTCACCGTGGAAAGAGTTGGTACCGGACTTGGTGACCACGTTGACGGCACCGGAAGGGTGCGTCCCGTACTGCGCGGGCAAAGAGCTTGTCTCAACTTTGAATTCCTCAATCGTGTCCGGAAACGGCAGCGGCAGGTTTTGGTTACTCAGCGGGTCGTTGTGCGTGCCGCCATCTAGCCAGTAAGCGACGCTGCCCTGGGCGCCGCCAGCGATTGAGATGACCGCAGACGAAGGATACGAGGCGCGGAAAGCGCGGCCTTGACCGACTGCACCGGCTAGCGGCAGCAGGTCGGTCACCTGGCGGCCGTTCAGCGGAAGCTCTTGCACGTCCTGAGGCGGCGTGACTTCACCAACGCCCTCGCTCTGCGTCTGCACCATCGCCGCCTGCGCGCTCACCTGCACTTCTTGCGTCACTGCTCCAACTTGCAATGTCACGTTGATGGTCGGGTTCGCTC
Organism: Candidatus Acidiferrales bacterium; assembly: GCA_030038275.1. Classification (GTDB taxonomy): domain Bacteria; phylum Acidobacteriota; class Terriglobia; order Acidiferrales; family UBA7541; genus Palsa-295. The sequence goes on along the minus strand of JASHPG010000028.1, from coordinate 17,214 downwards.
CGACTTGCAGAACGATGCCGGTCTGCACGTACTTCGTGAAGCCAGTCTGCGTAACTTCCATTCGGTAATTGCCGATCGCAAGATCGGGTAGTGAGTACGTTCCGTCAGCGGCGGTGGTCGCCGTGCGTGCGGCACCCGTGGAGGTTTGCGTGACCGTGATCGTCGCGCCCGCTACGGCCGCGCCGGAAGAGTCCTGCACGGTGCCGCGAATCTGGGCTGTAGAAATTACCTGCGCGAAGGTCGCGATAGAAACAACAAAGAAGAAAAAGAAAAGCGCACCACCCGCTGACCGAAGTCTCATAACCACCCCCTAAGGAGACCGGCTCGCTTACGTGGCCCGACAACCCCGTTTGTTTGCTGGGCTATATCAGATTCGGAATGGGCGTGTCAATCGAGAATTGAATTGCGTGGAGCCGGTCCTCGCGGTCGGCGAGCTAAAAGCGTGTTCTTTCGCCGGCCTAACCTCGCGCGCTCAGCGGTAACTGCGCTCCTCCCTGCCCGCAGGAGTCAATCTGCACCCGTTGTGTCGCACATCACGAATGTTGCGCGTGAACTCGAGTGTTGATACTCTCACGCGGCTTCGCAATAGCATCATGGCGTCTGTGCAGGCCGCACACGGTAAGGAGGTACGGAGAAATGCACGTTCGCGCGATTTACGTGGTACTCACAATTCTGAGTTTGTGTCCCCTCGCGTTAGCTGCGGGCGGTGGCGGTAGTTCCGAGGATCTGACGGCGCAGGTGAAAGCTCTGCAAGCACAAGTCGCCGCGCTGCAACACCGCGTGGAGCTGAACGAGGATTACGTCGCCATACACAATCTGCAGACTGCCTACGGCTATTATGTGGACAAATGCGAGTGGGACCAAGTCGCCGATCTTTTCGCCAAAGACGGCACGCTCGAAATCGGATTGCGAGGCGTTTACGTGGGGCAGGACCGCGTGCGCGCGTACCTGCACAAGCTACCCTCGCTTAAATACGGCACGCTCTTCAATCACATGCAACTTCAGCCGAAGATCGATGTTGCGCCAGATGGAAAGACAGCGAAGGGGCGGTGGCGCGCAATCATGCAGGTTGGAATCTTGCATCGGTCTGCGCAATGGGGAGAAGCAACATACGAAAACGACTACATAAAGGAAGACGGTGTGTGGAAAATCAAGAAGCTGCACGCGTATTTTACGTATTACGTGAATTACTACAAAGGCTGGGATCAGGGCGGCGATCCTCCTCCAGGTCCAATCCCTGGCTTTCCTCCTGATGAACCACCGACCGAGACGTACAAGCTGTATCCAGACGTTTACGTTCCGCCGTATCACTACAAAAATCCGGTCACGGGGAAATAGAGCGGCGCGATCAGAGCGAGGAGCCAGATTTGCAGGTTCCGCTGAAGCGCCAACGAGCGTTAGCCGCAAAGAGGATGGAGCGGAGCACCGCTTGACAAGGCGCAAACCCTTGTCTAGCATGGAGTTCCGCTCAGCTGGAGGTAGCTGTGATCAAGCTGGATATCGTAAACGCCATCGTAGCCAAGACCAACATACCCCGGGCCAAAGCGGAGCAAGCGGTGGAAGGCGTATTCGAAGCCATGAAGGCTGCGCTCGGCGGCGGGCGACGCATTGAGCTGCGCCGCTTCGGTGTGTTCAACGTAAAGCCTCGCAAGACCGGCATTGGACGAAATCCCCGCACGGGACAGCAGGTGAATATTCCTCCGGGCAAGGCGGTGCGGTTCAAGCCTGGCAAGGAACTGCAGGCGCTTCCAGCATCTTCGGACAAAGCTTAGAGGACGCGCGAACTCGCGGGACGTGAAGTGGCTGTGCTGCACTCGCCCGCGAGGGATGGTTTGTCTGTGCCTCAGCCCTTTCTCAATGCAGCGCATCCAAACGTGTGTATGACAACTGTTTCTCTATCGCCGCGAGTTGTCGATGAGTGAAGGCAACGGAAACGGCCGAATCCCAGTCGAGATTCTCGATGCGCAATTCCGCGTGCTCGATGATCAGCCGAAAAGCTCCGTGGTGCGTCGGCGGCACCAGAGGCTGTGGCCTTCGCTAACGCTGTTCTTGTTGACGGTGGCGTCCACGCTGATATTCGGAATGGATTTCGCGGCGTCGTACGCTCAGAATGTAGCGCCATTTTCGGGCAGCGAGGGAGTCCTTTCGATGCTCGAAGCCGCCTGGCGGCATCCGTCTTTGTTTCTTCTCGGCGTGCCATTTTCCTTCACATTGCTCCTGATTTTGCTCTCGCATGAGCTGGGGCATTTCTTCGCCGGACGACATTACGGAATCGACGTCAGCTATCCTTATTTCATCCCTGCGCCTACTTGGTTTGGCACCTTTGGCGCGGTGATTTCGATTCGCTCGCCGATTCCTACGCGCAAGGCGCTCTTCGATGTCGGGATCTCTGGGCCGGTGGTAGGCTTTTTATTCGCCGTGCCGGCGATGACTTGGGCCGTTGCCACGGCGAAAATCGTTCCGGATGTACAGGCTAATGCGGCCATCCATTTCGGCAATCCCCCGCTGGTCATTCTGCTGGATTGGCTGTTCCATCCGGGTATCGATCCTAACTGGGTGCTATTAGGACCCGTAGGATGGGCGGCATGGGTGGGACTGCTTGCGACCGCTATGAACCTTCTGCCAATGTGGCAACTCGATGGCGGACACATTGTCTATAGCTTGGCGAGCCGGCACCATCAACGGATTTCGCTGGCCGTGGGGCTCGCACTCGTGGGAATCGGCCTGTATTCCTGGCCTGGATGGGTTCTCTGGGGTCTGATCTGGCTGGCGCTTTCGCTGCGCTTCCGGCACCCGCCGCTGCTTAATTCCTGGGAACCTCTCGGAATTTCGCGGCGGGTGTGGGCGCTGCTGGCGTTGGTGATTTTCATTCTCAGCTTTGCGCCCAAAGTGGCGTGGTGAAAAGCAACAGGCGAAAGCGTGTCGTGTCACACCGTGGTCCTTGAAGCATAATCACGACAAATTAGCAGGGTCCACATCGACAATCACGGCTGTCGGCGGGATTCCACGAGCCGCGCAGAAATCAAAGCAGCCGGCCAGAGCCTGCCCAAGAGCCCCGCGCTGCAGCGATTTCAGAATGAACTGAAAGCGATAATCGCGTCGCAGACGCGCGAGAGGCGCCGCGGCCGGACCGAGAATTTTCACTCCTCGTTTTTCAAACGGAGCGAAATAGCCGGCCAGAGCGCGCGCCCAGCGGATGGCGTTCTCAATTTTGCGGTCCCGCACGAGGATCGCCGCTAGCGCTGTGAACGGCGGATAGTGCAGCACGCGGCGGAAATGCGCCTCCTTTTCAAAAAACGAGAGGTAATCCTGCTGCGCCGCGAGTTGAATCGCGTAGTGCTCGGGATAGTAGGTCTCGACGAGAACTTCGCCGGAAAGCTCGCCGCGTCCGGCGCGCCCGGCAACCTGCGTGAGCAACTGGAAAGTGCGCTCTGCGGCGCGAAAATCCGGACGACCGAGCGCCAGGTCGGCGGCAACGACGCCCACTAGAGTCACGCGCTGAAAATCGTGGCCTTTTGCCACCATTTGCGTACCAACGAGAATGTCGAGCTCGCATCTGGCGAATGCGCCTAGGACCTTCTGGTATTCGCGCTTGGTGCGTACCGTATCGCGGTCAAGACGGGCAATGCGGGCCTCGGGAAACGTCTCGCGCAAGTATTCCTCGACGCGCTCGGCGCCATCTCCGACGAAATACATGTACTCCGCGGCGCATTTCGGGCATTGCTTCGGGGGGCGGGCCACAAAACCGCAGTAATGACATTCCAGACGATGACGAGCTTTGTGGTAGGTCAATGCGATGCTGCAATTCTGGCATTGCACAAATGCGCCGCAACCGCGGCACAAAAGTGACCACGAATAGCCTCGACGGTTGATCAGCACCATCGTTTGTGTCTTCTCCGCCAAGCGCATGGCGATAGCCTGGCGGAGCGCCTCTGAAATAGGCGCGGCGCGATGATGGACGCGGAAGTCCTCCCGCAAATCGACGATGCGGACCGCTGCGAGCGGCCGATTTTCCACGCGGGAAGCAAGCCGCAGCAGGCGGTATTTTTCGGACCGGGCGTTGTGATACGTCTCGAGTGATGGTGTCGCGGAGCCAAGCAACGCAACGGCATTTTCGAGCCGCGCGCGATAAACAGCGGTATCCCGCGCGTTATAACGCGGCGTCTCCTCCTGCTTGTATGCGGATTCCTGCTCTTCATCGACGATGATTAAGCCGAGATTTTCAACCGGCGCGAAAACAGCCGACCGAGTCCCCACGACAACGCGGGCTTCGCCGCGGCACACACGCCACCATTCGCGCGCGCGTTCAATATCCGCAAGGCCGCTGTGCAGCACGGCGGCGCCTTCGCGAAACCGCGCGCGAACCAAACGGCCGACCCACAGCGTCAGCGCGATTTCCGGGACGAGGACGATGGCTGATTTGCCGCGCGAAAGAGCCGCGGCAATCGCGCCGAGGTAAACCTCCGTCTTGCCGCTGCCGGTGACGCCGTGGAGCAGTCCCACAGTGAATCTGCCGTCAAGCAGCCAGCCCCAGATTTCGCCAAGAGCTTCGTTTTGCTCGATGTTGAGGACATTTGATGGAGGCGTGAAATCCGTGTCCCATGCATCTTCGGTTGCGGTAAGCGATTCTTGCCAGGTGCGAAGCAGACCCGCCTTTTCGAGGCGCTCGACGGCTGCGCGAGACACACCCGCTTTTTCGAGCAGCAATGGAAGCGGCAAAGGCCCGTGCTCCGCGGTGAGAATTTCTCGAATGCGCCGCTCGGCAGGCGTTGCTCTCAGCGACGCATCGTCCTCCGAGGATGAAGTCCACGCGACGATTTTCTGCGTGCGGATCTTGCGGTCGCGTACTATCTCGCGCGCGGTCAAGTAGCCGAGCCGAACCAGGCGCTCGGCTGTTATTTCAGTCACTCGCTTGCGCCGGGCGTTTGAGCGTTCGAGAGAACTAAGACGCTCTAGTTCATCGCGCTCGGTGTCGGTGATCTCGGCGGCGGATGCCAAATCGTTCAGATAGGCTCGCCCTGTGTCAGTGAGCGCATATTCGCGTTCGTGGCGCAGCTCAATTTCCGGAGGCAGCATCGCGCGCATCGTTTCGCCGATCGGCGCCGCGTAGTAGCGGCTGATCCATTGTCCGAGCTCCAAAAGATTAGGCGTGAGCGCGGGAATCGAGTCCATCGCGCTGGCGATTTCTTTGATGTGCGAGCCGACGCGATCAGCCGGTGGCGGAGTTTCAGATTCGGCGATACCGACGCCGACCATTGCGCGGCGGCCAAACGGGACGACTAAGCGGCGACCAACGAGGCACTCGCCATCAAGTGAGTCGGGGACGGCGTACGTAAATGCCGAATGCAACGGCACGGGAAGCGCGACTTCACAGTAGCGGGATGTCATCGGCGCGGATAGTGTAACAGCCCTGCGATTTACTGTTGTGTGCGGGACTAAGGTTTAGTTTTTTTGGGCGGGTGAAGGCCCAGGACAGCCATCACTTTCTGCAAATCTTTCCAGACTTCAGCTTTGGCTGCGGGATTGCGCAATAAGTAGGCGGGGTGGTACGTGGCGATCAGTTTTGAGCCGCGATAGTCGAACCATTCGCCGCGAAATCGCGAAATGCCTTGGTTGGTGTTGAGCAGCGTCTGCGCGGAGCATGCGCCAAGGCAACAGATCACTTTGGGATTAATCACGGCGAGTTGGCGCGCCAGAAACGGTGAGCAGATCGCGATCTCGTCCTTTTCGGGCAGGCGATTTTCCGGTGGGCGGCACTTCACCACATTACAGATGTATACGTCCTGCCGGCGCAGTCCCATCGCGCCAATCATTTGTGTGAGGAGCTGTCCGGCGCGACCGACGAACGGCTCGCCTTGTTCGTCCTCATCGCGGCCCGGGCCTTCTCCGACGAACACCAACTGCGCTTCCGGATTGCCCACGCCGAAAACAATCTGCTTGCGTGCTTTGTGCAGCTTGCAGCGCGTGCAGGTTGGCGTGATATCTTGGCGAATGCGATCAAGCGAATCATTTTCGATGCGCTCTTCGAAAAGCGATTGGGCTGCAACTTGCGGCACAAATATTTGCGAGGCTGCCGATTTTTGCGCCACCGACGAAGTTTCGACCACGCGCTTCGGAACTGCGGCAACCAAGGCCGGCAACGATGAACTGGCAGCCCGATCATCGGCAGGGGCTTGCCAAATCGCTGATTCGTGCGCTGCCGCAATGATCGGCGCGGCGGGTGCGGCGATGAACGCGCCCATTTGAACGGGGCGCTCTAGATAAAACGGCGCGAGACCGAGTTCGTCGGCATAACGGAGCCACGATTCCGCGCTTAAATTCTTCGAGTCGCTTTTCGAATCCACGTTCAAGCCTCGGGAAATCTGCGAACAGACTATAGCAAAACGCAACGCACCATCATGGGAGAAAATCAGCGGAGAAAATGCGGCCGACCTGATAAAGCTACTGCTCCTGGAGCTTCAACACCTGGTCGAAGATGCGATCAGCGACTTCGAGTTTCGAAAGCTTGGGCAGCTGGATTTCGCGGCCATCGCGCATAAATAGCGTGACCACATTGGTATCGCCATCGAAACCCGCGCCTTCCTGTGTCACATCGTTCGCAGCGATCATGTCCGCGCCTTTGCGCGCGAGTTTCTCGCGGGCGCTTGCCGCCACGTGATCCGTCTCTGCAGCGAAACCCACAAGAATCCGGCGCGTTCCCGCAGCGCCTTCGCGCCACTCACGGCCAAGCTCAGCGAGAATGTCCGGCGTCGGCTCCAGTTCAAGCGTGATCCGTTCGGCTGCACGCTTTATCTTTTGCGCCTGCACCGCAGCCGGGCGGTAGTCCGAAATGGCGGCAGCCATGATAATGACATTGGCTTCGCCCGCGTGTTCGCGTACGGTGCGGCGCATTTCTTCCGTGGTGCGCACAGGGATCCAATCGGCTCCCTCTGGCACCGGCAGATTCGTAGGCCCGCTGACCAGCACCACGCGAGCGCCCCGGCGCACCGCAGCTTCCGCCAGCGAATAACCCATTTTTCCTGACGAACGGTTGGTAAGGAACCGCACGGGATCGACGTCTTCCCGTGTAGGCCCGGCAGTGACGAGCACGGACTGCCCTTCCAAATCGTGCCGCAGCCCAAGCACGCCGCAAACTTTTTCGACGATTGCCTCTGTGGCGGCCAGGCGCCCCGCACCGACCATTCCGCACGCGAGATAACCCTCGCCCGGATCGACCACGTGCACGCCGCGCGCGCGCAGCGTAGCAAGGTTTTCACGAGTCGCCGGATGCTCCCACATATTGACGTTCATCGCCGGAGCGACGATCACGGGCGCTTTGGTAGCGAGATATAGGGTAGTTAGAAAGTCGCCGGCGATTCCGTGGGCTAACTGCGCGAGAACGTCCACCGTGGCAGGCGCAACGAGCAACAGGTCGATACGCTGTGCGACGGCGATATGCTCAATCGCGCTTTCGACGTTCGCGCGGGCGGCATCATCGCGCGCGAACATATCGGTGATCACTTTGTTGCCGGTGAGCGCCGCAAACGTGAGCGGAGTGATGAATTCCCGAGCGGCGCGCGTCATCACTACCTGGATATCAAGCTTTTCCTGCTGAAGACGGCGGACAAGCTCCGCCGACTTATACGCCGCAACACCGCCGGTAACGCCGAGGGCGATTTTCATAGAGCGTCCTTCGTTGCTCCCGCTTTCTACCGCTCGCACGGGCGCGGTGGGCGGCCGGTTTACTTGCGTCGCTTGCCGTCGCGGTCCTCGGCACCTTCGGGAACCTCAGGCAACTCGTATTCGAGGCAGCCCTGCGTCAATTCCTCTTCCGCGATACGCGTGTTCTTCCGGGACCTTGGATTATCCACCAACGGGCGCGCACCGATCATCAGCTGACGCGCGCGGCGAGCCACGAGAACAACGTATGCAAATTTGCTGTCTGGTGCCTGAGTGAGAGCCATTTCCAAATCAGCCTCCAAAAGTCTTCACAATGTCGCGAATCCGTTCTTCCTGCCGCGCCATACGGCAGCGCGACGCCAGTGCGATTGCCTGTACTTCGCGTCCAGCGCGCTCAAGATCGTCATTGATTACGGCAAAATCGTAGCTCGGATACTTCAGCATCTCCTGCCGCGAGCGTTCCAACCGCCGGCGGATTTCGTCTTCCGAATCCTGCCCTCGGGCGCGTATGCGCTCCTCCACATCCGCGCGAGACGGCGGAACCACGAAAATAGCCACGGCGTCAGGGAGTTTCTGCTTTACCTGCAAGGCACCCTTGACGTCGATCTCGAGAACCAGGTCTTTTCCCTCGGCACGCGCCTCATCCAGCCACTTCTTCGGGGTCCCGTACCAATTCTTTCCGAAAACCTGGGCATATTCAAGGAACTCGCCCCGGCTGACCATCTGCTGGAATTCCGCCTCGGTAACAAAATTGTACCACTTACCGGCGTTTTCGGTCCTGCGGGGAGGGCGCGTAGTGCACGAAATAGACAGCATCGTGCCTGGCAACTCCAAAATCTTCTGTACTAGCGTGGATTTCCCTGAACCGGAAGGTCCCGAGACAATCAGCACCACTGACGCGGCATGAATCATTCGATATTTTGAACCTGTTCTCGAATCTTCTCGATCTCGGATTTGATTTCGAGACCGAGTTCCGTCATGTGCAGACCTTCGGATTCGGTGCCCGGCGTTTTCGATAGCAGAGTGTTGGCCTCGCGCTGCATTTCTTGCAGCAGGAAATCGAGCTTTTTGCCGACGTCGGTAGAAGCGGACAGCAACGATTCAAACTGGCGGACGTGGCTCGAAAGTCTCGCGAGTTCTTCGCTCACGTCACCGCGTTCGGCGGCCACGGCAGCCTCCTGCGCAAGTCGCGCTGGATCGAGAACCGTGTCGCCGAGTAATTCCTTGAGCCGCGATTCGAGCCGCTTTGCGAAGGCCGGACGCGCGCGCTCCGCTAACGCCCGAACTTGCGAGGCGAGAGTCGCAACCGATACGAGCCGCGCGGCAATTTCTTCGCGCAGCGCCGCGGCTTCCTGTTCGCGCATCCGATCGAGCTTGTCCAACGATTCAAGCAGGCAACGCCCTGCGATCTCTTCGACTTGCGCGAGGTCGCTATCAAGTCCAGCCGCAAGCGGACCGATCACTCCGGGCAATCGCAGGATTGATGCAAGATCCGGCTCCGTGCGAATGCCGAATTTTTCGCGCAAAGCGTTCGCGGCCTGGAGATAGCCAGCGGCGGCCTCTTGATTGACGCCGACCGCTGCGGGACCGGACAGCTCGTATCGCAGAGTAACGTCCACGTGGCCGCGCCGAATACGATCGCGAACGGTCTGACGCACACTCGGTTCGAGGGCCTCGAATCCCTCAGGCAGCCTGACATGCAAATCAAGGAAGCGATGATTCACGCTGCGGATTGAAATTCGGATCGTCCAACCGCGGCCCGTGGCCTGCGCTTGCGCGTATCCAGTCATCGACCGGAGCGCCTTCAATGGAGCCTGGGCCGCGCCTGCTGGACCTGAATGCGATTTTGAAGCGGTCATTTCTAGACCGGCTCCACGGCGCGAGTTAGCGGTTCCGCATCGCGAAATTGCATTTCGTAGAGGCGGGCGTAAACTCCAGCGCGGGCCAGAAGTTCGTCGTGCGTGCCGCGCTCGCGAATCGAGCCATCCTCAAGTACGGCGATCAAATCCGCGCGGCGGATGGTGGACAGGCGATGGGCGATCACGAACACAGTTCGCCCTGCCATCAGATTGTTGAGCGCCCGCTGGACCAGCATTTCAGACTCAGAGTCGAGTTCAGAAGTGGCTTCGTCCAGAATGAGGATCGGAGCGTTTTTCAGCAAGGCGCGAGCGATGGCCAGCCGCTGGCGCTGCCCTCCCGAAAGCCGCTGGCCGCGGTCTCCAATGATCGTGTCGTAGCCCTTCGCCATTTGCATGATGAAATCGTGCGCCAAGGCCGCGCGCGCCGCCTCTTCCACGGTTTCCTGTGGAATATTGGGCTGGCCGTAGCACAGATTATTGCGAATCGTGTCGTTGAAAAGGATAGTCTCCTGCGTAACGATGGCGATCTGTTCGCGCAAGGACCGCAACGTTACGTTGCGAACGTCATAGCCGTCCACGCGCAACGATCCGGAGCTCGCCATGTAGAAACGCGGCAGAAGATTGATCAGAGTGGTTTTCCCCGCGCCGCTCGATCCAACGAAAGCAACGACTGCGCCGGCGGAAACGGAGAGATCGACGTTGCGCAAAATCGGCGGGCCGCTCTCGTACGAGAAGTTCACACGATCGAACTCGATGGATTCCGAAAAACGCGGCAGCACCTTTGCGCCCGGCGCTTCCATTACTTCTTCGGGGCGGTCGATAAACGCGAAAACCTGAGCGGAAACGCCCGCGGCTTGCAAGAAGAGCTGGTACGCGCGACCGATCGCCTTCACCGGTTCGTACGCTTTGAAGAGCGCGAAAACGAAAGCCATGAACGAGCCGATCGTCATACGCTCAGCGTTGATTTCGCCGCGCGCAAATAAGATAACTCCGGCAATCACGACCGCGCCCAAGATGTCCATGATCGGCGAGGTTGCCGCCAGCGCTCGAATCCAGCGCATGTTCTCGCGCAGCAAGCTGCGCCCTGCTTCGTGAAAGCGGTTGATTTCGAAGCGCTCCATGCCGAATGCCTTTACGATCCGGTTGCCACTGAGAGTCTCCTGCAAGATGTGGCTCAAATCCGCCAGCCGCGAGCGGCTCTTTTCCGAGGAACGCCGAATCTTCCGCCCCAGTTTTCCTACGGGCAGCACGACGATTGGAATTAGCACCGCCGAGGCCAAAGCCATGCGCCAGTCGATGATCAGCAGCACGGCTACGAAAGCGATCAACCCGAACACCTGCCGCACCAAGTCAGCCAACCAGTCCGAAAACGCGCTGCGAATCTGTTCGATGTCGCTGATCGTGGCGGACATCACACGCCCAACGGGATTGTGCTGAAAAAACCCGACCGGCTGCTGTACTACCTTGCTATAGGTGTGGTCGCGCAGATCCGTGATCCCAGAGAGGCCGACGTATTGAATCAAGATGGTGCCAAAATATTCCGCAACACCCTTGGAAATGAAAATCAGAAGCAGGGCGATGGTAAATATCGACCAAACATAATGGATTTGGTGGGGGACGATCGAATTGAGCGTCACTGCGTGCTGCGTACCCGGGATCGTGAAAAGCGTTAGCGAGTGCACGGTCGAGTGCCGCGAAAGAACCACATCCACGGCGGGTTTTATGGCGAGCGCTACCAATCCGTCCATCGCGCCCATGAACGCCAGCAGCACTACGCCTAGCGCGAAGAGGGGCAAGTACGGCCGCAGATAACTCAAAAGCCTGCGGATTTCCTCGCGCTCACTAGTATGCGAAAACATTTCCATAGATTTAGGTGCGGAACGCCAGTCGATACGCTTCTGAAATAGCCCACGGACCGCGATGCTACTGGCCACCGGAATACCTTAAATCGAGTAACCTAGCGTAAGCAGGACGTGCCCATCTTGCAAGGTATAAACGCCCATGGCGTCCCATCGCGGCCGCGGCGCAACATCGCAGCCACGGTCATTCGGAAAAAATGCCCGTATTGCTTGTGCGCTCCCGGTTTTCACGCTCCCGATTTTTCCATGTCGCGATGCACCACTTTCGTCGAGTAACCTTTCCGATGCAGATCGCGGCCGATCACTTCGGCCAGCGCTACTGAGCGATGCCGCCCACCGGTACATCCCAGAGCCACCGTCAGATAGCTCTTGCCTTCGCGGATGTAGTGCGGGATGAGATAGGTAAGCAAACTCTCGATGCGCCGCAGGAACTCTCCAGTCTGCGGAAACGACCGAATATACCGCGCCACCCGCGGATTTTTCCCGCTGAATGGGCGCAGCTTCGGAATGAAATGCGGATTGGGAAGAAAGCGTACATCGAAAACCAGATCCGCATCGGCCGGAATTCCGTAACGAAAACCGAAACTCACCACGGAAACAAGCAAAGGACGCCGGCCGGGGTTCTGAAAGCGGTCAATTATAAATTGCCGCAGCTCGTGTACCGTGAACTTGGTGGTGTCGATCACCACGTCTGCGACCCGCCGAATCGGCGCCATGCGGCGGCGTTCCGCGCGGATGCCCCGAATCACCGAGTCGCCCTGCCCCATCGGATGCGGGCGGCGCGTCTCACTGAAGCGGCGCAACAGTGCTTCGTCGCTCGCCTCTACGAAAACGAGCGTGACCGAGTGCTCGTTGCGAAGCTTACGGTAAATCTGCGGCAACTTCTCGATTTCAGCGCCTTCGCGGGCGTCCACCAGTAGAGCGGCGCGGTCCACTTCGCCCCGGCCCTCTTCATAGAGTTCGGAGAATTTAGGAATTAGGGAGACGGGAAGGTTATCGACGCAATAGAACCCGAGGTCCTCGAACGTATTCAGGATGGACCCTTTGCCCGATCCCGACAGGCCTGTCAGGACGACCAACTGGCGCGCGGTGCGCTTCTTCTCCGAACGGTTCACGGTGCGAGCGGCTAGACTTTCACCCGGCGGCGATGCGTGCTCGGGATGCGCATGTCCTCGCGGTATTTCGCGACGGTTCGGCGCGTAACCTGAATGCCCTCGTCGCTCAATTTCTTCGTGATCTGTTCGTCGGTGAGCGGGTGGGCAGTATCTTCTTCATCGATCATCTGCTTCACGCGGCGCTTGAGGGAAAGCAGCGACATTTCACTACCCTGCGGGCCGTTGACGGATTCTGAGAAAAAGCTGCGCAGTTCCAGTACGCCTTGTGGCGTGTGCACGTACTTGTTGGCCACCGCCCGGCTAACCGTGGAAGGGTGAACTCCGACTTCCTCCGCCACTTCCTTGATCATCATCGGCCGTAGGTGATCGGGGCCGTAATCAAGATAATCGGCCTGGCGGCGCAGGATCGATTGGCAGACGCGTAGGATCGTGTGCTTGCGCTGCTCGATGTTCTTCATCAGCTGGATCGCGGCCGTGAAACGCTCCTTAACATAATTCCGGACGTCGCGATCCGCCGCGTCGCGCGCTAGCAGCCGGCGATACGTGGGATTCAGGCGCAGTTGCGGCACGTCGTCATCGTTCATGAACACTTGCCATTCGCCATCGACCTTACGGAACTGCACGTCCGGTTCGACCAGCCTCGGTTCGGTTTTGTTGTAGCGCAGGCCTGGCTTGGGGTCGAGCCGCTTGATCACGTCCACGGCGCGCTTCACCATCTCTATCGGGCGGTTCGTCTCGCGCGCCAGTTCCTTCAGTTGGTTGTTTTGCAGATACTTCAAATGTTCCTTGATGATCTGCTGCGCCAGCGTGTTCTGTGGGTCGAGCACTTTCATTTGCAGCAGCAGGCATTCCTGCAAATCGCGCGCCGCAACGCCGGGAGGATCGAACTCCTGCACCATGGCCAGCGCTTCTTCCACGTCTTCCATCGAATAGTTCCCAGCTTGCGCGATTTCATCGAGCGTCGCGGTCAAATAACCGTTTTCGTCGAGGTTCCCGACGATTTCATCGGCGACCTCCCTGACGGTTTCGGAGCAAATACTGACGCTGAGCTGCCATTCCAGGTGGTCTGCAAGACTTGACGCGGATGAAAGAAACTTCTCGAAGGAAGGTTTTTCGATTTCTTCGTGTTCGCTGCTGGCGACGCGTTCGGCGCCAGTGTCGAGATATTGGGTGAAAAAGGATCCGAAATCGAATTCGTCAAAGGGATTGGCCGCCGGCTCATCCGGAATATTTTCCGTCTCTTTCTTCAGAAACGCTTCATCCGTGTAATTTTCCGCGGTGGTCGTTTCCTCGGACAATTCCTCGAGCACCGGGTTAGCCATGATTTCCTGGTTGATCATCTCGCGCAGCTCGAGGCGGTTGAGCGCCAGAACGCTCACCATCTGCACCAGTCCCGGCGTCAGAATTTGCTTCTGTGCGACGCGGAGGTGCAGTTTTGGGGCGAGATAGTTCATGTCAGTTTAGGCGGAACTTCTCGCCCAGATAAATTCGCCGCACGTCCGGGTTTTCGGACAGCACGGACGGCGATCCGGCGGCCAGGATTTTGCCGCCGTTGATAATGTACGCGCGGTGCGTGACCGCCAGCGTATCCCGCACGTTGTGATCCGTGACCAGGACGCCGATTCCGGCACCGCTCAAATCCGCGATGATCTTCTGAATGTCCACGACCGTAAGCGGATCGATACCCGCAAACGGCTCGTCCAGGAGCACGAACGACGGCGACAGCACCATCGAGCGCGCAATTTCCAGACGGCGCCGCTCGCCGCCCGAAAGCACGTACGCCTGGCTGTAACGCACTCCCTCGAGTCCCATCTGCGCTAAAAGCTCCTCGATGCGATCGCGGCGCTGCTCCACCGTAAGTGGCAAGGTTTCCAGCACTGCGAGCAGGTTTTCCTCGACCGTCAGCTTCCGAAATACCGAAGGTTCCTGGGGAAGGTAGCTGATGCCGCTGCGGGCCCGGAGGTACATGGGAAGGTCGGTAATATCTTCGCCATCTAGCAGTACGCGCCCGTAATCCGGGCGGGCTAGGCCGACCAATATGTAAAACGTCGTGGTCTTACCCGCGCCGTTCGGCCCGAGCAGCCCAACCACTTCGCCCTGCTGAATCTCCAGGTTTACGTCATCGACGACTTTCCGTCCTCGATACGACTTCCTAAGATCGACGGCCCGGAGCTTCAACATGCCGGTTCATTTCTCAACCTTGTGCTTGGTCAGTGTGCGCGAACCTTCCTGCGAATCAATCAAAATCGTATCACTCGCTACATAGAAGGTCAACGAACTGCCCGTAGCCGAGTTGTTGGAACCGTCAGTAACCGTTGGTTCGCCGCCAGAAAGAACGTATTTGCCATCCGACGCAGTGTATTCAGCCTGTTGCGCCATGCCGCGGCGGTCACCCTGCTCGACCAGTACGTCCCCATGCGCGACTACACGGTCCAATTGCCCTCCGCCGAAGGCCTCAAGTGGCGAAATTTGGCCGCTTTTCGTCGGCGGCTTGCTGACCGGCTCTTCGGCAGCCGTCTTTCGTGGCGACTGCCTCAGGTATACATCGAGCGTCTGCGAATGGAGCATGCCCTGCATGGAGCTTGCGAGCACGCCCCCCTCAAGACGCGCTCGACCCTGGTCACCCCAATACGTCAGTAGCGGCGCACGGATGTTCCAAAGGGTTGGCTCCGAGTCTTTCGCTAGCTTTTTCCCCGCTTTAGTGAAGTCTGGGATCGACGGAACGGCTGGTCCGGCGCTCTGCGGAAAGACCGCCGTCACGTTTCCGGACGCCTGCATCTTCTTCTCATCGCGCCAAAGGTCGATTCGATCCGCTTCCAGCACCGATTCTCCCTGCCACAACCGCACGTGCCCTGAGTACGTCACGTGCCCCGAGTTCGCCGAGCCGGTCAGCATCTCCGCGGAAATGTGCGCGGCGCCAGTCCCCAGACTAACGGCCTTCCGTTCGCCAGTAGACGCGTAAGTGGAAACGACTCCACCATCAGCTTCCAATTCACCTGTTTTCTGGTTGAATGCCATCCGCTTCGCGGTCGTGCGGCTCTCACCATCTATAACTACGGGCGAGCCTTCCAAGCGAATTGCATCCGTTGCGCGGTCGATTTGCACGCTGCCCGCCGTGGCCTTCCGCTCACCCTGCTGCATTTGCACGCCGCCGGTTTCTTGCACCTTTTCCCATTCACCGCGCGAGCCGAGATCCGCGGCCAACTCTGGAGCCGATATGATTTGCGTCACCGCGCCCGGCGATTCTCTTCGAATCGTCACGCCCGAGTGCCCAAGCAGTTTTCTGATCCGCCCTCCTGCGCCCGCTTGCGCAACTAGTTTCTCAGCACTGACCGTGGTTTTCTCCGAGCCTTTCGTAAGATCGATCGCCGCCGGCGTAAGCGTTTCAGCGCTTTCAATCTGCTCCCGCTCAACGTCGCTCGGCGCGGCTTTGGCTCCCAAATGGCTCGATGCCTCTGGAACTGAAAACAGAAGATGCAGCGCGCCCGTCCGCAGCGTGTCCACTTGGCCGGATTGCTGCGATTGCGCTGTTACTCCCCCTGTCGCCGTCATGCTCTGCACCAGGTTGCGCTGCGGGGCCATCGTGAATTCCACGTGATCGGCTGCAAAATGCCCCGCGTCACCGCTCGCCTGCCTCGTCGCCTCGACGTTCCCGTCGGCAACCACTCGCTCGATCCATCCGGCGGGATTCAGCATGCTCTCGAACTGTGCGGCGGAAACCGTGATCGCGCTGTCGTTCTCGTTTACATGAATTTGCGGCTGTCCATCGACCAGGACCTCGCTTGGATGGTTGGCCGCGTCGAAATCCACCGTAATCTTTTGCGCCGAAAGCTGGCGTTCGCCTTGCTGTACGCTCACCGGCCCATTCAAAACCGCTATTCTCGCCGTGCGATGAATTTCCAGGCTGCTTCCGGACGCGCTCACCGGCAAGCCCCCGGTGCTATCCGACGCGGCAAGCTGAAAATGAATCGCGCGATCCACGCGGACCGTGGCGTCGTGCGTATTGTAATCCACACCTACGCCGCTTCCGCTGCCACCCGGAAACGTGAACTTCACTGGCGCAGCTGTTGATGCATTGCCAGTCTCGCGGTCAAATCTTAAATCGCTCGTCACCATCTCGAGCGCTGGACTTCCGGATGCTGGCTTCGAATTCTTCGCCCCCGTCCCCGTAATATCGATCTGAACGCTGCCTTCGCAGCGCGCCCCGGTCTGCGGATCGTAACTGCACTCGCGCGTATGAATGTCATCGTTCTGGTTTCCGCTGCGCCCATAAATGGTGATCCAAACGTCTTGCAGTTCCGCGCGGTTGTGATCCCTATACCGGGTCACTTCCGAGGCGCGGAGAGTGAATATCGTGCGGCCCTGCTCGACCGACTTATAGGTGAATGCCGCGGATTGCTGTTCGACGCTCGCCGGGACCACCGCTGGCATCTCTCGCCGTGCCTTAGCCCGC
Source organism: Candidatus Acidiferrales bacterium (assembly GCA_030038275.1). Lineage (GTDB taxonomy): Bacteria > Acidobacteriota > Terriglobia > Acidiferrales > UBA7541 > Palsa-295. Next base: position 269 of record JASHPG010000028.1, on the reverse strand, counting down.
TGCACCGCGCGATAAACGTACGCGCCCGCCACAGCCACAATGATCAGTCCCGCGGCTATAGCCGACCAGCGCGCGTAGCGCGCCGCTTCGCGATTGCGCAAAGTCCGCGCCTCCCTTTCTAATTAGAAGCTGAGTATAGGGGACTGGTTTGCGTGCCACAACTCCAGCGGACAGTCGGGGAGATGCCGGGACCAAGAGCTCGTTTGAAAGCAGCGTCGCCGAGGGGCCCTTCATGGATGCGAAGGCGAATTGCTCGAGACCAGTCGCCC
>JASHPG010000027.1 GCA_030038275.1 Candidatus Acidiferrales bacterium | reverse complement strand
CGTTTTCGATGGCGGTAGCAGCGTAACCCTCCGCGAACCATTTTTGAAACTGCTCGCGCGCGGCGGACTGAATCCGCACTCCGTCGTTGGGATCGGAGGCTTTATGCTGCGAGATGTTCGCGGGGATAGAGATGCGCACCACGCGTGTTCCGTTCAGCGCGCCGCGGCCTTCGACGATGGACTCCACGCGATCCGATGCGAGCCACCATTCGGCGACCAGGCGATCGGTAGGCATCCCGGCGTGCAGCGCGCTGGCCGTGATTCCGTAGAAATTGGGGATAAATCTGCGGACGATCACCCCCAGACGCATGAGATTAAAATACGCGTTTTTCGGCTCGAGCGGATCAAATGTCCACTCGATGAGTCCGATTCCCCGCTTGAGTGCATCCTGCCGCTGAAAAAGTTTCAGGCGGCGGCCAACTCCTACATCGCGAAAGTCCGGCAGCACGGCAGCGAAGTGAGAATGAAAGAACGGCGCCTCGACGCGCTGCGCTGACCCTGAACGCACTGGCATCAGGCGGCGCCCAAGAAAAGCCAGCGAGCAGCCAATCATGCGTTCGCCTTCAAATGCGCCGAGAACCTGCCCGCCCGCGTGATTCACGGCCGCGATCATCGGCACGGGGACGGCCAGTTCGTCGCCCCATACACGCTGCTGCACGCGGACGCAGTCCTGAAAATCTTCTACGCGCGAGCACGAACGAATTTGTACGTTTTGCGTGGCGGCGCGGCTCGTCATGCAGGCCCGCCGGGAAGCTTACCGCGAGGCGGCGCGGGCTTTACGCCGCCGAAAAGCGCCAGTTCGCGCCATTTCCAGTGGCAATCCACGTCCTTGAAGCCAATTTCGCGAAGCCAACGCATTTGCGTTTCGAGGTTGAGCAGCTTATTGGAAGGATCTTCGTCTTCCCAGCCGATCGCCTTCAAGAACGCGCCGTGGAGCGACTGCGTTGGCGAATCCACGTGCTCCAGGTTCGCAAACAGCCCGCCTGGATTCAGGGCTCCAAACACTTCGGCATAGAGAGCGCGCTTGCGTTCATGATGCACGTGGTGAATGGCGAAGCTGGAAATTACAGCATCGAATCGGCCCAGATCGGGCATTGGCTGGTCGAAGTCATGAGCGACAATCTGGATTGCAGCATCGGCGTCGAACAGCCGATGCAATTCATCCAGCATCGTGGCGGAAAAATCCAGGGCGACGAACTTGGCGTGAGGGCGCGCCGCTTTCACCAGCGAGAGAAGACGTCCGGCACCGCTGCCCAGGTCCAGGATGAGACCTGGTTTTTCAGGGATCAGTTCCAAGAGTGTCGCCTCGCCTTCTACGCGATGCGGAATGGAATCCGCGCGCCGCAGATAGTCGAGGGCGTGTTCCGCAGTGGACCAAAGATTCACATCCTGCGAAGCGGTCACGGAAGCGTTGTCTCCAGGAGCATTAAGCCTTGGCTGCGGATATAAGTCCAATTTCTAATTGTTGGGTGCTGCATAATCGCTCTTTATGAACTCCTTCGGCTATTTGGCTCGCACCACGCCGATTCACTTGGCGGTTTTCGACTGGTTCCACAACTCTTCCATGCGCTCGCGCGGAACGTCCGCCAAGGGGTGGCCTTCACGAGCGGCCGCAGTTTCCATCCACTGGAACCGCTGCTTGAATTTGCGGTTGGCTTTCTTTAGAGCGATTTCCGGATCGATGCCGACGAAGCGTGCCACGTTTACGCCCGCAAAGAGCAGGTCGCCCACTTCTTCTTCGACTTCGGGCGTCAGGCGCGCGGCGTGGGAGCGCGCGTCGGTATGCTCGGAGGTAGCGTGGCCGCCGGGAAGGCTCGACAACAGCTCGCGGCGTTCCTCATCCAGCTTGTCGAGCACGCCCTCGATGTTTTCCCAATCGAAACCGATGCGCGAAGCGCGGCGGGAAAGCTGATATGCCTCCAGCACGGCGGGCATCGAACGAGGCACGCCAGCGAGAATCGATTCTGGTTTGCCCTCCCCTTTTGCCGCGCCTTTCTCCTTCTTCTCGGCCGTCCGTTCGGCCGCTTTGATCCGCTCCCAATTCTTCAATACAGCACCGGGCGTCTTGGCCACCACGTCTCCAAAAACGTGCGGGTGGCGGCGGACCATTTTCGTATAAACGGCTTCGATCACGTCGGAAATGCCGAAGCGGCCCTCGGATTCGGCGATATTAGCGTGAAAAACGACTTGCAGGAGCAAATCGCCCAGCTCCGACGCGAATTTTCGCGGATCGCTCGCGTCCATTGCGTCGAGCACTTCGTAGGCTTCCTCGATCAGATATTTTCGGAGCGACGCGTGCGTCTGTTCGCGATCCCACGGGCAGCCATTCGGCGAGCGCAGACGGGCTTGCAGCGCCACTAGCCTGGCGAACCATTCGCCAGCGGCTTGGTCGCGCTTTGTAACCGTGACTTCAGATCCGAGGGTCGCGAGTCGTCTGACGGGACGCCTTTTTCGCGCGCGCAAAGCGCGTTTTCGTTTGCTGGGCACTGCCGCTCTCTTTCCGGTGAAATATCAATTTACGAGAGCGCGCACAAATTCACAAGCGCGCAGATTTCGCTGAGCCGCCGACGATCACGTTTGCTCCAGAATTTTCCGGAAGCGCGTTCACAATGCCTGTCGCCATCTGTTATGCTGACGCTTCACGCCTGCTACGTTCCTGTGGCTGACGCGAGCCAATTTTCCAACGGGAGAACTGCGACTGTGAGTTCCACAACGATTGCTACTAAAGCCACCAAGCGAGCCCATAACTTCAACGCCGGACCGGCGGCCATGCCGCTGCCGGTGCTCGAAAAGATGCGCGACGAGATGTTGAATTATGGCGGCACGGGCATGTCCGTGATGGAAATGAGCCATCGCTCGGCTGAGTTCCAGGCAATCAACGACAAGGTGGAACAGTCTCTGCGCCGGATTCTGGAGATTCCCGAAAACTATGCAGTGCTTTTCCTGCAAGGCGGCGCGAGCCTGCAATTCGCCATGGTGCCGATGAACCTAGCCGCCGCAGGCAAGCCAGTGGACGTGCTTCATACTGGCGCGTGGACCTCGAAGGCCATCGAGGAGATTAAGAAAGTTACGGAATGCCACTTGGCGGCGAGCGGCGAAGCGCAGAAATTCGCGCGTCTGCCCAAAGCGAATGAGATTTCGTTTGACGCGAATGCGTCCTACGTCCACATCTGCACGAACAACACGATCGAGGGAACGCAGTGGCATTCTGTTCCGGACGCAGCCAGTGTGCCAATCGTTGCCGATATGTCTTCCGATATTGCTTCGCGACCGGTGGACGTGAAGCGCTTTGGTATGATTTTTGCCGGTGCGCAGAAGAACCTGGGACCGTCCGGCGTGACCGTGGCGATCATCCGGCGCGACCTGGCCGACCGCGGGAGCGACAAAATTGGCAAGATTCTGCAGTACCGGACGTTCGTAAAGGACAAGTCGCTCTATAACACGCCGCCAACCTTTGGCGTCTATGCGATGGGCCTCGTGCTCGATTGGATTGAGGAACAGGGCGGTTTGGCGGCAATCGAGAAGCGCAATGAGGCAAAGGCTAAGCTGCTTTACGATGTGTTGGATGGAAGCGGTTACTACAAGTGCCCTGTCGATACGGAGTCGCGGTCGCGGATGAACGTCGTCTTCCGCGTGGCGGGGGAAGACGAAGCCGTCGAGAAGAAGTTCGTGCAGGAGGCAACAGCCGCAGGCCTGGTGGGCATAAAAGGTCACCGTTCAGTTGGCGGCATGCGCGCTTCGCTGTACAACGCTGTCGCAATTGAGTCAGTCGAGGCGCTGGTCAGCTTCATGCGTGAGTTTGAGCGCAAGAACGGCTGACGCCAGAGCTAGACGCCCATGGCTTTGAATGTACATCGGCCACATCCTCTAGCAATCCTGAGCACTGCGGTTACTGCGGCACAAATCTGTGGCTAGAATGCCACACCTATCCTTGACTTGCTGCCGACGGGCCGCTATCGTGGCCAAGTGACCAGCGCGGTCGCTTCAACGCAATTGAGTCATCCTGAACCACCAAGCCAGCCCGGCAGTCTGCGTCCACCTGCAGCTACTGTTCCTCAGGGCGCGGTCGCAGCCACGCCGGTAGTCTCTGCTGCTGACACGCGCTCTGGCGAAAAGCAGCCGCCACTCGACGAATATTACAACGCGCTCTTTACGCACTTTGGCCCGCAACACTGGTGGCCGGGCAAGACGCCGTTTGAGGTGATCGTGGGCGCGATCCTGACGCAAAACACTTCCTGGACCAACGTCGAAAAAGCTATATTCAATTTGCGGACTGCGAGGCTCCTCTCGCCCTCGGCAATCGAAAAGGCGCCGTTGCGACGGCTGCAGCGCTTGGTGCGTCCTTCCGGCTATTTCAGGCAAAAAGCGCGAAAGTTAAAAGCCTTCTGCGACTTTCTCCGCCTGGAACACCGCGGTTCGCTCAAGAGAATGTTTGCGACCCCGACGATTGTGCTGCGCCCGAAGCTGCTGGATGTGTTTGGCATCGGCCCCGAGACCGCGGATTCGATCCTGCTTTATGGCGGCGGGCATGCGGTGTTCGTGGTGGACGCATACACGAAACGCATTCTTTTGCGCCACGGGTGGGCGGGCGAAAATGCCAAGTACGAAGACGTCCGCTGGATGTTCGAGCGCCAATTTCCCAGCAATGCGCGCCGATTTAACGAATTTCATGCCCTAATCGTCCAAACCGGGAAGCATTTTTGCCGCACACGCGACCCGCTCTGCCATTCCTGCCCGCTGGGGCGTTACCGCGAGGAAGGCCGATGAAGACGGAGCAGCCTCGCGCGAAAAATCGCGGATGGCTGATCGCTGGCGGCGTAGTGGTGGTGGTTCTAGCCGCCATCGTCATTACGCTCGGCTCGTTCAATCCACCGTTTCGACCGGAGCAAGGCATTCAGTTTGCAGTATCGGTCGCGCTGTCGATCCTCATCGTTGCGGCATTGCTGGTTTTCGGTCTCATACTGACGCGCACCCTGGTGCGGACCTTCGCCGAACGCCAAGCCGGGCGCATTGGTTCGCGATTCAAGATCAAGATGGTACTCGGCGCGATGGGCGTTTCCCTGCTGCCGCTGGCATTTCTCTTCTTCTTCAGCTACGCCCTGGTAAATCGAACGCTGAATAATTGGTTTCCGCGGCCTCTGGAAATCGCCAACGAGCAGAGCCGCGCGCTAATGAGTGAAATGACGGGCCGCGGTTATTCGCGGCTTTCGGAAGAAGCCTCCGCCGTCTGCGAACTGGTCGAGCAGGAACACGTGAGTTGGGCCGAAGCCAGTCGCGCGGCGCCGGACGCCGACGCGCTGTGGCGCATAGATGCCAGCGGCTCCGTCGAGAGGGTCTTCCCGAACGAGCTTTCGTCGCTGCATCTGGTCCAGGAACACGCCACTCTCTCCAGCACCTTGCCGACCGGTGCCGAAATCTGGACTGGCCGGAACAACTCATATATGGCCGGAAGAGCGCCGTGCGCCGCGGGGGCGATTCTGGCGGCGCGAACGATCCCCACCGATTTTCTCCAGCGTTACCAGGAAATCGAATCCCAAACGCAGATTTACCAGCAGCAGAAGGAACATCTGCGGTTGTACAAGCGCGAAATTTTGCTGGCGCTATCGCTGATTACGCTACTGCTTGTTTTCAGCACGACATGGGTCGCGTTGTTTCTATCCAAGCAAGTGACCGTGCCGATTCAGGCGCTGGCAGAAGCCACTCGCGAACTCTCGCGCGGCAATTTCGACCACCGCATCGGAGTACACGCCCAGGACGAATTGGGAACGTTGACGCGTTCGTTCAATCAGATGGCCGAGCAGCTTGATGAAGGCCGACGGCAGATCAACGCGTTTACGCACAGCCTGGAAGACGCCGTAGAAGAGCGCGAGCGCCGGCGCAAGATGATGGAGGCTATCCTCGAAAATATTCCGACGGGCGTTGTTTCGCTCGACCCATCGGGCGCCGTAACCCGCGTAAACGGCGCAGTGATCGACATCCTCGGTGAGTACGCGCGCGAAGCCCGCACGCTCCCAGATCTGCTTGGCGAGGACGCCGCGCGCGAAGCGTTGCACCTGATGCGGCGCTCTCTCCGGATGGGCGCAGCGTCGCGCGAACTGGAAATCGCCACGCGCGGCCGGCTGGTGCGGACCGCAGTCACCGTCAGCTCACTGGGGCCGCGCAAGTCCAATCCGGGTTTCGTGGTGGTGATTGACGATTTGACGGAACTGCTGAGCGCACAGAAGGCGGCCGCCTGGCAGGAAGTGGCGCAGCGCATCGCCCACGAAATCAAGAACCCACTCACGCCGATTCAACTTTCCGCGCAGCGCATCTTGCGTTACCTGGATCGCGCCGCCGGCGCGCGCCGCGCGATCGAGTCGACAGAATTTGAAAAACTCGCCGCCGAATGCGCATCGCTGATCGAGCGCGAAGTGCAAACGCTGGAGTCACTGGTGGGAGAGTTTTCGCGTTTTGCGCGCTTCCCTTCCGCGCGGCTGGCTCCCTCCGACATCAATCCGGTAGTCGAGAGTGCCATCGCATTGTTCCAGGACAGGCTTGAGGGCATAACCCTGCGCACCGATTTCGCGGCGCCTCTTCCGCCGGTGAAAATGGACGCAGAGTTGCTACGGCAGGTGCTGGCGAACTTGATCGACAATGCGGCCGAGGCGATGGAGGGCGCAAGGATCCGGCAACTGCGCCTAGCCACGCGAGCCGTTGGCGATGGCGACGCGGTCGAAATCGAAATCTCCGACAGCGGCCACGGAATCTCACCCGCGGACAAAGATAAGCTCTTCCTGCCCCATTTCTCGACGAAAGACCGAGGCACAGGCCTTGGGCTCGCGATCGCAAGCCGCATCATCGCCGAACACAACGGCACGATACGCGTCGAAGATAATCTTCCCGCTGGCACTCGGATTTTGATTCGCTTCCCCGCCGTCGATCCAGTCGCTTTCACACCCACGGGACAGATTTCTGGGTCATGAGCGCTCGCATATTGATCGTTGACGATGAGAGCGGCATCCGCCAGTCGCTCGGCGCCCTGCTGCGCGATGAAGGCTACCAAGTCGAGGCCGTTTCTTCCGGCGAGGAATGCCTGGAAAGCGCCGAGCGGCAGGAATACGACCTGATTCTTCTTGACGTGTGGCTTACGGGCATCGACGGACTGGACACTCTGGAAAAATTGCAATCGCACGAAGGCGCGCCCATGGTGGTGATGATTTCCGGCCACGGAAACGTGGAAACGGCGGTGCGCGCCACGAAGCTTGGCGCGTTCGATTTCCTCGAGAAGCCGCTGTCGCTTGAAAAGGTGGTGCTGGTCGTCCGTAATGCGCTCGGTTTTATGCGTCTCGACGAGGAAAACCAGCGCCTGCGCGCGGAACTCGAAGAGCGCTACGAGATTCTTGGCGGAAGCGTTCCCATGAAAGCCCTGCGGCAACAGATCGCGTTAACCGCGCCCACCTCCGGCCGAGTGTTGATTTTCGGCGAAAGCGGAACGGGCAAGGAGCTTGTGGCACGCGCCCTCCACGCGAACAGCCCGCGAAGTTCCATGCCTTTCGTGGAAGTGAACTGCGCCGCGATTCCCGAGGAACTGATCGAGTCCGAAATGTTTGGCCATCGCAAGGGCAGCTTTACCGGCGCGAGCGAGGACAAGCCGGGAAAGTTTCAAAAGGCCGATGGCGGCACGCTTTTTCTCGACGAAGTTGGCGACATGAGCCTGAAAACGCAGTCGAAGGTGCTGCGCATTCTCGAACAGCAAAGCGTCGAGCCGCTCGGCTCCAATCAGGCGGTCAAAGTGGACGTGCGCGTTCTTGCGGCGACCAACAAAAAACTGGAGGACGAAATCGCCAAGGGCAACTTCCGTGAGGACCTGTTTTACCGGCTCAACGTAATTCCCTTCTACGTTCCCGCCTTACGGCAGCGCACCGAGGACATTCCGATCCTGGCTGCACATTTCCTGGCCGGTTTTTGCGAGGCTTACGGCAAGAAGCCCAAGGAATTCAGCCAGCCGGCCATGGAGATCCTGCTCGCGTATCCGTGGCCCGGCAACGTGCGCGAGCTGAAAAATCTGGTCGAACGGCTGGTGATTATGTCGCCTTCGAGCCGCATCGAGCCGCACCATCTGCCGCCAGAGGTCTTCCGCGGCGCACCAAAGGACGCACAAAAGCCATACGAAACGCTCCACGAAGCACGCGAGGCCTACGAGCGCGAATTCGTCCTACGGAAGCTGCAGGAAAACCGCTGGAACATGACCAATACGGCCGCGGCGCTGGGTCTTGAGCGCAGCCATCTCTACCGCAAGATGCGAGCGCTGAAAATTGCACCCTCCAAGGCTTCTTAGCACAATGGACCGTCCACAGAGCGGCTCGCCGTTGCCAATAGGCGCTCGTGGCGCGAAGCTCCGCTGCCGAAAGGCACTGCTCAGCGCGCCGCTTTTAGCGCTCTGTTGTGTGGGGTACTCGGGATCGAGCCTTGCGAAGAGTCAGACTTCCCCAGATGCTGGCCGCCAACAAGCCCGCATTCCCAACCTCATCAGCAGCGCACGCTTAAGGCCTCCGCTCGTTAGCCATGTGAGCGAGCTTCGCTTCAGCAGTGACGGCCGATATCTTTTATTTCAAGACACGTCCTATGTGTACGTGATTGGCTTAAATCCAGTGAGAATTCAATTATCGGTTCCGGCCGCCTACGACCTGCCCGCACGCTTCTCGAAAGATTCCGCGTCCGTCGTAGTTGCCAGCTCCGACATGGGCGTCTCCGTCTGGTCTCTCAGCGACGGCAAACTTCTGAATCACCAGGTGCTCGGGGACGGCGGCGATTGCTCCGCCGCGACTCTTTCGCCGTACGGGCAATACTACGCATGCCTCGACGGCTACTCTATCCTTCACGTCTTCGATATCTCCACCGGCAGAGAAAAGTTCAAAGGCGCGGTGGGCCAAGCTATGGATACGCGCTATCCATTTATCGTTCCGCTCCACCGGCAGACCGCGTTCTCGCAGGCGTTCGGGTATCAGTTCACGAATACGCCGTATTTTTACCCGGACTTGTACTCATATTTACAAAAGGTCGAGTTCTCGCCGGACGCACGTTATTTAGTCGCCTTGGGCCACCTGGGCCATGCCGAGATGGTTGATCTCTCAGGCCGCGAGGTGGTTCACCTCTCGGGCGCGATGCGGCACACACCGGAGCATGATTCTTTTGCGTTTGCCGGCCCGAACCTGATTGCCGCCGCAGATGCAGATCGCGCGAAAGATTCGGCGCTATTCTCGTTTCCCAACGGGGCTACAGTCCGGCCACTGGATGTAAGCGGGACTCTGGCAAGCACCGGCAACGCCGCCTATTTGATCGATTATCCCGAGAATTCAGATGAAGGCACAGTGGTCAGCGTTCAATCGGGCAAGCCGGTCGCTACGATTGCCAAAAGCGCCGCGGACGTCTGGGGAGATCAACTCATCTATTTGACCCAAGACGGAGTGTTGATCTTGGCGCGAATTGGCGGCACCCGCCCGGAATTGGAATTGCGCAGCCCACTATCCACCGCTGAGATCTTGCACGCAGCCGCGGTTTCTCCCGGGCTCAAAACTTTCGCAGTGGGTGTTCCCGGACAAGGCGGCATCTTCGATGTCGCCACTGGCCAGCGGCGTGATTCGTTCCAAGCACTTAACGGCGCGTGGTGCGAATCCGATGACCTGTGCTATCTCCAGATCCCCGGCGAGAAACCCCTCGAATTCAAAATTACCACCTTGAATTTACTGTCGAATGCCACATCGGGCGCATGGTTCTTTGCAAACGAGCTTGTCCGCAACGAGGATATTTTTTCCGGGCCCGTCATGTTGAAACACTACGCCCAACAAATTTACGCGTATCCCGACGCGGCGCGTTTTCCCTTCGAATTACAGGCGCTAGATGCCAAAACGGGCAAGTTCTTGTGGAACTGTCCTTTTGGTGGGGATACATCCCGCATCAACAGGAGGGAAAATGTCCCGGTCGTTTTCACCGATCCCCAAGGAGACCGGGTCGTCCTTGGCTGGGGAGCGAAAGACAGCGGAGCCCAGCATGCCGCGGACCGGAGCCCGGCTTTGCGACGAGCGCTGCATGGCGCGAAACTTTCCGTCCACGATTCGGTTTTTGAGGTGCTCGATGACCGAACCGGAAATTTTGCCGGCGCCGCACTCGTGCAGACAGGTGCAGGCGCGGAAAGTTTCAATGAGGCGTTCTCCGAAGGAGACTGGTTGATTTTGGCGCGCGCGGGACGGAACATCATTGCTATTTCGCTTTCCACGGGCGCTCAGATTCAAGAGCAGAACGTCTATAATCCCGCCATCTCAGGCACTAGCAATCTTCTGAGCGCCGTGGCGGATGGCGGGAAGTTGGTGCTTTACGACCTCAAGACCAACTCGGTCTGGGCTCAGTACACGTTTCCAACCGCCGTTGTCTATTCGCATTTTTCCGCCGACGGCAAAAGGCTGCTGGTCCTCACCATGGATCAGACGGTATACGTGCTGGACGTTAGCCACCGGCTCGGGGCGGCAAACTGACAGTGCGATTGATTACTCCCGGGCGGTTCGAAGCGCACACCCCGAACATCGCCGCGCGTTAATCCTCGCGTTCGTCTTCGGCTTCCACCGTTGATTCGGATCCGTCGAACTCATCGCGATCACCCATCTGCTCCAATTGACGGCGCCAATCGAGCTGGCGGACGATACCGCGATTTCGCCTCCAGTTTGGCCGCACCTTCACCATCAGCTCAAGGAAGACGTGCGTACCAAGAATCGATTCGATCTCCTTGCGCGCCAGGGTGCCGATTTTCTTGATGGTCTCGCCGCCTTTGCCGATCAGAATTCCCTTCTGCCCCTCGCGTTCCACATAAATCGTGGCCGTGATTCCGATCAACGCTCGATCCTCTTGGAATCGGTCGATAAAAACAGCGATTGCGTGGGGAACTTCCTCACGGGTTGCGTGGAGCGCCTGCTCTCGAATCAGTTCAGCCGCCAGAAAACGCTCCGGCTGATCCGTAAACTGGTCCTCCGGAAAGTGGGGCGGCGCTTCCGGCAGCTTTTCGATCCAACTCTTCACCGCTTCCGCACAGCCAGCGCCGGTTAGCGCCGAAATAGGGAAAATTTCGGCGAAGTCGAATTCCCGGCGCCAACGATCAATAAGAGGTAGCAGCGCCGGCTTGCTCACGCGGTCGACTTTGTTAAGCAGCAGAAACACCGGGCCGCGAAACCGTCGTAGCCACTTCGCGGAGAATCGATCACCCGGCCCGAACTCCGCCGTCGCATCTACAATCAGCGACACGATGTCCACACCTTCGAGTGCCTGCTCCGTTTCGCCCATCATCTGATGGCTCAGAATGCCGTCAGGCTTGTGTATTCCCGGAGTGTCGACCAGGACGACCTGCGCGTCTGGCCAGTTTAAGATTCCCTGGATGCGATTTCGCGTGGTCTGCGGCCTGGGCGAGATGATGGCCACCTTGCGTCCCACGACCGTATTCACCAGCGTGGACTTCCCGGCGTTCGGCCGCCCTACGATCGCGATAAAGCCGGATTTGAATGTCATGGAGCTATCGACGATTTCCAACAGCCAGCCCCACCGGCCGGCCTCCCAGCACAAGTCGGCGAGGCAATCACTACGCTGCGCCATCCGGGATGATTTTCACGCGTAGCTCGCGTGTGCGTGGGCCGTCGAATTCCGCGAAGAAGATCGCTTGCCAACGGCCCAGCGCCAGGCGCCCATTTTCAATCCAGACCGTCGCCGACGAGCCAACGAGCGCAGTCTTGATGTGCGCGTCCGCGTTGCCTTCGATGTGTCTGTAGCCGGCATCGGGTGGAATCAGGCGGTCGAAGGCTGCCTCGATATCGCGCGCCACGGCGGGATCGTCGCCTTCGTTGATCAGTACGCTCGCCGTAGTATGGGGCACGTAAAGCAGGCAAGTAGCGTTCGCGCACCCCGAATCGCGCACGACGCTTTCGACGTCTGCTGTCACGTTCTTCAGTTCCGTCCGGCGCGAAGTGCGAACCGTAATCGTCCGAGAGAACGCGCCGCCTGTTTTGCTGATATTCGCAGGCATCGCATCCAAGATGCCATTCGATGGACTGGAGATCAACAGCTTATGTTGCGGGCATACAAGGGCGAACGAATCAGTATGAGCCGGGCCTGTGAACGATGATGTGCGTGGGTGCGTGGCGCATGGATAGCGCGGGCACGGGCATTGCCAATCTCATCGCGGGATCGCCGAAGAAAATCCACGTCCGGCGAACGTCCGGATCCGTGATGCCCGATTTCGCCGTCAGAATCGTTTGGCCGATGGGCAACTGCGGATTCGTCGCCCACGCGCTCAGGAACGCTTGATCCATCGTTCCTTGCGGAGCCGCATCGGTGAATCCAGATGACGCCCATACGGCGACGGCACCGCCATTGGGCGCCAGCATCAGCGAAGTGGAAAGGCTGGTATCGTACACATCCTGGAAAAATCCGTTGAGGCAATCCATCAGCAAATAGACCGGCAATTGATTGCCATTTGAAAGGGCCGTGGCCGAGGAATCATCGAGCAGATCGGCAAAGGACCACTCCTCCTCCGATCCATGACCCGTGTAGCTCACGAGCAGTGCCCCGCTATTGAGGGCTGTCGAAATCTGCTGCTGCACTGTGGCTGGATCCTGCCCGTCAGCCAAAATTTTCGTTACCTGGAGCGACGGCGGCAGCACCGCAGCCGCGGCATTCGCCTCCGACGTAAAGTTGGCGTCGATATTCTGATCGCCGATCACCACCGCCTGCTTCTGCCAACTGCCCGCTGAGGACCCGTTTTCGTAATTGACGATTTTCGAAACGACCAACGCCGCTTCGTCGGGCGTCCTCACAGGCAGCCGTCCCGTGGGAATCGTCGCAAATCCGGTCTGGTTGAAGTCGGTCAGCCAATCATCGGAGGCGGTCTTGAACGCCGCCGTCTCAATCATGCGCGTCGGAACGAAGTCAAAGTCGCCCAAACCCAGATAGTTTCGCGGGTCAAAGGACGCATCTCCAACCAGCAGCACGGCGCTGGGCTTTATGCGCCATTTCGTGGCTGCGAATTGCAGGTAATCCTGCAAGGCAAACGGGCTGTGCTCGCCGTAGTTATAGGCATCATAAAGCTGGTTGGTAGTGACCACTGCCACGGATTCGCCCTCCGACTCATGCAGCTTCACGAGCGGCTGGACGCTTTGCACGAAATCGGGATGGGTGATGACGATGTAGTTCGCACCCTCCGTGTCGATCGCCAGATCGCTCGGCGCGTGATAGCCGATCGCGTCCGGCGCTGAAATTTCGTCCCCAGCAAAGGCAAGCAACGTACGCTGAGATCCTGCCGGCCCATCTACCGTAAGAGTCATTCCGTAACTCGTTCCGTCGGATGTGACCGGCGCGTTCAGTTGGACGATTCTCGTTGGGTTCGTTATGTCGAATACTTCGACTGACGGCTGCGTGAAACCGGCGATGCGAATCGTCTGGCCCGCTTGCGCCGTGGCGCGCAGCCAATCCGAATCCGCTGTGTACGTGTGCGCGTAAGTCAGTTCGATGGATTGCACCAAGCTGACGTCTTCCTCGCCATCCTGAGCCGCCAGCGTCACGGTGTTACTTCCGTTCTGCAGCATGCCGGCCATAACGGGGAAGGTGGTGGTTGTGTTTGCCTCTCCGCTGAAGCTCATCTCGCCCAGAGGCACGCCGTTGATCGAGACGTCCACGTCGTGCTGCTGCCCGTCCGTTACGCCTTGCAACGTCACGGCGAGCGTGGCTGGAATAGACGAGATCGGATCGAAATGGGTGATCGTCAGCACTTGATCCACGGGCGTAGTGGTTACGACAGCACCAAAAAAGTTGTCGTTGTTTTCTCCATTCAGCAAGGCCGCAAAGTACGTGGTGCGCTGCTGGAATAGCACCGTAAACGGAAAGTCTGTCACGGTGGGTGCGCCGCCCGCGCCAGCTTGAACCGAGGGAATCGTTTGCCCCGGTCTCCACCCGTCAATCAGCCAATAAACGCGCGTGCCCGAAAATGGCGTGTCGATTCCGGTCCCATAAAACTCAATGGAATCGTTCGGCGCCAGGATACCCGCCTTCGTGCCAAGGATTAGGAGCGGCTGCTCTACGCCCTCGGCGTAAAGCTGCAGGGTGCGAACGTTCGCATTCGCTGGTAATCCCGCCCCATAGAGCTGCGCTCCGGTCACCTGATACCATCCCTCGGCCGTCACCGAAATCTGGACCGCCGGACGTCCATCAAGCGAAGCAGCCTGAGCACTCGCAATCCCAACCGCCACCGGCGGCGCCGGAGTTGAGAGACCGTGCAGCACGTGCGACGGCTGCGGCACGATCATCTGATTCAATTGCGTCAGAAGTCGTGCCTGTGCGGCTGGAGTCTCACCCTGCGAGATCCCTTCGGGAGCAATCGGCCCGTGCGTAGTGACCGTGCCGTTTAAGTCCACGTCCTCCAGCCAATACGTGGCGTTGGGACCGCCCTGCGGATCGATCCACTGATATGTTCGCGCGTGATGCTGCGGCAATCCGCCGCGGAACGAGAGCGCCCCTCCCGCGATCAACGATGGATCGAGTTGGTGCCGCCCTGTCGCATCTTCGCGATATACGTGGAATCCCAGATTGCGCGTCTCTTCGCGCGTCCGCCATTGGATCAGCACGCCGCCGCCCGGCTGAGACTGCGCCGTGAAGCTGTCGAGCTCCACGGCTGTTGGCGTGGTAATCGCCGAATTCACCGTGGATGTGTTGTTCGTCGGATTCGGGTCGCTCGGGCACGACGCGGGGGCAGGAGCGCACCCCACAGTTGCAGTGTTCGTCGCCAGCGCAGGTGTACCGGAAGCCTCGCTCGTCGTATTGATCGTGATGATCACCAAGCCACCCACGCTGAGCGATGGAATGTCGCACGTGACCGTGCTGGTTGGGGGGGTACCTTGCGATCCTTCCGAGCAGGTGCCCTGCGACGCCGGAATCGAGTCCGATACGAACGTAACCTGGCTCGGCAATGGATCCGTTACAACCAGATTCTGCGCCACCGCAGGTCCGTTGTTTGTGACCTGCAGTGTGTAGGTGAGAGCCGTGCCCGGCAACACAGCGCTCGACGAGGCCGTCTTCACGATGGCCACGTCCGCTTGCGTCGGGGACGCCACGTAGGACGTTGTCGATGCGGTGTTATTGCCGGTGTTCGGGTCGTTAGCAGTTGGACTGATCGTTACCGTATTCGTAATGGCAGTTCCCGGCGCCGTACCGGGTACCACGGTCATTACAAACGTGGCTGTAGCCGAGGTATTGGGGGACATAGAATCGGTACACGTAAATTGCGTGCCGGATACGGAATTGTAGGTCCAGCCGGTCGGACATGGTGCCCCGGTCGCAAGTTGCTCGCTTGAAGAGAACGTATCGGTTATCACAGCGGTCGCGGTCGCAGGGCCACTGTTCGTCGCAACGACCGTGTAGGTGATCTTATTGTTGTTACCGCTGGACTCGACGGTGCTGGGCGTGCCGGTTTTTGTTACCGCCAGGTCGGATTGACCAGCTGCCGCTACAACGACCGTCGCTGAAGCGGAATTGTTCGCCGGATTTGGATCGCTGGTGCTGGACGAGACTGTAGCTGTATCCGTAATCAACGTGCCAGAGGCCGTGCCACTATTCACGCTGACCTTAACTGTAAAGCTCGTTGACGAACCTGCCGCAAAGCTCCCGCCAGTTCCCACGTAATTACACGAAATCGAGGTGGCGGAGCAGTTCCATCCGGTTGTTCCGGACACATACGCGACCGATATGAATGTAGTGTTTGCTGGAGTGGGGGAGCTCCAGACCACGGATGACGCAGCCGCTGGGCCGTTGTTGGTGACAACCACGGTGTATATAATATCTTGATTCACCTGCACGGCACTCGGCGATGCGGAATTCACGATGGTTAGGTCGGCGGTATTGGCACCCGCGACCAACACGACCGCTGTGGCGGAATTGTTTGTTAGGTTCGGATCGTTCGTTCCCGACGCGACCGAAACCGTATCCGCAATCTCCGTCCCGTTTGCGGTTCCCAGGGGGACGTTGACAACCACGCTGAACGTCGCTCCACTCGCCCCAGCCGGTACATCTGGATTCGTGCAACTGATCGTTCCCGTCGCGCCCACGGCAGGCGTCGTGCAGCTCCAACCTGTAGGCACTGAAATCGATTCGAATATGGTGTTCGCGGGAATCGGCTCGCTGAGTGTCGCGTTCACCGCATCCTGTGGTCCTGCATTCGTTACCGTCTGCGCGTAGGTGATTTCGCCCGCCGGCGCGGTTCCAGGTATCACCGGATTCGGCGTGGCCGAGTTCGTCACCGCCAAATCCGCGCCCGCGCAATACGCGCCCGATTGTGTGCCCGGCACCTCGGTAACGATTTCTTGCGTCGCCACGATTCCGGGCTGGCCGGCCGTTGCTCCGTACGCGTCCTGGGAGAGCGTCGTCGTGCCGGGAGCGCCACCTAATGCCTGGCCCACAATGCCAGCGGTCCCCAGAACCACACCACCACCACCGCCGCCGCCGGGGCCATGTCGGTTGCCAGGAAATGGGTCCGTTGCCGCTACCTCCGGCCACGTAGTTCCGCCGTTCCCTCCGTCCGCAATCGCGGTCAGCCCGCTCAGACTACCGCTGTTTGCGTAGACTAAAATCGATCCACCCGCGCCGCCGCCTCCTCCCGCGTCGTTTTCTTCGTCAAGTGCATTTAGCCCGTTAGCAGTGATCGTTCCCGTTCCGGTCACCGACCCCGCGCGGATGATGACGATGCCGCCGCCAGCAGTGCCGCTGGAAAAAACTCCAGTGCAATCCGCGCCGCAATCGGCGTTGCCCGTATTCGTCGTGGGATCCCACCACGCGCCGTTGTTCGAAGTGCCAGCGCCTCCGCCTCCACCCATCACCACCGCACCAGTATTTGCCGGAAATGCCACCCCACCGAATCCGCCAACCACGTTGGCGCTGCTCCAGGCAAAACCGCCAGTACCGCCTGTTCCGCCGTTTCCGCCCCCGCCGCCGCCGTCGTTTTGGTCATTCGCGACCGGATCGGCGTCCGTCGCACCGCCACCCGCATTCCCCGGAGCACCGCGTCCGAAGCTGCCGTTCGGCAGCCCTTCCACATGGCTTTGGCCAGTGCTCACGGCCGTCGCTGCGCCACCAGGAGTGATTGTGCTCAACGGCGGAGCAACCCAGTGCGGCGTACCGGCGATGCCCTCGCCCTTTGACCCATTCGCACCGCTGTGTGCAGGCGGGTCGGGATTCAGCGTCGGCAAATTCGCGGGTGAGGTAGTTACCGTGTCGGTATTCGCTCCGGTGGTTGAGCCTGCAAGGGTAATACCGCCCCCGCCGCGGAACCCATCGCCGTCGAGGCTCACGGTCCCACCGAGCGTCAACTGTGACGCCACGTCGAGTACCAGCACGCCTCCCACGGACCCAGTCCACGTTTGAGCCGCGAGCGTACTGCTCAGCGTTGCAGACGAGTACTGTGGAACTCGAATCACCTGGAACGTTTCTGCGCCCTGTGTTGCGGTATCTGCCGCCGTGACGTACGAATTCAGCAAGCCGCCATTCGCGCCCGTTCCTACAATCGTCAAAGTGTCCGTATTCGCGTTCGTAACCACATTCGAAACCGTTACGAACTCGAACTCACCTGAACTTTGGAGATTCGTCCATCCGGCTGGATAACCGGGGTTGCCGGCGCCATACGAGCTGGTGTTCGTCGAATTGATCGTGGCTTCCTGCATCTGAATCACCAGCGCCAAGTCTCCAGCTCCGATAGGCGTTGAAGAACCGGCGAACGTCGAGCTCACTGTGATGGTCGTAGTGCCCGCATTCGCCGTACCCACTCCCGCGTAGTACGTATTGACAACGCCGCTCAATGTACCCCCTGCCCCGTCCTTGCCCGGCGTCGCGCAAACCAGCGGCTGCACAACCGTCACAACTGTCGCGCTGTTATTCCCTGGGACTGAGTCGCCGGTCGTCGGCACGGACGCAGTATTTTGGAGCGTTGTTGCTGTTGCCGGCGTTGTCCCGGTAATTGTGATCGTTGCCGGCAGCGCTGTGAGCGTACACAAGATTTGTCCGCCCGAGGATGCTCCGCAGCTTCCTGATCCGGGAGGTACCGATGCCGACGGATTCACTAGGGTCGCGGGCAGCGCATCCGTCAACGTGACCGTGCCTGCCGATGCCAAGCCTAGGTTCTGCACCTGGATCGAATACGTCAGCTGAGACGAAACGAAGACTGGCGTGGGTGCCGCAGTCATCGACACCGCCAAATCCCATTGCGTCGAGCTCTCCACCAGAACGGACGTCGTCGTCGCGTTATTCGAAGGCACCGGATCGGTGGTATCCGATGTTACGTCCGCCGAATTAACAATTGTCGTTCCCGCCTCCGTACCGGCCGCAACGGTCACCACATATGTAAATGTCCCGCTCACTGCGCCACTGCTTACGCTGGGATCGGTGCAAGTCACCTGGCCGGTGCCGTTGTTCGTGCAAGTCCAGCCCGCAGGCGGCGTCATGGAAGAAAATGTGGTATTCGCGGGAACCTTCTGATATAGGACTGCATTTACTGCAGCATCCGGCCCATTGTTAGTTACGGTTTCCGTGTATGTAATCGTTGCCCCGGCCGCAACCGCGGTTGCCGAGGCTGACTGCGTCATCGACAGATCGGCGCCACTCACCATCGTCGTTGTCGTCGTCGTGTTGTTGCTCAAATTGGGGTCAGTGCCGCCCGTTTCCGTAATCGTGGCCGTATTCGTGATGTTGGTGTTGACCTGCACACCCGAGTTCACGTTCACTACAATTATGAAATTCCCAGACGTGGTGCTCGGATTTATTTTTCCATTCGCCGTACAACTGATAGTGCCAGTGCCTCCGACTGTGGGAACCGTTCCACACGTCCATCCCGCAGGCGCCGCGGCCGAAGTGAAGGTCGTATTCGCCGGCGTATTTTGCGAGAGCGTGGCACCGGCCGCCGCATACGTCCCATCATTATTCGTGACGGTTTCGGTGTAGGTGATTTGCGCGCCGGTTGCGACAGGATTGGGCGCCTCGGCCTGCGTCATCGACAGATCGACGTTGCCAGTCGAGACGGTGACCGTCGAAGTTGCGTTGTCACTGCTGTTTCCTGGGTTCACGGTTGCGGTGTCGGTGATTACCGTGCCGCCAGCCGTCCCGGCGTTCACCGTCACCGTGATCTTAATCGTTGTTGTGCCGTTATTGGCGTAGCTTGTCCCGCCGTTGCTATCGGTACAGGTCAGCGTACCCCCCGCGTTGATCGGAGCCGCTGGCGTGCATGTCCAGTGCGTATTTGCCGTTCCGGTGACGGTATACCCGGTGTACGTAGTATTGGCGGGAATCGTCTGCGTGACCGTTACAGGATTGCGTCCAGACGGTGTATAACACGTGCCCAAGAATCCGCCGCCAGTGCACGTCAATACTTGCGTGAATGTAATCGTCCCACCGACAGCCACAGATGTTGGATTCGCTGAATCGTTTATGGTGAACTGACCGCGCGCCGCCGGGGCATGCGCGAACAGCCCCAGTAAAACAAACATCGCCGGCAAAAACAGTGTTCGCAATCGGCCGGCCCGTAGCAAAGTCGCGCGAGTCAGATGTCGCCCGCGTCTGCGCACTGCATGCATCAACTTCCTTCCGGGCGTTTGCATTGACCATCTTCGTGCGCCGCGCTCAATCGCCGTTGCTTTTCCAAGCACGATGCTTGCGAGCCCGTCGTCCGCCATTGTCGAATCCCCACGGGTCACAAGTCCGCCAGTTGCCACATCGCGCCGCACGGCCCGGTGCAAAAGTAGCCTCGCTCCGCTGCGCGTTAACGCGATATCGCCGCGCTTCAACTCTCCTCGCTCGGTCGCGGCAATTTCCACCACATCGCCGTCGAGCACGTTCGGCTGCATGCTCTTCCCGTTTACCCGGAAGCGCACGCGCGCGCCCGCGCGCAGCGCCGCTTCACACACAGCGGCAAACAGCTTCGAATCCGCGATCTGCGCTTTCTCAGTCGGCTGCACGGCAGATCGCCTCCACGGCGCTGGAATCGGGAAGGAATCGGAAAACAAAACACGGGGTCTCGCGCGCCACGCGCGCCAGAAACCCCAACGTGAAATCCATTGCCTCCGCAGAATAGTGCGGTACGAACGACCGTGCCAGCAATTCCGCCGCCGCGCGCCCCTTGGGTATCGCGGCCAATTCAGGTCTCGTTCCGTGCTCGATCAGGTACGTTCGATAGAGCAGCGCAGACTCCGGCGAAGCAATTCCGGCATCGCCGTGCCAAGGCGTTCCGTGCATCCAGATTCGCCCGCCGCGCTCACTCAAAATGATCCGGTCGTCGCTCAAGATCAGCGCCCGCGGTTCGCGCTGCCACAAACGCGCCAGCGTGCTCTTCCCCGCGCCCGAATGCCCAACGAACAGGTGCCCGCGGCCGTCGGCGTCCACTATGCCCAGTCCATGTACTTCAACGCCTTGGCCGCGTGCTAGCCGGTGAATCATCACCAATTCATCGAGCGGATATTCCAGCGCGTAAATGGGCCGTCGCGCATCGAAGTACGGTGCAAAAAGCTCTACGCTGCCGGCGCGAAACTCGTCGTCAAGCCAAGCGGACTTGTACGGCGACGTTCCAAGCGCCGCTGTCGTGAACAAAAACCGGTATCCGCCGTTTTCGCGGAACACCGACCACAACCCGCCCGAATCGAATATCAGCGCGCCGCGAGGCACGTTTATTTCGCTCGTCCAACTGACGGTCATGCGTATATCGCACGCTTCCGGCCCAATCGCGAATGGCCTCAACTCTTCGCCAAGTGCTAATTTCAGCCCGCGCTCCGCGAACAACCCCACGGCATTCTCCGCCACTTGGAACGCCACTGAATTACCCGCCGCAGCTCTCCAATCCAGCCCAACCGGCGCTGGCCGCACACCTTCAGATCGAATTAATGTCTCGGTCGCTTGCATCTCAGGACCCTGGGTTCGGGCAAGGAACGGGATACGCGCAGGGGTTACTGCCGCTCGCCGGTCCCGCAATGCTGTAAGTTTTGCAGGCGCCCAGCACAGCCTCTTCCGGACGCAAACTTACGCGCGTCACCTGTGGCGGCTCATAAACCTTTCCCTTCGCTGCGGCGGAATCGCGCTGCAATTCGTCTCGCGTCTCGTCCATGTCACCCTGCCGTGTCACAGCGCCGCCGTCCCGCAGGATGCGCACCCGCCTGCCCCGCACGATCCTTGCGTTTGCAGAATCTTGAACGGATCAGCCGTGCTCATAATTCCAAACCGCCGCGGATCGGCCATCGACTCCCGAATTCGCGCCGCGGACGCGAGCAGCGCGTCGCGCGCTTCGCCTGGCTTGCAGTTTGCACAGTCACCGTGTTCCGGCACGTCATAACCCAGCACGTACATCCTCAAATGCGCCACTTGGCACAAAAACTCGACCGGCTTCTCCGGATCGCCGTTTTCCAACTCGCCATTCGCCGGGCACATCCCACACACCGGGCGAAGCTGGCACCGACTGCAGATCGTCGGCCCCTTGCTTGGCTTCTGCCGGATCGCATCTAGCGGCCCTTCCCAGCCTTCGCGAAAACTCCCGCTGCGAATGCCGTAGCCCTCCTGATGCGAGAGGACGCAAATGCTCATCTGTCCAACCGGATCGATCGCGCAGCTGCTCTTCCCGCCCCCACAGCCATAGACTTTCTTCGCCTGCTCCGCGCTTGGCGGTCCGCCCGCCAGCAATTTCTCGACGAGCTCGCGGTATTCTTTCTCCCGGCGCCGGTCCAGGAAATCCAGCTCGACCGCTTCTTCCGCGGACAGCCGGACGGCCAGCGGGCTTTGCGAGCAATCGATGCGCGGATTCACCAGCGGATCGAACTTGAACTGCACGCCGAAATCTTCTTCCGCCATTCGCTTCATTTCGTACACTTCGTGCTTGTTGATTGTTGTCGGGACGGTTTTCAGCTTCAGCGGCAGGTTTCGTTCAAGCAGCAGACGGATGCCTCGTATACACCGGTCGTAGGAGCCAGGAATCTTCGTCAGCGCCTCGTAGGTCTCCCGCGTGGCGCCATATAGCGTGATTTCAATGGAGAATGGACGCCACTCCGCCAGGTAATCCGCGATTTTCGGCGTAATCAGCGTTCCGTTCGTGAACAGCGTGATCAGAAATCCGCGCTTTTTCGCCTCGGTATAAATGTCCAGAAAATCCGGGCGCGCGAAGATCTCGCCGCCGGTATAGAGAAGCCACAAGCAACCGGCCGCTACCAGCTCATCCAGCAGCTTGCAATGCTCTTCGAATGTTAATTCCTGGGAGCGGGCCGTCTGGTCGCCCATCGGCAGGTTGTTGTAGCAGTGCAGGCACTTCAGCGGGCAGCGCCGCGTCACCTCAATCGACACCTGCGCCGGAACCCGGCGTCCGGATTGCCTCCGGTGCAGTGCCTCGCTGAAATTCCCGTAGGAAGCGTTATTCATCCCAAGCCGGGCCGCCTAGCCCGCGCACATACCTCGAATCAATTCGTGTCGATCAATCCAGCCGTCGCCAAATCCGCGATGAACCGCTCCGTGTCCGCCGCTGCCCGTTCGGCGGTCAAGCCATATTCCTTCTTCAGGTATTCGCGCATCTGAGCCCTGCTGCAGCTGGCCTCGATCATGTTCCACAGCGCCGTACCGGCCTCATTGAACGTGAAAATTGCGTCCATATCCGCCACACCCCGCCGGATCGGCACCACGATGGCTTCATCCGCCACCACGCGAGAAACCACGTTCGCGCTCTTTCGGACGCCGCGAGACTCGGTAAGTTCACCAGTCACACTCGCCTGCACAACCACGTTGTCCAAGGCCGCTTCCTCTTGTAAGCAATTTCCGGAAAAACCAGACGATGGCGCACCTAGGAATGCGCCGAACTGGCACGTAGATTCGCATGTATCAGGATGAGAAAGCCCCGAAACTCTTTTGGATTGTGTCTCAAATAGCAACTGCGCCGTTCCAGAGCGGAACAACGTAAAACGCCGAAAGCTGCTCGGCTAACTAAGCGGAAGGGATCACAGGTCTTCCAGGATGATCCGATTCGGCGATTTGTGAGGCTGAATCTCGCCAGACGCAGCTATCCCAAGGAAGAACCCGAAGTAAAGGACTCGGAGTGAGGAAAAACGGTGCAGTTCGGCTTAAGCGCTCACCGTACGTTGGCTGGACGCGGGCTGCTGCGCGCCCTGCCCTGCCGACAGCTCGCGGACCAGGTCGCCCACGAACGCCTTCGCGTCGCCGAAAAGCATCAGCGTCTTATCCATGTAATACAGAGGATTGTCGATGCCCGCGAAGCCGGGGCTCATGCTCCGCTTGATCACCATCACCGTGCGCGCTTTGTCCACATCCAGGATCGGCATACCGTAGATCGGACTTCCAGTGTCCGTCCGCGCGCCAGGATTGGTCACGTCATTCGCGCCGATGATCAACGCCACATCCGTCTGCGGCAGGTCGGAGTTGATGTCGTCCATCTCGCGTAGCCGGTCGTACGGAATATCCGCCTCGGCCAGCAGCACGTTCATGTGCCCCGGCATCCGGCCCGCAACAGGGTGAATGCCGAAGCTCACGTCCACGCCCCTCCGCGTCAATACGTCGAACAGCTCGCGCACTTTATGCTGCGCCTGCGCCACGGCCATCCCGTATCCAGGGACGATCACCACCGTATTAGCCGCTCCCAAAATCTCTGCGGCTTCTTCCGGGCTCGCGCTGCGTACCGTCCGCGGCTCGCCCTGCACCGCCGCGCTCGCTTGCACCTGCCCGAACGCGCCGAACATCACGTTGGTAAACGACCGGTTCATCGCCTTGCACATGATCACCGACAGGATGAAGCCCGACGAACCATCCAGCGCGCCCGCCACCACCAGCACCTTGCTATTCAGCACGAAACCCAGCATCGCCGCCGCGATGCCCGCGTACGAGTTCAGCAGCGAAATCACGGTCGGCATGTCCGCGCCGCCGATCGGCGTCACCAGCAAAATGCCGAAGAATAGCGACACGGCAATCATGATTGGAAACAGGATTCCCTGATTCGGATGCACCACCATCGCGATCGCCAGCACGATGGCCGCGCCAAGCACCGAAAGACTGACGAAATTCTGTCCTTTGTAAATAATCGGGCGAAGCGGCAGAATTTCCTGCAATTTTCCCGCGGCGATCAAGCTGCCGGTGAACGTCAGCGATCCGATGATGACTTCCAGGCATATCTCGCCCATCTCGAATCGCGTCACGTGCGGGTATCCGACGTAATACTCCGCGATGCCGATCATCGTCGCCGAAAGCGATCCGAACGTCAGCGCCATCGCCGTCCGCTGCGGCACTGCCGTCATCTTCACCATGCCCAGCGGAATGCCAATGCCCGCGCCGATGATCAGCGCGATTACGATCCACTTGTATTGAGTTACTTCCGGATCCGCCAACGTTGCCGCGACGGCAAGCGCCGCGCCGATTTCGGCAACCAGCACGCCTCGCCGCGCCGTCGCGGGCGAGTTCATCCACTTGATCGCCAAAACGAACAGAATGATTGCGACCAGGTACGTTGCGTCCATGATTTGCGCGATTTGGACGCTGTTCATTATCGTTTGGCTTTTCCGGCTTTGAACATGCGCAGAGTGCGGTCAGTGATAAAGAAACCGCCGACCATGTTGCTGAAGGATGCCGCCACTGCGATCAGCCCCAGCACCACCGAAAGTCTCGATTCGTGCCGTCCGGCGATGATGATTGCCGCCACCACCACGATTGCGTCCAACGCGTTGGTCAGCGACATCAGCGGCGTGTGCAGCAGGGGAGAAACGCGCCTTACGATCTCAAATGCCAGGAATCCCGCGAGAACGAACACGTAAAGATTCGATAGAAAATCCGGCGGCACTCTTATTCCCTCTCGATCTTACGAAGATGTTTGCAGCGCTGCCGCTGGCAGCGAGAAAAACTCCCGTATCCGGCTCTGCACGATCTCTCCGCCCCGCGTCAGTAGCGTTTCGCGCGTGATTTCATCTTCGGTATCGATCTGCAGTTTACCTTGTTTCACGATGTGCAGCAAAAACGCCGTCAGGTTGCGCGCGTACATCTGGCTTGCGTGATACGGCACGCGGCTCGCCATATTGATCTCGCCCACGATGGTCACGCCGCTTTCCACCACGGTTTTTTCAGGCGCCGTCAGTTCGCAATTTCCGCCGCGTTCTGCCGCCAAATCGACGATCACCGATCCCGGCGCCATCCCCCGCACCATCTCCGCCGTCACCAGCACCGGCGCTTTCTTGCCCGGCACCACGGCCGTGCTGATCACCACGTCGCTCTGTCCCACCACCTGTTTCATTAGTTCCCGCTGCCGCGCGTAAAACGATTCGTCCTGCGCCGTAGCATATCCGCGAGCGTCCTGCGCGCCCGACGCTTCAATCGGCAACTCTACGAATCTTCCGCCGAGGCTCTGCACCTGCTCCTTCACCGCCGGACGCAAATCGTACGCTGAAACCACCGCGCCCAGCCGCCGCGCCGTCGCAATCGCCTGCAAGCCGGCCACTCCGGCTCCGATCACCAGAACGCGCGCCGGCGTAATCGTTCCCGCCGCCGTCGTCATCATCGGGAAAAGCTTCGGCAGAATGTCCGCCGCTACCAGCACGGCCTTGTATCCGCAAATCGTCGCCATCGACGACAACGCGTCCATGCTCTGCGCCCGCGTCGTCCGCGGCATCAGCTCCACTGAAAACGACGTCACGCCGGTCGCCGCGATCTCCTGTAATACTTCCACTGAACCCATCGGCCGCAGAAACCCGATCAGCGCCTGATCGCGGCGCATCAACGGCAAATCCGCTCTCCCAACCCGCTCGTTCGACCCGTAGCACAGCACCTGCACTACGATGTCCGCGGTCCCAAACACCGCCGCGCGATCTGCCACGATCTTCGCGCCCTTATCTACGTACCCCTGGTCTGGATAGCCCGCCTCGACGCCGGCGCCTTTCTCTACAATCACCTCAATCCCCGCCTTCGCGAGGTTCGCTATGACCACCGGCACCAGCGCCACGCGCCGTTCGCCAGGAAAGCTTTCTTTGGGAACTCCAACTATGAGTGCCAATTTGCTCTCTTATTCTCTGTTCTGTTTCCGCTGGCTTTACTTTGTGCCCTAAGCATCCCGCCCGACCGCTCGCAACCTGTCACATTCCGCGCGAAGTCCAAAGCGATTATTCTAAACACACCGCGACAAAACTTGTCCAGCACAACTCCACAAATAAATTCAAAAAGTGACGTTTCAGCGCCGTAACGCCTTCCCTCAAATCACACCCTAAGGAAAGTGGGGCGGCTGCGCCTGCTGCCGCGCCTTCTTCGTGTTTGACTTTCGCCCCTTCCGGGACTATGTTTCGCCCGTAAACGGACTAAACTCCGCAAAAATATCTGCATCTGAGAGGTGGCTCATGGCTTCCATCCCGGCCCCAAGCCGTCGTCCAGACCGCGCCGCATTCGTCCCGCGCCGATCACCACATCTGACAAAAGTGACCCTCACCGTAGTTGCGTTGGCGGTCGCCTCATTCGCTCTCCTCGCTCCGTCTGAGTTGCGCGCCCAATCGGCTTCTCCGCACATCACGGCCATCACTCCCAATACCGGCAAGGCTGACGACACCATCACCATCAGCGGACAAAACCTTGGCAAGGATCAAATCGCCGCCGTTTTCCTCTCCGACGCTAAGCTCGACCATAAAGCCGTCGTCGTCGATCAGGAAGCGACGAAAATCGTCATCAAAGTGCCCGACGATTTGAAGCCCGGCGACTACAACATTTCCGTCCAGGAAGGTGGCGCCATCTACATCCAGCCCGTCATCTTCACCGTCAAAACCTGACGATC
The DNA here is from genome assembly GCA_030038275.1 of Candidatus Acidiferrales bacterium. GTDB lineage: Bacteria > Acidobacteriota > Terriglobia > Acidiferrales > UBA7541 > Palsa-295. Next base: position 2,972 of record JASHPG010000027.1, on the reverse strand, counting down.
CGGCCAGGATCATCATCCTAAGGGAGTCCGCCGCGACGGACGACCGAAGGATCCCTCTCCCGTCGCTGTTTGCTGGTCGTAAATTCACCACTCTTCCCGTAGCGAAGTTCCATTGCCTTTCCGCGTCCGTTGTGCGAACGTCCTATTCGTTCCTCGCTCCACAAAATGAAATCTTCGCGTCCCGCTCTTTTCGTATTGGCTTTTCTCGGGCTGACGTTCACCTTCTGTCCCTCCGCTCGCGCCTGGGGCTGCGAAGGACATCAAATCGTCGCCTATATCGCCGAGGCGCACCTCACCCCTCGCGCCCACGCAATGGCGCTCAAGATTCTCGTTGCCAGCCCAATCGACCCAAATCTTCCCCGCTACTGCCATCCCCGCGCTGCCGATCCTCTCGCCGACGCCTCCACTTGGGCCGACGACGTTCGCAGCATTCGGCCCGAAACCGCCGCGTGGCATTTCATCGATATTCCGCGCGGCGCTCGTAAAGGACCCATCGCGCCGTATTGCCCGCCCGTTACCGGGTGTGTCGTTAAGGCGCTCGAAACGCAGCTCCGAGTCCTGAAAAATCCGCGTACCTCGGCGGCCGCTCGCGCCGACGCGCTCCGCTTCGTCATTCACCTCGTCGGAGACATCCATCAGCCCCTTCACGACACGACCAACAACGACGAAGGCGGCAACTGCGTCCCCGTTGAGTTTTTCAGCGAATTGCCCCGGGAAACCAGCATGAGGCGCGAATCATTCGATCCCAATCTTCACTGGGTCTGGGACGTCGGCATCATCGAGCACTTCAACGGCCCGCTATCGCCGCAGCAACTCGCTCGCTACCTTAATCGCCAGTTCCGCGCACAAATTTCTACTTGGGAATCGCAGCCCACCGACTTCGCCGCCTGGGCCTGGGAAAGCCACGCTCTGGCGGACTCTATCGCCTACGGCAAACTGCCACACGCGATTGCCATCGACCGAAGTTCTCGACGGCCGGTCCCTGGCCAGTGGGGTGGTATCGAGCCCGCGCGGGCAATCAGCTCCTGCGCTGACGCCAACAACGTCGGCCTTCGCATGTTGCGCCTGCACGAAAATCTCAGCACCGCCTACGAATCCGCCGCAGCTCCCGTCGTCCGCGAGCAACTCGCTAAAGCGGGCGCCCGCCTAGCCGCTGCGCTCAACTCGTTGTGGCCCTGAGGCGCAAACTCGCGCCCCGAGAAGATTTTCAGGGTACCATTCACACTGCCTCCCCGATGAAGGAAGGGACACGAAGTCAAAGGGCACCTTTCGCGCTTTGCCGTTTGCGGAGAATTTTCTGCGTTTCGATAGAGCACTTCTCAACTCCCTCCGGCCATAGCAACAGTTGTCATGCCGAACCCGGTCCCGACGCTCTCAGTCGGGAACGGGGGTGAGGCATCTGCTTTTCGGTTTGCCTGATGAAACGACGCTCTCGTCGCACGTCCTCGACTCTACCCTCCCGTCGCGAATCCAGGAAACAGCGTCATGCCGCCGTCCACAAACACCGTCGTCCCCTGAACGTAATCCGAGTCATCCGACGCGAGCCACACCGCCGCGCGCCCAATATCATCGGGCTGCCCGATGCGCCCATCCGGAATCAACGTCATCAAGCTCTTCAGCGCCTGCGGCGTATCCCACGCGCTGCGGTTGATCGGCGTTTGAATCGCGCCGGGCGCTATCGCGTTCACGCGAATCTTCTTCGGCGCCAACTCCTGCGCCATCGTTTGCATCAGCATTCGGACGCCGCCCTTGCTCGTCGCGTAATTCGCGTGTCCCGCCCACGGAATTTCCTGATGCACCGAGCTCATGCAAATAATTTTCCCAGCTGCCTTCGAAATCTCCGGCCGCACGCCGCGCTTGATGAACTCCCGCGCCGCCTCGCGCGCGCACAAAAATTGCCCCGTCAAATTCACTCCGATCACGTGATTCCATTTCTGAAGCGTCATCTCCGTGAACGGCGCATCGTCCTGCAACCCGGCATTCGCGCACAAAATGTCCACCGTCCCGAACGCGCGAATCACCGCCGCGAACATCGCCTGCACTTCTGCCTCACTAGACACGTCCGCTTTTACCCCAATCGCCTCGCCGCCTTTTTTCTTGATGTCGGCGATAATCGCGTTCGTCGCCTCTTCGTGGGCCACCCAGTTGATCGCCACCTTCGCGCCCGCGTCCGCAAAACATCGCGCCACGGCTTCCCCAATTCCCGAATTCGCGCCTGTCACCAGCGCCGCCTGCCCCGCCAACGGCTTCTCTCGCATGATTCCTCTCCTTCAACTATGAATGTGAATTCGATTAGAACTTCAACGTGAACCACTTGACGACGACTCCGCTTCGTCTCTGGTTTGTATTTGTGCTATTTGGTTTGGAAACTTGCGGATGCCCCGGCGTTCGATTTTGACCGTTGGAGATTTTGCTATCCGAGCCGCCTCCTTCCGCGCGTTGGCGCCGGTCCGTCTCCATTCTATTCCCCGCCTCGCTCTCGACGGGCTGAATTTGAAGCTAACGCGCCGCCCACCCCGCTGATGTACACTCTCGGTCGCCCTGACGCGGGAAGGGCCTACCCTACCGCACAAAGGGTTTGCCCCGAAGAATGAAGGGCCTGCATTTGAATTTGAAGGGGGGTGTGATGAATCAAACCGCGGGTCCAGCTCCGTCCACCGCGCGTTCGGCCGATCTCGCTTTTCTCTCCGCGCTCGAAGCCGCCGACGCCATCCGCGCTAAAAAAATTTCCTCGCTTGAATTGACGCGCTACATCTTCGAGCGCATCGAGCGCTACAATCCCGCGCTCAACGCCTTCGTCTATCAGCTAAAGGATTCCGCGCTGGCCCAGGCCCGGAAAGCCGACGACGCGCTCGCCCGCCGCGAACCCACCGGGGCGTTCCACGGCGTCCCGATTCAAGTAAAGGAAAGCTTCGCCGTCGCCGGTCAGCCCTGCACCTGGGGCATTCCATCTTTCAAGGACGCGCGTCCCC
>JASHPG010000026.1 GCA_030038275.1 Candidatus Acidiferrales bacterium | reverse complement strand
AGCGCGGATAGGCTAGGCTAGCCGTCTCGTAAACGAATCATCCGGGACGACATACGGAGGACGCCATGGCGAAAGGTCAGATGCGAAGCAACAGGGAAAAGAAAAAGCCGAAGCAGGACAAGAACAAGAAGAAGGGCGGCGCCGGCCCCTCGCCGTTCGCCAACATACACAGCCAATCCAATCCTGGCGCGAACACGTACGGTAAGAAGAACTAGGTAACTAACCTCGCTCCCACACTTCAGCTTCGCCGCAAACGAAGAGCCGCCAGCGCCACAGCAGAGACACACGGAAGTCGGCCCTCGACGAATTAGGCGACGAATACGTAGCCGGTCCCGGCAAAGCCCGTGCAGTGCATCGGGCGGCCTCTCGTAGCTACGCCGCTCGCGCATGCTTGGCGGCTCGAAGCCGCGGCGGTGAGATCGATCTGCCGGCCCTGCGTTCGATGTTCGGGACGTCAAACACGTTCGAGCCAAATGGGCCCACGAGGACCCTTGCGGACAACCTGCTCAAACAGCTTCGGTATTTCCTGCTCTGAGAATCCTGCAGCTTGAAGCACGCGAACCGCAGAGGACAAGACCTCAGTTGCGATATCGTATCTATCCGGATTCATAATATTAAATGCACCGTCTGACATTGCTCTCATCCATGGCTGACTAACCTAATTAGATTGAGCGTACTTCATTGTCCATGCTTCTGGCAACTTCCGGTAGATCTATTCTCGGCGGTTTGATATCAGTTGCTGCCAAACAAAGCGTCCAGGGGTAGTGGCGATGAGTGTGGATGACGACGATGATGATGATAAAGAACTTGAGGAAGAAGCCAGTTCGGACGTTCCAACTTCCCCAAATGAGGTTGCCGACCGTCAATCGATCGTCGAATCCGCAATCCCTCCCGACATACGACAGAAGTACGAGCTTTTGAGCTATAGAAACGCAGCCATCGTTCTGAGCCATTCGCGAACAGAGGAGTTTAACGAGCTTCTAAACGCTCTTCGCCAATTTACAATTTCGTCTGACATGATTCGCAAAGCAGGTGGCAATGAGTCAGATATTCCAAAGTTGATAGCAGCTTCATTGGGGCCTGCTGGTTGGCATGAAACGGTGATACAAGGTGACTTGATTGTTCGGCTGAAATGGCGCGAACAGACGGGAACAAATAAGAAGGGAAAGGCGATATTCGAAACAAAATCCAAAGAGACCAAGCGAGAAAGATATCTAGACGGCCATAAGATTGACTTTGTAAAGGGTCGTGTAGCGTTCGACATGGAGTGGAACTCGAAGGATCAAACCTTTGACCGGGACCTCTATGCTTTCAACGCTTTTTTTCTAAGTGGGGTTATAGATGTAGGTGTTTTGGTGACTCGCGGGGCAACCCTGAATCCAGTGTTGCGGCAACTCGGACCGGCTCTTAAGAAAGACGGCACTCCGGAGACAAAACTGACAAAAGGAAATCGATTGTACCGCATGACCCACGAGAAGTATGGGGCAAGCACAACATGGTGGGGAAAACTGATCTACCGTCTGAATGCGGGGCGCAACGGCGGTTGTCCGGTGTTGGCTGTTGGGATTACCCCGGCGTGCATTAGCGATTGGCCGAAGAAAGCGCTCTGATCTCTCGCTCGACCCCGGAATGATGCGCATACGTCTTCCACGTTGGCCGGTAGTTATTGTCTGCTTGATTGCCCCACACCGCCCAATTTTTACGCGTGCCTCGCGCGAACAATTCGAGGAATGGGCCCGAACTACACGATTCGATAATGTCATATTGCTCATCGGGCTTGCGCGAGTGCTCGCGCTTCCGCGTTGCAAGCAAATTCACCTGTCGTCGGCCGGGCGCCAGAGTTCGGGCATTCTTTCCGCGCACTCCAAAAAGGATCAGTTCGGTGACGTTGCGGAAATAGAAACCGACACCCCGACCATCGGAGCCGCCATCCTTGCGAACCTTGTGCCAGACGATGTTGGACTTATAGCTGAAGCCCCATGCTTCCATCACCGCGAGCCCTTCAGGCAACAGCGCATTTGGGCACCACAGGTAAAGATGTGCCTTCTGCGCAGCGACGTGAGCAACCGGAAGAGCTTTGATGTCCTCGAGCGTAAGCGTGCGATAACGTGAAAGCCGCCTGTGTTCCGGCGCAACTTTCCCTGTTTTGTTCGTAAACTGCCACGGCGGGTCCGCGAGAATTGTCGCAAACTTCCGCTCGCCGATGAATCCGAGAAGGTCTAGGCCCACGCCATCGATAGAGTCAGAAAGCATCGCAAAAGGCTACTATCCTTTTGCGAACAAATCAAGAACATTCACATAGTCACTGGACCTTTGCAAGAAGGGTATTCGCAGGGTCGCTGCATTACTCCCCCCTCCGCAGCTTCGCCGTAAACGAAAAGCCGCCGGCGCCGCAGCAGGGGCAACTCATGCCGATGAGCAGGCTCTGCTTCTGCTCCTCAGAGAGATCGGCGCGCCCCAGCATGGCGCTGGTCTGCTGGGCGAAGAGCTGATGCAGCGTAAGATTGCTCGTCATGATGCGGTCGTCGGGCGCCAGCGGGATGCTCTTGGCCGGTGGAGCGGCCGGTTTTGCTTTTCGCGGCGGTTTTGGCTTCTTCGACTTCGGCATTGGCAATGCTTTGTCCGCGTCTTTGAGCCTAGCGTAAGCGCCCTTTCACCGCGACCCTCTCCGCGCTTGCGGGGGAGAGGGAGTCGCAAGCGGCGCGGACGAGTTATTTGTTGGCCGCCTTATCGCGCCACTGCGTCGGCGCCCGCCTTGGCGACTTGGGCGTCCTGCGCGGAGACCGCGCCGGAGACGCCGATCGCGCCGACGATTCTGCCATCGAGCACAATCGGCATACCACCCTCGAGAGGCGTAATGTCCTTGAGCGCCAGGAGGCGATTGCCGGCGCCGCCGCGGGCGATGGCGTCGTCGAGGTCCTTGCTCGGGCGCTTGAACTCCAGCGAGGTGCGCGCCTTGCCCTCGGAAACGGTTACGGCGGAAAGCTGCGCGTTGTCGAGCTTGTGAAACATGACCATGTTGCCGCCGCTGTCGAGAATCGTGATTGCCACCTGCCAGGAATTCTCCACCGCCTGCAGCTCCGCCGCTGCCATGACGCGTTTGGCCTGATCCAGCGTGATCGGCGGGCCATAGGGCGGCAGCCCCGACGATTCGGTCTGCTGGGCTAAAGCCGGTATGGCCGACACGGCACAAAGGGCCAACGCGCACGCGAGCATCCGAAACATCTGCGAAGCCTCCTCTGCCACGCGCCGCCGCGACGCGGGGGTGTGAGAATAAGGGGCAATGGCCGAAGGTGGAAGCGGGCCTTTCGACTGCGATTCCTGGAAACGTGATCGTGAGCGCCGATGCTTCGGGCCCGCGCAGCCATTATATTTACCCGGCCAATCAGGAGACGCCGACATGTTCTCGTTTCGCAAAATGCTGGAAATGCCGGCTGCCGACCAAGCCCTCAAAGGGCGTGCGACAGCAATCCCGACGGCCGAATGCCATTTCGTCAATGGCCGTGCGCTCAAGGGCCCCTATCCCCATGGGCTCGCCATGGCGATGTTCGGGCTCGGCTGCTTCTGGGGCGCCGAGCGCAAGTTCTGGGAGCTTGGCGACGGCATCTCCGTCACGGCGGTCGGCTATGCGGGCGGGTTGACCCCCAACCCGACTTACGAGGAAGTCTGCAGCGGCCGCACCGGCCACAACGAAGTGGTGCTCGTGGTCTACGATCCGAAGAAAATTTCCTACGAGCGTCTGCTCAAGACATTTTGGGAAAGCCACGATCCGACCCAGGGTATGCGCCAAGGCAACGATGTCGGTACGCAATACCGCTCCGGCATCTACGTGTTTTCGCCGCAGCAGCGCGCCGCGGCCGAGGCGTCGAAGGCGGCCTATGCGAAGGCGCTTACGGGCGCGCGCATGGGGCCGATCACGACGGAGATCGCCGACGCGCCGCCGTTTTATTTCGCCGAGGACTATCACCAGCAATATCTGGCCAAGAATCCGCACGGCTATTGCGGGCTCGGCGGCACCGGCGTGAGCTGCCCGATCGGCACCGGCGTGGCGGCGTAGGTTCAAGCGAGTAGCGAGTAGCGAATAGCGAGTGGCGAATAACGAATAGGGAATGGCTGGATCGCCATTCGCCATTTCGCTATTCGCCATTCGCTATTGCGCGGACGGTGGCGTGCAGCGCGCCGCTTCAGGCCAGTGAGGGTT
>JASHPG010000240.1 GCA_030038275.1 Candidatus Acidiferrales bacterium | reverse complement strand
AGGAGATTGTTTCTGGACCTGATGTTGGAAAGTGTCCCACGTCGCCGGTTGGATGCTCGGTAGGCGCGGACCTTGCGGGCGAGGATTAGGCGGATGCACCGACGGCGGCAAGCACCGACGGCAATTCGGCTTGAGCGAGTGGCAGGAAACGCTCGACGACGCGGGGATCGAACTGAGTGCCGCTCGCTTGAATCAAGCGGCGGGCGGCTTCCTCGAGCGGGAGTCCCTGCCGGTAGGGGCGCGAGGAAACCATGGCGTCGAAGGCGTCGATCACGGAAACGATACGCGAACCGATGGGAATTTCCTCGCCCGCCAGTCCGCCAGGATAGCCCTTGCCGTCGAAGCTTTCGTGGTGGTGAAGGATCAGCAGGCTGACGCGCTCGAATCCCGGCATGCGCCGCAGCACGATCCAGCCGTATTCGGGATGTTTCTTCATCAGCTCGTATTCTTCATCGGTCAGGCGGCCGGTCTTGTTGAGGATGGCGTCGGGAATGCCGACTTTGCCGATGTCGTGAAGCAGCGCGGCGACTTCGATATCGGGGAAGGAAGCTTCGTCGAGGCCAATCTCTCCAGCCACGTGGAGAGCCCATTCCGCGAGCCGCGTGCTGTGAACGCCTGTATTGAGGTCCTTTAGATCGAGCAATTGGTTCAGCGAACATACGACGGCGCTGCGAAGGGCCGAGATTTCCTCCTGCACCGCTTTGATTTCGAGCGCGGCGCCGCTGGAACTGGCAGAGGATTCGGGCTGCGACCTCCGGCCAAGGGGTGGCGAATTAAACGGCAGCACCAGCCCGCCGTGAGGCGCCAGCCCGAAATCCATCTCCGTAATGTGCGGCATCGCGCTCATTTTCAGTTTTACCGCAGCGACGCTAACGCCCAGAAAACGTTCAGTTCTCCGTAGCCCATGTTGGGCCCAATCCACTGCGCGTTGGAAATCGCTTGCGCAACAGCGGACGGGCTGAGGTTGGACTGAAGATTGAGCAGGAGAGCAGCGGTCCCGGCCACCATCGGTGAAGTGAACGACGTACCCGAAGTCACCGAGTACGTTGAGAAGGGATAGGTGGTGACGATGTTTTCGCCCGGCGCCGCGACCCAGACAACCTGATCGCCGTAGTTGGACCACGTTGAGCGTTGATCGAAGTCATTCGTGGAGGCGACTCCCATGACGCCCGGCAGTCCAGCGGGATAAACCATCTCGTCCTGGCCATCATTGCCGGCGGATGCGACGCAAATCACGGAGTTCGCGTTGGCGTAATTGATCGCATCGGCCAGCTCGGTCGAGCTGGAAGACAGCTCGAAGCTCATGTTGATTACGTTGGCGTGATTCTGAACGGCGTAATAGATCGCCGCCAGGATATTCGATAGATCGCCGCTGCCATCTGCATTGAACGCTTTGAGCGGCAGCAGGCGCGCCGTCGGAGCAACCAAGTGGACCATGCCGAGCACTTCCGTGCCGTGGCCAAAATCGGAGTATGGTGAACCATCGAGCATGGCGGCAGTGTGCTGGTCAAGCATAGCGGCGGTGTGCTGATCGAGCATGGCTGCTGTGTGCTGATCCACGAATGCCGGTTGGCACGAACTGCAACCCTCGCCGGTTGCGCCATTCAGATCGGTGAGTTCCGAAGCACCAGGCTGGTTGCGCGTGAAATCGTACCCCTGGAGCAGGAATGGCTTCAGCGCTGGATGATTGGGGTCAACTCCCGTGTCGATGTCAGCAACGATCGCGGAGCCGGTAACGTGGAACGCGCTTTGCGCCGGTCCGACCTGGATAATCGATGCCGCCGGCTGAGTGACGTAGCCATTCCATACGGTGCTGCCGAAATAATTCACCGGCGTCTGATTGTAGAGATAGGACGGAATCGTCGTCTGGGCCGCTCCGGAACTCGTGTTCGGCGGAATGATAACGAGCTGGTCCGGCTCGGCATCGACGATGCCGGTCACCAGGCGCAAGACGCCGGCAAGAATGTCAGGCAAGAGTCCCTGCTGCGGCTGGACCAGGTAAACCTGGCCTTCCGCGCCATCCAGATTTCGCACCACAGTGCAGCCGTTCTGCACGCAGGTATTTTGCAGCCCCTTGAGACCGAGGTTCGTGCGCACGATGACTGTCTGCGGAGGGCTGAGCAGCCCACCGACGAGGTTCGTGACGCCGTTCACCGTGTTCGAAAGCGTTTGGGTGACGCCCCCGAGCAACCCGCCCAGGAGGCCTTGGGCTTGCGCGGGACGAGCGCCGAATACCGCAGACATCGAAAGCAGAACAACGAGGCAGCCGAGTCGTTTCATAAGGGCGGATCGATCCTTTCGAGCAGCGGGTATTAACGAAGTGACAGATTCGGCTTTGGGACTGATTCGCTCTATGGTACGGACGGACATTTTTAGCTCCCTTGGAACTAGACCTTCTTCCTAGTACTTCTCCCAGGCATCTTCCGCCTTGGCGTAACCTTTTTATTGCCAACCGATTGCGGGCCTGCGGCGGTGGCGATGGGTTCAATCATTGGTACTCGCACCAGCGCGCCGTCGGGCAGGGTGAGCTGCAACTCAATGCGGCTGCCCAGATCGCATTCCAACTGGAATTCGCCAAATTCGTTCGTTTCGGCCGCGCCAAGAGTCTGGCCGCCACGTATCACGGAAACGGCGATCTTCCCCAGGGCCTGACCGGCGCTCGGGTGCAGCACTTGGCCGACGAGCAGCGCCTGTTCGGAATCCAAGTTGGGCTCGAAGCGGAGATCGACGCGGTAATCGTCGAAACCGTAGAGCATCTGGTGAGCGGCACCCGACGAAGAGCGGACACCGGCGAGGGCCGGGGCGCTCAAGCTGTCGAAGAGCAGCTTCGCGATGGGAATCCGTGACGGGCGCCCGTGGAGCGCCATCGCGGCTTTGGCCATCTTTACGGCGGATACTGACGGCTCGAAGCCGCGTTCGCGGGACGCCACGTTGGTAACGCGGTTCCAGACGGCGTAATCGCTTTTGCACTGCTGGCAGCCGGTTTCGAGGTGCGACTGCATTTCAAGCATGTCCTTTGTCTTCAGCGTCTTTCTAACGAAATCGGTCCACTGCTCTGACGAAAAATGTCCCATTCTCATCCCCCATCCTTTTATTCAGATCGCAGCCCTTCCCAAGGGCTGGGAATGCACCGATTATCCATGCCTGACAATAAGGGTAGCGAGGGCCCCGAAAAATATAGGCTGCCGCAAGTATTTTTAGGGTTGGTTAGCGGGTGGAAATCTTGCCGGTGAGGGTAAACGGAGCCCAATAGTAGGGATGAGGATAGCGCCCCCGCATGGCCAGCATGGTACTCCGCAAGGCCTCCGCTTTGGAACGGGAGCATTCCAGGCGTTCGTAGAACGAGGTCATGAACTCGGCGGTGGTCTGATCGTGCACGTCCCATAGCGAGAGCAGGAGCGAACGGGCACCGGCGAAGAGGAGGCCGCGGACGAGTCCGAGCAATTCGTCGCCGGCAGTAACGACGTTGAGGCCAGTGGCGCAACCGCTCAAAGCAATCAACTCGCAATCAAATCTCAGATGATAGAGATCGTAGAGGGCGAGATTTCCGTTGCCGAGGCGGATGCTGGAAAACATTGGATTGTCGCGGCGAAACGAGCCGTGCGTAGCAATGTGAACCACCCGGCTATGGAGACCTTTCTCGCGCAGATTCGCATCGTTGGCTTCGGATCCGATCAGCAGAGTGGCGCCGGGCAAGACCTTGGAGACGGCTTGCACTTCGTCGAGGATAAACGGAGCTCGATCGTCGGGGATGCCCATCACCAGCGGCGGGCCTTCCGAGTGGCTGGAACTTTTCTGACAGAGAGCGAAGGTTGTGGCGCTGGGCGCATACGACACGGAGAAATCGTCGATTAAATAGCGGTCGCCATCGAGAAGCGCGTGGAAGGGCAAGTAGTGCAGGACGCCGTGCGGAACGATCACAAGATGCGCGGCGGAGATGTGCGAGCGCAGTGGCGCAAAGACTTCGGCGTACAAATTCCTGAGGTGCGCCTTGGACGCTTCCAATAGCGGCTCATGGAATTGCCGGGTGTAGTCGGCGCCAAGCCGGAACTTGGAAATCTGAAATTCGAGCATGCGCATCAGGCTGATGACCCGTGAAGCGGGAGTGAGCGGGACGATTTCGAGCGAACGGCGCGTGAGAACGGCGGCGACGAATTGTCCCTTGACGTTGAAGTACTCGACCGTGGCCGCGTCCGCGGGCAGCGACGCGCGAATTTCGTCAACGGATTCGGGAGCGACGTCGGCGCCGGCGTTTTGGGACTTCGGCAGTTCGCGAAGGGCGCGGAGAAGATTGCTCTCGTGCGCCGCGGCTTTTTGGCGCAGCTGTTCGATACGGTCGGGCGAGGGAGTCCCGGTTTGCAGTTGCTCGATCTCGATGCGGCGGTAATACCAGTTCAATTCCTCGCGCATTTCGCGAATTTTGCGGACCAGTCCGCTCTGGCCGCTTGGCGCGTCGGGCAAAGTCTGCGCGTGATGAACGAGGAGTTCGGCCAGGCTGCGGGATTTGGCCATTTCCATGTAGCCGAAGGATTCTTCGGCGGCGTCGCGTCCCCGGCGTTGCCGCGTGCAAATGTCCACCAGGCATTCGTAAACTTCCAGGCGATTCTTCATGAACGAGATTTTTAGATCGTCGCCATGCACGCCGCCGCGCAGGGTTTCGAGCGCTTCTCGCGCGCGCTGAAAATTTCGATAAGCCTCGTCGAGCGCTCCGGAGGCTTCGGCTATCTGACCTGAAAGGAACTCAGCCTGGAAGCGCGGCGATGGCGCCTCCACGGAGCAGAGATAATCGAGGGCGCGGCCGCATTCGACGTTCGCCGCCGGGAGATCTCCTGTGCGAAATGAGAGGCGCGCGAGAAGGAGGTGGCACAAAACCGCTTTGTTGGGCAGAAACGAGGAGTCGAAGAATTTGGCGGCCTGCTCGCAGAAGCGGCGCGACTCAAAATAGCGGCCTTCGTTGAAAAGGACGAGCGCCCGATAGAGATCGATCAGCCAGGGCCAAACGAGATTGTTTTCCTGGACGAATTTAGCGCGCGCGCGGTCGAACAATTCGAGCGCATGAATGGCTTTGCCGGTCTGGCTTAGCGCCAAGGCTTCATTGGCCTGGCATTTGGCTTCTTCATAGCCCATGCCGAGCTTGCGGAAGCGTTCCCATCCTTCGTGCGCCACCTCGCGAGCCTCGGCGCTGAGATTCAGCTCGATATAGATGTCCGAGAGGTCCAGATAGCAAAGCGCGAGGATGTGGGCATCGCCATTTTGCTCGGAAGTCTCGCGCGTGGCGCGGAGCATCTCGATCGCGCGGCTGTACTCGCCGCGTAGGTAATAGAGATAGGCGATGTTGTAGTCAGCTTGAGTGACGAGAAGCGTCATTCCGCGCTGCACGCACATGTCGCGGGCGCGCTGATACGAAGCGAGGGCGCGAGGAAAGTCGTTCAACGAGATCAGGCAGACGGCCATATTGTAGAGCGCCACGGCAAGGCCCTCCGAATCCCGAAACTGCAACAGGGACTCATAGGCGCGCTGGTAGCAGGCCAGCGCCTCTTCGAAGCGGTCCTGGCGGTGGAATATGTTTCCGACGTTGATTTCCAGGTGACCGAGGCGTTGTGCGTCGCCAATTCGTTCCAGAATGGTTTTTGCCTCAGCGGCGGTATCGAACGCGCGCTGATATTCGCCGAGCAGGATCAAGGGCTGGATCGTGGGGATAAGCGTGCGCGCCTGTTCCCGGGCGTCGCCGATCTGCCGAAATACGCCGAGTGCTTCGGCATGAAACTCGAGGGCCGCCTTGTTTTCCCCGAGCATATAGAGGGCGTTGGCCTTCGAGCGCAAGCAAAGGGCCAGGGTTTCCTGGCTGCGTACCCGGCGAGAGATGGCGACGGCGGCTTCAGCGAGGGAAAGCGCCTGTTGGGTATCCGCGCGGAGTTGCGCGCGCACCACGTCATTCAAATGAAGAGCGACGGCTTTTCGAAAGAGGTCCGGGCGGGTTTTCAGAAATTGTTGACGGCTGGCGTCGTCCGCCAGAGATCCGAGCTTGCGAACAATCGCAGCGGAGACGGGGGCCTTTTTTTTAACGGCGGCGCGCACTAGAAACCCGCCTGCTCCAGCTTGTCGCGCAGCTTATCCAGGCAGCGCTGCCGAATGAAGCCGATGGAGCCTGGCGCGAGGCCGAGCTGGGAAGCGATTTCCTGATAAGGACGCGCCGGCTCCTCGAAAAACAGCATGTGGACGAGCTGGCGGCAGCGCGGCGGCAGGCTCGCGATCGCATCGCGGAATCCCTGTTCCTGTTCCGCTTCACGCAGGATGTTTTCGGCGGCCGGAGACGTGCTCTGCTCGGGAAAATCCTCAGCGGTACCGGCGGTGGAAACACGCTGGAGCTGCCGCTTGTGATGAAAACATCTGTGAACGGCGATCTGGATGATCCACTTCGGCAGCGCCTTCGGTTTGCGCAGCTTGGGAAGCTCCGCAAGCATTTCCAGGCAGACGGCTTGAAAAATGTCGCTAGCGTCGTCGGGCGAGAGACCGTACTTGATGGGAATCGAATAGATGAGGTTTTTGTATTTGTCGATCAACGCGGACCAGGCGGACTCGCTGCCGCTCAGGCACTCGCGAACGAGCGCCGCGTCGTCGCGCACCGGCGCCGCGTTCGGCTCGGCCAGTGCGGTGGTTGTGTCAGCGGACATAGAGGCGGTCCACATTCCAGAGAACGTAGGGTTCGAGGATCGCGGGGCTGAAGTTTCCAACGCGATCCTTCGCGGCAACGAGAACATCGGGACTCGCAAGGCAGATGATTGGAAGTTGGTTGGCCACAATCTGCTGGACCCGGTCGTACAACTGGCGCCGCTTGGGATAATCGAGCGTGACGAGCTGCTGGTTCATAAGCCGGTCCAGTTCGGCCTCCCATGGCGTGACGGCGCGCTGTTCGTTCAAATGCCAGATGTGCATGCCGCCGCTTGACGGCCAGATATTCATTTCCGTGTTGGGGTCGGCATCGCCGTCAGCCAGGCCCATGATGGCGGCTTCGTAATCAAAGGAGTTCAGCAAACGATCGGCCATGGCGCTGAAATCGAGCGTGACGACATGAACGTTCATACCGAGCGCGCTGAGGTCGCTTTGGATTAGGGTCGCGATTTTCGCGCGCTGGGCGTTCGAGGAACTGGTGAGAATCGAAAACTCCACTGGTCCGCCGCCTCGATCAACCAGAGAGCCGTCCGCGCGCCAGGAAAATCCAGCGGCTTTCAGCAGATCGCGCGCGTGCTGGACGGAGTGGCTCGCGGGCTTGATTGCCGGATCGAGCCAGAGTTTGTTTCCGGGCGTGACTTGCGCGGCGAGTGCGCTGGCGCGGCCCTGATAGACCAGGCGAACGATGGCGGCGCGGTCGATGGCGGAGGAAACAGCTTGTCGGAAACGCACATCGGCGAACCAAGCCTGCTTCGCGGCAATTTGCGGCAGATTCTTGCCGGCGAGGTCATTGAGATTGAAAAAGAGAAAGTTGTATTCGAGGCTTGCGCCGAGATCGTCCATGTGGAACCGCTTCGCGGATTCGCGCGCCTTGAGTACGGAATAGTTTTCAGAGCTGAAGCGATCGAGGACGTCCGTATCGCCGGAGAGAAAGCGAATCACCTGGGCGTCTTCGCTCGGGACGAAGAGAAAGACGAGTTTGTCGAGATAGGGAAGCTGCTTTCCAGCAGCATCGCGCTTCCAGTAATACGGATTGCGCTCCAGCACGATGCGTTGGCCGGGAACGTATTCGGCAAGGCGAAAGGGGCCAAGACCGGCGAATTGGCTAGGCGAGGCGGAGACGGCCCAGGCTTTCGAAAAACTGCTTTCGGCGTAGGCGTTCTGAAGCAGGTGGCGCGGAAGAATCGGGAAACCATCGAAAAGGCGCTCGGCCGCGGCATACCGCTGCGGCAGGATGAAGCGCACGGTGTAGGCGTCGATCTTTTCCACTGAAATCGGCTTGCCGCCGATAATCAGGAGGTCGCGCTGCGGCGAATCGATTTTCGCATCGAGATACACGCGAAAACTGAAGATAACGTCGTCTGCCGTAAAAGGCTGGCCATCGGAGAAGCGAACGCCGCGGCGAAGATGCAGCGTGTAGATCTTTCCGTCGCGCGAAACGGTCCAGGATTCGGCGAGGTCTGGCTCGGTGCGCTGGGACTCGCGATTGATGTGGATCAGGTCCGCGTTCATGCAGTAGATCACGTCCTGCGAAGACTGATCAGCGGCGAACGCGGGATTGAGAGTTTT
Source organism: Candidatus Acidiferrales bacterium (assembly GCA_030038275.1). GTDB lineage: Bacteria > Acidobacteriota > Terriglobia > Acidiferrales > UBA7541 > Palsa-295. The sequence continues at coordinate 40,237 of JASHPG010000240.1, read as the reverse complement.
AGGCTCGGAGCGGAGAGCGATGGTGAGAGTGCCTCCAGGAGTGCCGAGCTCATTGGGAGTGGCTTTGCCGGCCGATTGCGCGAGTGTGGCCGCAGCGATTGCCGCGAAAAGCAGGCAGGCGGCCACAATGCTTCCAGAGAGGCGGCTCAGGCGCATAAGGAAATTCTTGCAGAGAGGAGCGTCGATTTATAGCGGAACAACGGCAAAGCGTTCCTGCAATGCATCGGCGATCCGGGAATAGCCGAGGAACACCGGTATGAGAATGATTGCGGGCAGGAACATCCACCAGTAGGAGGCGAGGACGTAATATTGCTGCAGGCCGGACAAGAGGCTGCCCCAGCTTGGAAGCGGTTGGCCGATGCCGAGGCCAAGGAAGCTAAGCGTCACTTCCGCGAGGATGTATTGAGGGATGAGCAGCGTCATCTGCGTAAGAAGAATGCTGTAGGTGTGCGGGAGAATATGGCGGCGGAGCAGGTAAAAGTCGGACGCGCCGAAACCGCGCGCGGCAATAACGAAATTGCGCTCCTTGGCGCTCAGCACGACCCCGCGAATCAGGCGGGCTGGACGCGCCCAGCCGATCAATCCGATCACCACGACGATGAGAAGAAAGACTTGTCCTTGGGCGATGTGCAGCGGCATTGCAGCGCGGACGGCAAACAGCAGATAGAGCCAAGGCAGCGCCATGAAGAGGTCGCCGCCACGCATCAGGGCGTTATCGAGCCAGCCGCCGTAGAAGCCCGCAAGCGAGCCGATGGCAAGTCCTAGGAGCAGCGATAGCGCCGCGGCGATCAGACCGGCGGCGAGCGAAATTTGGCCGCCGTACAGGAAGCGGCTGAACTGGTCGCGGCCATAGCCGTCCGTGCCCATCAGGGAAATTTGGCCGGGAGCCGTGACGCCGAAGAGATGAGTGCGCGACGGGATGAGGCCGGCAATTTCGTAGCGAGCCCCCCCCACGAAGAAGTGGATGGGATACGTCTCGCTGCTGTCCACGGCGTAAGCCCCGTACGAATCGGAAGAAGCTTGCCAGCCGTAAATAAACGGCCGAAGGTGAAAATGCCCGTGCGAATCGACGAAATGGATGCGCGTCGGAGGCGCATATGGGAAATCGCGATTTTGCCGCGAATAGCCATAGGGCGCGAAAAACCCCGCGAATAGCACCACCGCATGGAAAGCCGCCAGAAGGATTAAGACGGTCCAGAATGTACGGCTGCCCTTCATCGTCACTCCACCCGAATCCGTGGATCGCTGGCGAACAGCAGAACGTCTGCGATCAGATTCCCGGCGAGCAAGAAGACGGACGAAAGCATGACCACTCCGATGACGACGTTCACGTCGCGAGCCAGGATCGCCTGAATCATCAGCGGGCCGAGTCCCGGCCAACTGAGAATCACTTCGACAATCAACGACGCGCTCAGCATGGTGGCGATGGAGAGTCCAAGGAGCGAGATCAACGGATTCGACGCGGCTGGCAGGGCGTAGCGCCAAAGCAGGCGCCACGGTGGGATGCCATGCCCGCGCGCGGCGCGGATGAAGGGCGCGTTGAGAACCTCGATCATCGCGGCTCGGACGTGGCGAAGCAGCAAGGGCAGCGCCACCACAGCCAAGCCAAGGGCAGGCAAGGCGAAATGAATCGCGACGTCGCCAGCTTTTTGCCAGAAGGAGAGATCGTCAAAATTGGAGGAGACCATGCCGCCCGCTGGAAACCAGCCGGTGCGTACCGCTAGCAGAAGCAACAGAAGAAACAGCAGCAGGTCGGGAACCGCGAGCACGGTCGAAGTGGCGAATGAGAAGAAGCGGTCAAGCAGCGCGCCTTTACGAGCGGCGGACCAGATGCCCAGCGGAACAGCCATCAGCCAGGAAAGGATCATGGATGAGCCGGTGAGCAGAAGAGTGTTACGTGCCCGCGGCCAGAGCAGCGGACCAACGGGCGTTCCGTAGGCGAACGACACACCCAGGTCACCGCGCGCGAGCGAGCCCATCCAAGTCACATAACGGGCGGCAAAGGTGCGATTTGCGCCGTATTGAGCGCGCAGCACTTCCACCGTTTGCGCGGAGACACGCGGATTCATGCGCATCGCCTCGAAATAATCGCCCGGGGCCCATTGCAGCATTAGAAATGACAGAAATGAGATGGCGAGCAAAATTGCCAGCGAATAAAGAAGACGCCGGGCGAGGAATTTCATGGCAGTGCCTCGACGAGTTCAGCTGACTCCACGCGCGAACCTTCGCGGGCTGGTCGCAGCGATTTAAGCGCGCTCAGCAGCGACCGCGTATAGGGGTGTTCCGGGCGCGCAAACATTTGCGCGGCCGGCGCGCGCTCGACGATTCGTCCCTCGAACAGCACCGCGGCGTCAGTGGCAATTTCAGACGCTAGTCGCAGATCGTGTAGGACGTGAACGAACGTGAGGCCGTACTCGGCGCGCAGCCGATCCAAAAGCGCAACAATGGAATCGCGCGTGGCAAGATCGAGACTTGAAAGCGCTTCGTCGAAAATCAGGAGCTTCGGCCGCAGCGCGAGGGCGCGCGCAATGGCGAGGCGCTGGCGCTGGCCGCCGCTGAAGTCCAGTGGACGTTTCCCCGCAGAGCCAGCGGACAGCCCCACTTGTTCCAGCAGCTCAATCGCGCGACGGCGGCGTCCCGCCGGTGTCCCTTCGCGCTGGATGGCGAGCGGCTCTTCGACGATTTCCGCGGCGGACATGCCAGGGTTCAGAGCGGACGCCGGATCCTGAAAGATCAGCTGAATTTGACGCCGAACTGGGAAAAGCTGCTTGCGACCAAGCGCGAGCAAATTCGCGCCACCGAAAAAAATTTCGCCGGCGTCGGGTTTCTCAAGCAGCGCAAGGCAGCGAACGAGCGTCGATTTGCCGGCGCCGGATTCCCCCACGATAGCAAGCGTGGAGCCCTCAGCGACATCGAGATCGACTCCGCGAAATGCGTCGACCGCGAATCTGCCGCCGCCGATCGCGCGCCGCTGCGTGTAAGTCTTGGCCAAGTTGCGAATCGAAATAAGCGGATTGCAGCGCGAGACGCTCATCGGACGGCACTCTCCGCAAATTCGTTCTCAGCGCAGTCGCGTGAAAGCGCCAGCGAACCCAGAATTGCGCGCGTGTACCGATCGCGCGAATTTCCGGCGAGTTCATCGACGCGGCCGTGCTCTACGATGCGCCCCGCTCGCATCACCATCAGGCGATCGGACATACGCATTTGAATTTCAGGAGTGTGGCTGATCAGCAGGATCGAAATTCCCGAGTCGCGCTTGAGGCATTCGAGCAATCCGAGAAATTCGCCCTGGCTGCGAAGATCTAGATGTGCCGTCGGCTCGTCGGCGATCAGAAGGGAAGGCTCGCAAGCAAGAGCTTGCGCAAGCACGATACGTTGTCGCTGGCCGCCGCTCAGTTGGTGCGGATACGCGTTGTAGATGCGGTCCACCTGCGCGAAGCCCACGCGCGCCAGCATGGCACGCGCGCCGGAGCGGCACTGGCTCCAGGAGTCGCGGGCGTGAGCGCGAATCACTTCGGCCACTTGCGCTCCCACGCGCATCACCGGACTCAACGCGATTTCCGGTTCTTGGTAAATCAAGGAGATTGCAGCGCCGCGAATTTTTTGCAGCTCACGCTCGCGGAGCCCGAGCAGGTTGCACTCGCGAAAACAGATCGAGCCTGTAACTTGCGCCTGCTTCGTCGGCAAAAGTCCCAGTAGGGCCAGCGCGATGCTGCTTTTGCCGCAGCCCGATTCGCCCATCAATCCCAGCGTTTCGCCCGGCGCGATTGAAAACGAGACGCCGTCGACGGAAGGCGCCGCATCACCGGAGGCCGTCCGATAGCGAACCGTAAGGTTGTGGACTTCCAGCAGCGACTGCATGGGAACCGTCCCTCAGCGGTCAACGGGCGCCCGCCGGCCGATTAACTCAGCGGAAATTAGTCTTTAGACCGGCGCGCGAGTGTGCCGCGTTGACAAAACAGCTCATTGGGAGCGTAGCGGGCGAGATGTGGGAATGTAATGGGCTGATGCTGCTACTGGATTAGAACGAAGGTACCACTTGAAGTTCACTCCATCCGTTCGTCGTGGCTACGAAGAATGGCGGGGACGACGGGACTCGAACCCGCGACCTCTGCCGTGACAGGGCAGCGTTCTAACCAACTGAACTACGTCCCCCGCGATGATGGGCGATGCTAACTGGTGGGCGATCTCCGATTCGAACGGAGGACCTTCCGGGTGTAAACCGGATGCTCTAACCGCTGAGCTAACCGCCCCAGGATGCCATCGTAGCAGAAGGGATGCGTTTCCCGCTATAGCGCCCGCGCCGGATTTGAAAATTCTCCATTGGGAGGCCACTGAAGCAGCTGCCCAGCGCACCGCTAGACAGCGCAACTAATCCCCGGTCCAGCACGCCTCAGCGCCAACAAGACGGCTGGCCGCCCTGCGCTTACTCGATCCATGCCCTTCTCCGCACATCGGCTTCGCTCGGCGGTGAAGTCCTGTCGTTGCTTACCGATAAAGCCTATGAGGGCTGCCAATTTGCGGCGCCGGAAAAGCGCACCTGTACCAAAGGACAGGGAGCGCAAATTTACCCTGTACGGACGTACAGGTACCGATGCGGCGGAACGGATGTTAGCAGATTCACCACCGAGGCGGCAGCGGACCCGATGGCGGACTTTGCTGCGTGCTACGCTTGCAGTTCGCACGGTTCTAGTACCGCCCGTCGGGGGATGAATCCAGCCGGGGAAGCGGTCGAATCGTGCCAAATAGCTTATGTCTTCACGCCTGGGCGAAATACTAGTCAAGGATAGCCTGATCTCCGGCGATCAGCTGAAGCAGGCGCTTGACTATCAAAAGAAAAATGGCGGTCGTCTAGGGACCTGTCTCGTCAAGATGGGGCTGGTCAGCGACGACGACATCACGGCCGTGCTCTCGCGCCAATACGGCGTTCCTTCCATCAATCTCAAATTTTATGAAGTCGATCCTTCGGTAATCAAGCTGGTACCGCAGGAAACGGCGGTGCGCTATCAGATCGTGCCGCTCTCCCGCGTGGGATCCACGCTCACCATCGCAATGACCGATCCGACCAACGTCTTCGCGATGGACGACATTAAGTTCATGACCGGCTTCAATGTCGAGCCGGTGGTGGCTTCCGAAACGGCCATCAGCGAGGCGATCAGCAAATTTTATGGAGCGGTAGAGAGCGTCGAAGAGCTGGACAAGGTGATGAAGGACCTTACCGGCGAAGACGGCGACGCACTGGAGTTGGCGGGCGAAGAAGCCGAGATGGACCTGGCTTCGCTCGAAAGGGCCGCCGAAGAAGCTCCGATCATCAAGCTTTGCAATTTGATCTTGACCGACGCCGTGAAGCGCGGCGCGAGCGATATTCACGTCGAGCCGTACGAAAAAGAATACCGCGTGCGGTTCCGCATAGACGGCGTGCTGCAGAACGTCATGGCGCCGCCGCTGAAGCTGCGCGACGCGATCACCAGCCGCATCAAGATCATGTCCAAGCTGGATATCAGCGAAAAACGGCTGCCGCAAGACGGCCGCATCATGATCAAGTACCTGAAAGACGGTAAGAAAAAGGAACTGGACTTCCGCGTCTCCACCGTTCCCACGCTCTTCGGCGAAAAAATCGTGCTCCGGCTGCTGGACAAGGAAAACCTGCGGCTGGACATGACCAAGCTTGGATTCGAGCCCGAATCACTGCAGAAATTCGAGCGGCAAATTTTGAAGCCTTACGGAATGGTGCTGGTCACCGGGCCGACCGGTTCGGGAAAGACCAACACTCTGTATTCGTCCGTTGCCCGGCTGAATACGCACGACACGAACATCATGACCGCCGAGGACCCGGTCGAGTTCCAGTTGCCGGGCATCAATCAGGTGCAGATGAAGGAGCAGATCGGGCTCAACTTCGCCTCCGCTCTGCGCGCCTTCCTGCGGCAAGACCCTAACATCATCCTGGTCGGCGAGATTCGAGACTTCGAGACGGCGGAAATCGCCGTGAAAGCCGCGCTCACCGGCCACCTGGTTTTATCCACTCTGCATACCAACGACGCGCCCTCCACCATCAGCCGGTTGATGAACATGGGTATCGAGCCGTTCCTGGTGGCTACTTCGGTGAACCTGATTTGCGCGCAACGGTTGGTGCGCCGGATTTGCGTTCAGTGCAAGGAGCCGCTGCAACTGCAGCCCGAGGCGCTGATCGAGGCAGGTTACACGCCGGATGAAGCGGCGAAGACCACGGTATATAGCGGCAAAGGATGCGGCACCTGCAACAACACCGGATACAAGGGGCGCGTCGGCCTCTACGAAGTGATGGAGATCAGCGACGAGCTCAGAGAACTGATTCTGGTCGGCGCTTCGGCGCTGGAGCTGAAGAAAAAAGCCCTGGAGCTGGGCATGATCACGCTGCGGCGCAGTGGTCTCACCAAGGTTGCGGCTGGACTGACGACGATGGAAGAAGTGCTGCGGGAAACCGTTCTGTAGCGGAGGAAGAGGATGGCGGGCATCACGTTAAGCGAGCTTCTGAAAACCATGATCGAAATGGGAGGGAGCGACTTGCACCTCTCCACGAACACTCCGCCGCGAGTTCGGGTGCATGGCAAGCTGCGTCCTCTGGACATGCCGCCTCTGACGGCCGCGGACACGAAGGCGCTGGCGTATAGCGTCCTCACGGATGTGCAAAAGCACCGGCTGGAAGAAAATTTGGAGCTGGACTTTTCATTCGGCTTGAAAAGCCTGGCGCGTTTCCGCAGCAACATCTTTCATCAGCGTGGCGCGGTGGCGGCGGTATTTCGAACGATTCCGTGGGAGATCAAGAGTTTCGACGCGCTGGGGTTGCCGCAAGTGGTGCGCACGCTGTGCGACAAACCGCGCGGACTGGTGTTGGTCACCGGGCCGACCGGCTCTGGCAAGTCCACGACGCTCGCGGCAATGCTGGACAAGATCAATAACGAGCGCGAAGAGCACATGATCACGATCGAGGACCCCATCGAGTTCCTGCACAACCATAAGAAGTGCTTGGTTAATCAGCGGGAAATTCACTCCGACGCCCACTCGTTCGCGAATTCCCTTCGCGCGGCACTGCGGGAAGATCCGGACGTGGTGCTGATCGGCGAAATGCGCGACCTGGAAACCATTGAATCCGCGCTTCGAATCGCAGAGACGGGGCACTTGACGTTTGCTACGCTGCACACCAATTCGGCCATCTCGACAATTAACCGCGTCGTGGACGTTTTCCCCGCGCACCAGCAATCCCAAGTTCGCACACAGCTTTCCCTCATATTGGAGGGCATTCTGTGCCAATCGTTGCTGCCGCGTATCGATGGGCGAGGGCGCGCCATGGTGATGGAAATCTTGATTCCCAACGCGGCGATCCGCAACCTGATCCGCGAGGACAAAATCCATCAAATCTACTCGGCCATGCAAACGGGAACCGGGCAGACCGGAATGCAGACGTTCAACCAGAGCCTTGCGATGGCCTATTTCCAGAAGCTGATCAGCCTGGAAACGGCGCTTTCGCGTTCGTCGAATCCGGACGAATTGCAGGATTTGATCAACCGAGGGGTAAACGCGCCGCAGGCCAGCGGGCGAGTTCCCGCGCGCCGGTAAGAGAAAAGGGAGGGAAAAGTCATGCCGGTATTCACATATCAAGGGGTCAATCGCGCCGGAACGAAAGTTTCCGGAGAGCGCGTGGCGGAGACTAAAGCCGCGCTCCAGGCGGCGCTGCGCCGCGAGCAGATCAACGTCAGCAAGCTCTCTGAGAAGGGCAAGGAATTCAACATTCCCACGTTCGGTACCGGCGTGGACTCGAAGGAGCTGGCGATTTTCACGCGCCAGTTTTCCGTGATGATCGACGCCGGCTTGCCTTTGGTGCAATGCCTCGAAATCCTGGCGGGCCAGCAGGAGAATAAGATTTTCCAGAAGATACTCACCAGCGTGCGCGCGTCGGTCGAAGGCGGCGCTACGCTCTCGGCGTCCATGAAGCAGCACGAGAAGGTGTTCGACCCGCTGTACTACAACATGGTGGAAGCGGGCGAAACCGGCGGTATTTTGGACACCATTCTGCAACGGCTCTCCACGTACATCGAAAAGAACGTGAAGCTGAAGCGCGCCGTCAAGTCGGCGATGATCTACCCGGTGTCGGTCATGGGCATCGCGATTGCCGTCGTCGGCTTGCTTTTGTGGAAGGTGGTGCCGGTTTTCGCGACGCTGTTCACCGGATTGGGCGCTGCGTTGCCGCTGCCCACGCGCATCGTGATCGCCCTGAGCAATTTCGTGGGAAGTATTTACGGGCTAATGATCGTGGTGTTCAGCATCGGATCGGCCATCGCCATCCACTTCTGGTACAAGACTCCGCAAGGCCGTTACTCCCTTGACGCCCTGCTGCTAAAGGCCCCGGTCGTCGGAATGGTGCTGCGGAAAATCGCGGTGGCGCGGTTCACTCGCACCCTGGGCACCCTGATCTCCAGCGGCGTCCCGATTCTCGAAGGATTGGACATTACTTCCCGCACCGCAGGGAACGCGGTGGTGGAACGGGCCATCGCGCAGACGCGCAAGGCCGTCGAAGCGGGCCGCTCTCTCGTTGATCCGCTCAAGGAAACGGACGTTTTCCCAGGCATGGTGACGCAGATGATCGGCGTCGGCGAACAAACGGGCGCCATGGACGCGATGCTCCAGAAAATCGCGGACTTCTACGAAGACGAGGTGGACGTTGCCGTGAAGGACATGCTGACGGCTATCGAGCCGATCATGATCGTGTTCCTTGGCATCGTTGTGGGCGGCGTGGTCATTTCCATGTATCTGCCTATGTTCAGCCTTATTGGACAGCTTTCGAAGACCTGATTTTGGGGTAGCCCGAAGGCGTGGGAAATGGCGCGCGAGATTCGTTTGTCGCGAGCATAAGCACATCGAGCGGCGGCGCGCGCCTGAACCGCGGTTGCTTCGGGTTCTCTCAATGGTTCATATAAATGGAATTTTCATCCACTCCGAATGAATGGCTCCCCTGGCTGGGGCGCGTCCGCTTTCTCGTCATTACCTTTCTGCTGGCGGTGGTGGCGGCCCTCCGGCAATGGACCCACACGTCGATGCCGGTCGGCACTCTGTTTCTGCTCGCCGCATTCTGGTACGCGCTGGCAACCAGTTGTTTGGCGCTGAACCGCGCTTTCGCGCGGGCTCGCTGGTTGGAGCCGCTGCAGGTGTCGTTCGACTTGGCGGTAATCACCGCGATGGTGTACGCCAGCGGTGCCTGGGATAGCTACTTCATTTCTCTCTATCTGCTGGTCATTTTGATGGGCAGCCTGTTGTTTACGCGCAGGGGTGTCTTCGCGCTGGCTGGCTGCAGCTTCGTCCTGCTGGCCTCCATGGTCGAGCTTAGTTATTACGGGTGGATTCCGCGCAGTACCGGATCGCTTCCGGATGCTCGGACACTGGAGACGTGGCTCGTCAGCAACGCGTTCGCGTTCTTTGCCGTTGCCTATCTGGGCAGCTTGCTGGCCCAGACGATTCGCAGCAAGGGCGCGGAACTGCGCGAAAAAAGCCAGGAACTGCGGGATTTGCAGGCGTTCAACCGCGACATTATCGAATCGATGCGCGGCGGTCTGCTCACCACGGATTCGGAGGGCCACATCCTGCTGGTGAATCGTTCGGGCGCCGAAATCATGGGCCGCGGCTTCGGGTTGCTGCGGAACGAACCCATCGGCGACATCTTCCAGGAACTTTGGCCGGTGGAACTGGACGAGAACGGCATACCCGTCGCGCTTCGCAAGGAGATCGAATTCGCCACCCCGGCGGGGGCGAAGCGGTATCTGGGCTTTTCAATTTCTCCGCTGCGTACGGGGCAGAACGAAGCCAGCGGCTACGTATTTAATTTCCAGGACCTGACGGAACTGAAGCGCCTGGAACGGGAAGTGTTGACCAAGGAGCGCATGGCCGCGCTTGGACGGCTTTCGGCCGCGATCGCGCATGAAATTCGCCAGCCGCTCACGGCTATGACCGGCGCGCTCAAGGAGTTGGCGCGCTTCGCTCCGCTCGATGACGACGATAAGACGCTGGTTCAGATCGTCAGCCGCGAATCGCAACGTCTGAACCAGATCATCAGCGATTTTCTCGATTATTCGCGCGAGCGCAAACTGCTGTTCGCTGATTTGGATGTGGCTGCCGTTCTCGACGAGACGTTGCTGCTGATCGAGCGAGGCGACGGACTCTCTGGAAAATATCGCATCGAAAAGAGTTTTGGAAATCATGGCATCCGCGCGCGGGCCGACCGCGACGGCTTGAAGCAAATCTTCTGGAACTTGTGCAACAACGCGCTGCGCGCCATGCCGGAGGGCGGAGTCCTGTCCATTGGACTCGACGCCGACGAGGATTGGGTGCGGATATCCGTAGGCGATACGGGCATGGGATTCGATCCAGGCGAATCGGCGCGCATCTTCGAGCCGTTCCAATCGGGATTTCCCGGCGGCACCGGATTGGGACTGGCCATCGTGTATCAGATCGTGCAGGCGCATGGCGGCCACGTTCGTGCGCAGGCGCAACGATCGAACGGCGCCACATTTGTAGTGGAGATTCCGCGCAGCGCGGCCCCGCGCGTAAGCGTCCGGCCGCGGAGCCGCGGCGATGCCGAGCTGTTGCACGCCGGAACCAGGTGATTACAAGGGGATAACAGAGTTCATGGCCCACATGCTCATCGTTGACGACGAGCGCTCGATTTGCGAACTGCTGGAGATCAGCTTTCGCAAGGAGGGCCACAAAGTGGACGTGGCCTCCAATGGCCAGATGGCGGAACGCAAGCTCGCGTCGCAGATTTTCGATATCGTCGTGTCGGATATCTGCATGCCGGATATGGACGGAGTCGAGCTGTTGCGCTATTGCAAGGAAGTTTCACCGGCCACGGTGTTCATCCTGGTCACCGGCGTCCCCACGATCGATACGGCCATCGACGCCGTGAATTTCGGCGCCGACCGCTACGTGATAAAGGGCGACCGCCTGCTCGACGAATTGCGCCCCGCCGTGCAATCCGTTGCCGAACGCCTCGAACTCAAGAAGGAAGCCGGCTACCTCCGCCGCGAGCTCCGGCGGCTGACGGGGCTGGACAAGATGATCGGGACGAGCCCGAAAATGCGCGAGATCTTCGAGCTCATTCAGAATATCGCGCCGCAATCGAGCCGGGTGCTGATCACCGGCGAAAGCGGAACTGGGAAAGAGCTGGTGGCGCGGGCGATCCACGAAAATAGCGCGCGGGCGAAAAATCCGTTCGTCACCATCAATTGCGGGGCGTTTCCGGAGACGCTGCTTGAATCCGAGCTTTTCGGCTACATGAAGGGCGCGTTCACGGGCGCGAACGAAAACCGGCGCGGGCTTTTCCAGGCGGCGCACGGCGGCACGCTGTTCATGGACGAGATCGGCAACATGAGCGTCACCATGCAGGTGAAGCTCTATCGCGTGCTGCAGGAGGGCAAAGTGCGCCCGATCGGCAGCACGGAAGAATCCGACGTGGACGTGCGGGTGATCGCGGCCACGAATAAAGACCTGGAGAAGGAGATCGCGGAAGAGCGGTTTCGGGAGGATTTGTACTACCGGCTCAGCGTGATTCCGATTCACCTGCCTTCCTTGCGCGAGCGGCGCGAGGATATTCCCTTGCTGGCGCGCGAGTTCCTGGGGCGGTTTTCAAAATCGATGAACAAGAACGTGGACGGGATAGAGCCGGAGGCGATGCGTCTGCTGGAAGTGTACGACTGGCCGGGAAACGTTCGCGAGCTGGAGAACACGATCGAGCGCGCCGTGGCGCTGGAAGCGGGCCATCGTATCTCGCCCGAGACGCTTCCGGAGCGCATCCGCAGCCACGCGCAAGAGCTGGTGCCGAAGCTTTCGCACAACGGCAACGGAATCAGCCTGCCCGAGGATGGAGTGAACCTGGAGCAGTACATCGCCAAGCTGGAACGGTCGTACCTGCTGGCTGCGCTGGAGCGTTCCGGAGGGATTCGGACGCGGGCGGCCGAGCTGCTGAGCATGAGCTACCGGTCGTTCCGGCATTACGCGAAGAAATACGGCGTGTAGGCTTCCGAGCGTCACCAGATTTGATGGGATGTGACCGGTCATGCCGCGTTGAAAGGCGTCCGGAACGGGAAAAACCTGCCGCCCTGAAGGGCGGCGCTACATTAAGACCACAGCGGCGCGACAACGGGGCAATCCGAAGTCCAGCAGCGCCGCGTTGACGGTTTTATGTAGCACCACGCCTTTGTGCGACAGGCTGCGAACTTACAAGGCCTCATTGCGGCTCAGTTGCAGCCGCCGGGCGCCCTAAAATTCCTTTCAATTCAAACGATTTCGTTCCTTTCAATTGAAACCACTTTTAGCGGGCATTTGCGCCGATATATGGGGCGATTGGCGGCGTGGGACCATTCCTGCTGCATCGAAGGGTGTCCAAACAAGAAAAGCTGCCGCCCTTGAAGAGCGGCGCTACATTAAGACGACGGCGGTGCTACAAGGGGACAATCCCGAAGTCCAGCGGTGCGGCGTTGGTGGATTTTATGTAGAGCCGCACTTCAGCGCGGCAGGCGATTTTCGGCAGCTTTCCACGGCGGAATCCAGGTAACGGTCGCCAAGTTCGCGAACATCTTTCTCCCATAATCAGTACAGGAGCCAGAAAACGGATATTCTTGCGGGCGGTGGCACAATGCCTTTCGGACGGGGTTCATCCAGATGTAGACGGCTATGCCATCGGCCGGATCTCCGTTGCGAACAATGTGGTCGTAGTATTTGAATTGCCAGAGCGACCGACCCGTCTTTGCGGCAAATTCGAATCCGGTCCGTGCCTTGAGGTGCTCTACGAAGCCGCGCAAATCGCTTTCGCCGTGCAAGCCAAGGGTGAGGAGGTGGATGTGATCGGGCATGATGCAGTAAGCATGAATGGCAAAGCCAGCGCGCGCTGCATGTTGGGCGATAGTTTTGATGAGCCATTTAGCTATGCGCGAGTTTGTGGCGAGCGGCTGGCGCTTGTGGAAACAGAGGGTAAGGAAATATAGCCGGCGGCCAAGATAGTCCACGGCCCGCAAGCGAATGTTTTTGCGGCGAAAGTTGGGCGGCACGGGCGGGATTGTAGCGGGAAACAGCAGAACGTCAAAAGAGGAAAAACGTGCCGCCGTAGAGGACGACCGGAAAACAGGAGAACCTGCTTCCGTGTGGGTGACCCGGAGCAGGAAAAACCTGCCGCGCGCCACTTTGGACGCGGAGCAGGAAAAACCTGCCGCCCTGAAGGGCGGCGCTACATTAGGAGAAGAGCGGGGCGGCGGGAGAAAAGCGGGGCGGCCGATTTGGTCATTGGGGGCGGTCAAAAAGTGTCAGGATTCCGGGGACGAGACATTTCGAGGCGAGTAGCTGAATGGGAACACGCGCTGACAGCGCCTGCATGTAGCTGAAAACGTGAGCTATAATGCCGATGTGTTGTTCCGGTTAACCCGAAGCCCACTGCTGGCATCCACATTGCGACATATCCGGGCGTACCCCCGCCAGGGCGTACAGACACGAAAGAGATTCAGGAGCACCGCTCCTAGGAGAAACGAATGAATAAGCGACAGAAGGGTTTCACGTTGATTGAGTTGCTGATCGTCGTGGCGATCATTTTGATCATCGCGGCGATCGCAATTCCGAACCTGCTGAAGTCGAAGATGGCGGCGAACGAAGCGGCCGCAGTGGGCGGGGTGCGTACAGTCATCACGGCGCAAGTGACGTACTACTCGACGTACGACACCGGCTACGCGACGACCTTGGTGGCGCTCAGCGGCGCGGCCACTACGTCGGCGACGTGGGGCCAGTCTAACTTGCTCGACCCAACGTTCAACTCTGACCCAGCGTTGAAGCAAGGCTACAACTTCTACATGAAAGCGGGTAGCCCGCCGGCCAGTGTCCCAACCTCTGCGGCGAACACTGTCGACGATCAGACCTTCGACGTCGGCGCCGTTCCGGTCACGGTGGGAACGACCGGTCAGCGTTCGTTCTGCGACGATCAGTCGGGTGCGATTCTCTTTGATCCGACAGGACAGCTCGGTTCTGCCGTGGCTGGAGTCTCCTGCTCGGCGGACGGCTTCTCGACTGCGTTGGGCCAGTAGGAACTGTCTGGTTTGATTTACCGGGGAGGGACAGCAAGTCCCTCCCTATTTTTTCGCTTGGGAAGGAAGAAGAGCAGCGCCATGTGGACACAACGAAAAACATGCGAAGCTTCACGGGACTCCCAAGCACAGCGCGGCTTCACGCTGATCGAATTGCTGATCGTAGTCGCAATCATACTGATCATCGCGGCGATGGCCATCCCGAGCCTGCTGCGTTCGCGAATGGCAGCAAACGAATCTTCGGCAGTTGAGCACGTTCGGGCGATCACGACGGCTGCCACGGCTTATAGCACCGAATGGGACAATGGCTATCCGCCGAACTTCGCCGTGTTGGGCGGAACGGGTACGGCTTCAACGTGCAACAACTCACTTTTGCTCGATCAAGAGTTGGCCGCTCCTCCGAACCTGAAATCGGGCTACGTCTTTAGCTATACGGCGGAGGGATCGCAGGCACCAGAGGGCCCAGGCTGCAGCGGGCCCGGTTCCTACCAATACTTGGTCACTGCCGTACCGGAGAACATCGGCTTCAGCGGGCAGCGCAGCTTTTGCAGCGACCTGCCGGGCGTGATTCATTACAACGCGTCGGGCGGCGCGATTGAGGACACCACGACGTGCGAAGGGCTTCCATCGCTGTGATAACATGCCATTCACCCCGGATTTAGCGACGCCGGGAACTCCGCTTCGCGGAGGTTCCAAAACCCGAAATTCCTGGACGACAGCCAGCCGCGCTCTTGTGATTTGGGTGCTTCCCGCTTTCCTGAGCCTATATCTAAAAATCTACGTGATGAGCGAGCTTGGCGGCTTCGTGCGCCTGAGCCGCTCGCTCAACGGGATATCGCTTTCCATCGCGGCGTGGCTCGGATTATTCCGCGCAGATATTTTCGTTTGCTTTCTCGGCGTACCAATTTTCCTTCTCCTCTTGAACCGCTTCCTACCTTCCCGCTGGGGCGCAGTGGCGACGGGAGCGATCAGCGGCAGCGCATTCACACTCCTCTCGATCCAACTGCGGTCGCTCGACGTGGTCGGCCGGTACGTCTCCTTGGGAATGATGAAAGTTGCGCTCGGCTGGGGACTGCATGAAGCGGGCGCGAATCTTGCATATTTGTCGATGCGGGGGATGATCGAGTTTGCCGCCGGGCTAGCGGCAATTATTTTGGCAACCGTGTGGGCCGCCAGGAAGGCGGGCCATCCGATTTCGTCCGGGACGCAACAAACCCTAAGAATCGGAGCAGAGGCATATTTATTAGCACTGACGATCGTCCTGGCGGCCGGTTGGCGGAGCGTGCTGCCGACGACGCCGTATCACGAAAGCAGCGCGGTTCGGGCGGTCGCGTCGCTTTGGGAAGGGAATGCGATCGACCGCGGGGAATTCACCCGCTACGGCTATCAGGCGGTGCGTGGACGAGAGGTGTTCAGCGTGCCGAGAATGACTTCGGCGGAACTCATCAGGCGGTTTCAGGATCTGGTACACGCTCCCGCGCCTTTAGCCGATTCGCCGTATTTCGGGAAGGAAAGAGGAGACAACGTGCTCTTCTTCATCCTTGAAACGACGCCGGATGAATTTCTTCCGGCAGACGACGACTTGAAGCAATTTCCCAATTTGGCGCGGCTGCGAGAGCATTCGTTCGTGGGGGAGCGGCATTACACGACACTACCCATGACAACAGCGGCGGTTTTCTCGATTTTTAGCTCCTGGTACCCGAACGACAGTTTTCTGGGAGTGCGGGGTTTTCCATCGGGATATGACGCGCCGGTTTTCCTGCCGGCCCTGAATTCGATAGGATATGAAACGGCGGCCTTTTCGCCCGTGCGTTATTTGGGCGAACAGGACGAAAGAATTTATCGGGGCGTTGGATTCGAAGAAGAACACCTTCCGGAGCAAGTGTTGACCGGTTACGATAGGGATTCGTCGTGGCGAGCCGAAAGGAAAGCCGCCGATATCGCCACCCTTCATCTGCTTGAGGGCAGCATGAATCAGTGGATGGAAAGCAAACGCCCCTTCGTGGCTGCTTTTCTACCGCAGATTTCCCACTTTCCGTATCCCGACAACTATCCGCCGAACAGCACGGAAAACATTCGGAACAGGGCGCGCGCGCTTTTGGCGGTGCAAGATTCGTGGCTTGGGGAGTTGATGGATCTGCTGCAACGGCACGGCGAGCTAGACAAAACGATCATCGTGGTGGTTGGCGACCACGGCCGGCGCACGCGGCTTGAAAACCCCAACCTGCCGCGAGGCACGATTTACGAAACGTCGTACCACGTGCCGCTACTGATCTATGCCCCTCAAACCCTGAATCACACCGAGAGAATTCCGTGGATCACTTCGCACATCGATATCGCTCCGACTGTTCTTGATCTCCTCGGCGTGGAGCGAGATCGCAGTTTGGAGCAAGGCAGCTCGATTTGGAATCCGGGTTTGAAAGGCCGGACCACGTTTCTGTTGGGCCAGCCGACGTTCGGAGCTGACGGATACGCATCTGATGGGAAATTTTACATGTGGAATTATCTCTCGGATTCGGTATTCGAGAACAATAAGGCGTCGTTCAATTTCACAGACGTGGTGCCAAGGAATTCGGCTGTGGAGCGCGAGGTGAAGACGGAAATAGCGAATCTCGTACAGCTTGAAGCTGCGTGGCACGATCAGTTTTGCCAGCCTGCGTTGCGGCCATCGGGATCTACGTTTGCCGCCGCAGGCAGATAAAATCGGCTAGGGGAAGCGAGCGTGGGTTCGATTTTCAAACGGGGGAAACTTTCCAGCGCGGAAGCGCTGATCATCATTTTATTTATTGTCAGCTTGCCATTCGTGAGTTCGAAGATCGATTGGGACGGTACCGGCTATTACGGCTACTTGCGGTCGGCACTGTTCGATCACAATCTGCAATTCAAAAGCGACTGGACGGCGAATACAGCACCGTTGGCAGCCGCGCCGGGGAAAGCCGGCCTGCCGCACGGGATCCCCATCACGAAGACCGGGCACCTGGCGAATTATCTGGCCGTGGGTCCGGCCATTCTCTGGGCGCCGTTCGTAGGCGCTACGCACGCCGGCGTGTTGCTCTTGCGTCATGGCCAGGACATTCCCGGCGATGGCCATGGGGCGCCGTACAGGCGAGCCGTGTGCCTGGCGTCCGCCCTCTATGCGTTCCTGGGGCTATGGATATCGTTCCGGTTGGCCCGCGAGTTTGTGGAAGAGAAATGGGCGTTGCTTGCCACCATCGCTATTTGGTTCGCGAGTTCTCTGACACTTTACATGTACGCCGATCCATCGTGGGCGCATGCGGATTGCGTGTTCGTGGTGGCGTTGTTTCTTTGGTATTGGTATCGCACGAGGGAACACGGGAGCGGGGTATTCCAGAGGGAAGAGACCGAGCAAAAATCTGCTGACATGGTGGCTCTTGCTGAATTGGAGCAACGAGACGCTGCATCACCCGCACTCTCCGAAAACCTGCCGCCCTTAAGGGCGGCGCTACATGGGAGCCAAACGGGCGCGCCAGCAGGGCACAGCATGCTGTGCCCCTACGATGCCTTGGAGCGCTCCGCCAAGAGCGGGAGGACCGCGGCGCAGTGGGCGATTTGGGGGTTGATTGCCGGGCTGATGTGCGACGTATATTTTCCGAACAGCGTGTTCGTGCTGTTGCCGGCGTTGGAGCTGGTTCTCGATCTCCGGAAACGCCTGGGCTCTCCGGATGTAACAAGAGAGCCAGGACGCGGGCTCCGCGAAACCCTGCCGCCGTATTCGCCCCAGCGCGCGAGCGCGCCGGGGGCCCCGAGACACCGGGCGGCGCTACATGAGAGCGGGAAAACCTTGCTGAGCGGGACGATTTTCGCGGTGGCTTTCATCGTGGCGTTTTCGCCCACGCTGATCGTGCGGCAGATTATTTTTGGAAATCCTATCTCGACCGGCGCTTACGGCTCGCAACGGTGGAATTGGACGCATCCGAAATTCCTAAGCATTTTGTTTGCATCGAGCCACGGGCTGTTTACGACCACGCCTATCCTGCTGATCGCGGTGGCAGGACTTTTTCTTTTTTGGCGAAGCCATCCCGCGGTTGGTGGGAGACTTTTGCTATTGGCGGCGGCGTTCTGGTGCCTGATTGCAGTGTATCCCTGGTGGAACGGGCTCGTATCGTTCGGAAACCGCTTCTTCGTTTCACTGACGCCTATCTTCGTGGTCGGTCTTGCGGCAGCATTTCAGAAATTCACGGCGGTCTGGCATGACTCGCGCGCGGCAATGCGGCGGGCGACCGTGGTTGCGGCGCTGCTGATCGTGTGGAACATGGGCTTGGTCTTTCAACTGGACCACGGGCTTTTCATGCAGGTCGGACCAGTCGATTGGCAGAACGCCGTGTACTTACAGTTTCGTGAGGTTCCCGGGATGGTAGCGCAGGAGATTACGGCGAAATTTTCTCCTCACAACGATTTACACGAGCAAGCGCGGTCGAATTGAAACGCTGCGGTTTGCTTCGTGAAGACGACGCGGTGGCGCTTCGCTCGTTAGTCAAGCGCGGGGGTGACGTCCGTCTTAGAGAAATCGCTGCCTTTGAAGAGGAGGGGCTCACCAGCGGATTTCGCCAAAGCATAGGCGAAACAATCGCCGAAATTCAGCGCGGCCGGATGACCGCTGCCCTTGCCGAAATCGCGATAAGCTTCGCGGGCAATACGCGCCTGACGTTCGGTAACAGGTTCCACGATCAATTTCGCCACGCGCAAGAATTCGTCGAATTTCCGGCTGGCGATCGGATCGCGGCTTGAGTCGATCACAATGGCGGCTTCGGCGTAGTTGACCGCTGATATGCGGCGCGACTCCGCTTCGGCGATGGCCTTGGCGTAGGCCAAGGCGTCAGATTCGTTGCGCAGGACGGCGATGACAGCCGAGGCATCGACGATCATCGGGGCAGGCCCTTCCGGTCGTAGAGCATTTCTCCATGGTCAATCGAGCGGGATTTTCCTTTCAAGCGCGCGGCGCAACTTTTCCCAATGTTCAGGAGCTGCTCGGCAAGTCCGACGCCGTGCTGAGAGCGGACACGTTCGAGGCGCTCTTGAAGGGCGCGCGTGACGGTGGTGGTGATTCCTTCGCCAGTGGACTTAGCCAGATCGCGAGCGAGTTTTTCGGCGCGTTCGTTTTTGATATTCAGAGCCACGATTCCACCTTTCTTCCTATACGGTGTTCCAGTATACCATAGCGCCGGAGAGGGCGGCGCGGCGGGCGAATCCGATGCGGTTTATTTTCCGCGGCCGCGAGCAGTGCGCGCCTTAGGGTTGGAGCTGAAATCCAAGTTGTTGCGCGGCGCGGCGGGTACGATCATCCAGGCTTAGGAATTGGAGGCCTGAAAGGGCAGAGCGCGCGGCCAATGCTGTTGCGAGGTGAATCGCATCCAGGGTACGGATTGGTTCAGAGGGAAACGGCTGTCGCGCGCGCCGGACGATCTCCGGGCTTACGTGCAGCAATTCCCACTGCGTAGCTGCCGTATTGAGCTGCGCCCGCCTTTCGGTTGCTGCCGCTTCGCTGATCCGTCCGGAAATCGTGGCTCGAATGAGAATCCGGTCACATTCAACGAGTGTGAGGTCGGAAGCGACCACGAAATCCGCCTGTTCCAGCACATTGCGGACGAGGACGGCGGTGTTTTCAGTTAGGAGTGATGCCAGAACCGCGCTGGATTCCGCATATAGGTTCACCGTTCGCCACGCTCTTCGTCGAGGAGCGCCATGATCTCCTCTTGCGTGAGAAGAGGCGTAAGCGTTGGATAGCCAATGGAGTTGTTGCCGACGCCCAGGGTCACTTCGCCTCTCTTTGCAAGCTCCAGCAACACTGGGGGCACGTCGCGACGGACGTGCGGATGTCCCGGCGGCACGAGTTCGGCAACGACCTCGCCCCGGTCTGTCACCTGTACTACCTCGCCTGAGCGCACATCGCGAACATACTTGCTGAGCTGATTTTTCAATTCGCGTATGCCCACGCTCTTCATAGGTCCAATGTAGCTTCATGTAGCCACATTGTCAAGGAAGAAAGCGGCCGCAGAGGGCCCGCGTTTTGTAAATAGAAGATCGCTGTTGCCGGCTGATAAACTCAGCGAATATGCGGATGGTATTGATAGCGCTTTTCCTGGCGTCCGCGACGGCAGCGCCGGCACGCCCGATGGATTCGCAAACCAACGCGCGGGAAGTGGCGCGGGCGCTGGAGGCGCGGTATCGAGGGGCGCGGACGCTGGAGGCGTTCTTCTATGAGAAGTACAGCGATGGTAGCGGCGGCGTGACGGGCGAATCGGGGACGGTTTATTTCTCGCGGCCGGGGCGAATGCGCTGGGAGTACACGTCGCCGGAGAAGAAGCTTTTCCTGGTGGACGGCAAGAATGTGTGGTTTTACGTTCCGGCGGACCGCACGGCGAGCCGCGCGAAAATGAAAGAGAGTTCCGATTGGCGCACGCCGCTAGCGCTGCTGGTGGGCAAAGCGAATCTTTCGGATTTATGCGGCAACCTGGAGCTTATCGAGCCCGGCGGAAAGTACGCGGCGAGCACCGGATTTGCGCCAGCGGCCGGAGATAATGTGCTGCGCTGCGTTCCGCGCGGCGAAGCGGATAAGAAGGGCAACGCGGAGCAGGTGGTTTACTTGGAGACGGACGCGCAAGCGCAACTCGTTCGCGTGGTGATTCATCAACCCGGTGACGCGGTGACCGATTTTCGGTTTGGCGATTGGAAAGAAAATATTCCAATCGCGGAGGACAAGTTTCATTTTCAACCGCCGCAGGGAGTTTCCGTGGTGGATCAGTCGGCGCTGGCGAACCAGGTGTATTGATCTGTGCCGTCGCGCGTACTAAGGCCCCCAAAAGCAGACGCCTGCCTGCGGCAGGCAAGCCTCGCCCCCATCCCGACAGAAAACGCCGGGCTGGGCTCGGCATGACAGATTTGTCGCGGTTCTGCTTCGTCGTGAGGGAGGATTCTCCGGGGCGGACGGCACCGCTCAGAACGACACCCACGCCTTTACGTGAATGACACAAGCCGCGCTAATCCTGCAGGAAGGCGGTGGCTTCACGGAGGAAAATGTGGAGTTGGTCGTGGTGGACCCAGTGGCTGGCGGCGGGGACACGGATCAGGCGATGATTGCGGATCGCGAGACGGCGCGGGTCTGAATCGGGCACAGGTAAGAAACTGTCCAATCCCCAGAAGAAGAGAACCGGGCAAGAAATCTGGCCGTACACTTCAGCGGTGTCCTCGACGCGGTGGCCGTACGGCGGAAACAGCCGCGCGAAATTATCGAATTTCCAGACGAGCGAACCGTCCGATTCCCAGTTGGTTCCGTGCAAGGTGAGGTGCTGAGCGACTTCGTCGGAGAGATGCGGATTGGCCTGTTTCATGCGCGCGACGGCCGACGCGATGTCGGGGTAACTTTTGGCGCGGCGCTTTTCCGCATCGCGCACGGCTTCGATCCAAGAGCGAATCCGGCGCGATTGGACGTCGTGAACGCCATGGCTGAGGGGGAATCCGAGTCCTTCGATTGAAACGGCTTTGTGTACGCGCTCGGGATAAACTCCGGCGTAATGGAGGACGATGCCGCCTCCGAGCGAGTGGCCAACCAAGCGAATGGGGAAGTCATCAATGATGTCTAGCAGCGCGGAGAGATCGAGAACGTGCTCGGCGATACTGTACATGGCGCCGGGCGCCCAGGCGCTGTTTCCGTGGCCGCGCAAATCGAGGGCGTACACGTGGTAGTGCTCTCGAAGCGTGCGCGCGACCCAGTCCCAATTGCGAGCGTGATCGAGCCCGCCGTGAACCAGCACGAGCGAAGGCTTGGAGTCCTGTCCGTAATCCCAGAATTGCAGCTTGAGGCGGTCGGAATAGAAGAAGTGCGAAATGGGTTCCATGTGGCGGCTGTTGGCCCTCGCGTGGAGCGTGCTACGAGAATTGCTGACGGCGACTGTATCACAGGGCGCAAAGCTTCGAACCGAGCAGGCGGCAACGGTTGTCAGATTCGATAGTCACGGGACTGCTGGGAGCCGTGGGGTTGTAACATGATGTTCACGGCGCGTTTATGTGGCGTGCGCTAGCCGTTCGGAGGGGTATGCTAATGTCTATTCAGGCGGATCCGGGCGAGATTTGGGAAAAGCAGCGATATGGCTGAATTCGTTTGCAAAGTCGGCGACGCGGCGGGAAGGGTATTCGAGCAGCGGGAATCCGCTCCGTCGCAAGAAGAGGCCAAGCAGAAGCTGGTGGACCGCGGATTATTCGTGTATTCGGTGCGGAGCCGGCTGAATCTGGAAGCCTTGGTGGGGCGCGCGAGCCGGCAACATTCGATCCGCGCGAACGATTTCCTGATTTTCAATCAGCAATTCAACACGTTAATTAAGGCCGGCCTGCCAATTCTTAGGGCGCTCGATTTACTGGCGGAACGCGCCGCGGCGAAGCGGTTGAGGCCGATTCTGGCCGATGTGCGCAAAAGCGTTCGCGAAGGCGCTTTGCTATCGGAGGCGCTGGCCGAGCAGGGGTCGTTTCCGCCTGTGTACGTGACGGTGATTACGGCCGGCGAGCGCAGCGGCAATCTGAGCGGCGTGCTCGACCAGTACATTTCGTATCTACGCGTGAGCAGCGGGTTTCGCAGCCGATTGCTGACGGCGCTGATCTATCCGGTCGTCCTGGTGATCGCGGCCATCTTGGTGTTGACGTTTGTGGTCACGTCGGCGATTCCGAAGTTTGCCGATCTCTATCACGATTTGGACGTTCCGCTGCCGGCGCCTACGCGGATTTTGCTGTCGGTGGCGATGCCGCTGCGGCAATATTTTCTGATCTTTATCGTTGTGGCGGCGATTGGAGTGGCCGTCGCGTTCGTTTGGTCGCGATCCGAGCACGGCGGGCTGGCGATGGAGCGAATTCGCCCGCACGTACCTCTGGCGGGCGAGGTGTGGGTAAAGACGCAGGTTGCGCAACTGGTGCGCACGCTTTCGACGCTTCTAACGGGCGGCACCCCGTTGGTTCCCGCGCTGATGACTTCCGCGGCGGCAATTAACAGCAAGCTCTTCGCCGGCGCGATCGGGGAAGCGGCCGACCGCGTAAAGGAAGGGAAGTCTCTGCACGAGAGCCTGGCGCAAACGGAATTGATGCCCAACATGGCGCTCGAAATGATCGAAGTAGGCGAGGCTTCCGGCGCGCTTCCGGCCATGCTCACGAGCGTTGCGGAATTTTACGAGGAAGAAGTGGGCACGAGCCTGCAGCGAATCCTTTCCTGGATTCCCATTGCGGTTTTGCTGGTGATGGCCGTCGTGGTAGGCTTCATTTTAGTCGCTCTCTACCTGCCCATGTTCTCCCTCCAGGTCGGAGGAACGTAGGACCGCATGGCTACTGTGTCCAACAATCCGCCGCTGCCCGGCAGCACTAACGAGGCCGAACGCGAACAGGCGCGCCGTCTGGCGGAGCGCTATCGCTGCCCGTTCGTCGATCTGCGCGAGCAGCGCATTGACCCGGAGCTTTTCCGCAGCATCCCGGCGGAAATGATGTTCCGCTACAACTTCGTACCGCTGGAATCGCGCGAGTCGACATTAGTGATCGCGCTGGTTGACCCGAGCCAACTGCCGATGATGGACGAGCTTTCGCTGCTGCTTGGGAAGCGGCTGCAAGTCAAAGTGGCGACGGCATCGCAAATCGGCGATTTGCTCAAGCGCACCGAGCAATCGCAACGGGTGCTGGATCAGGCGACCGAAGGTTTCACGTTGCAAGTGGTGCAGGACGTCCAAAGCGACGAGGACATAACCGTCGAGAAGCTGACGGGCGAAGCGGGAATCAGCCCGGTCGTACGGCTGGTGGACACGATCATTTTTACTGCTCTGGAGCGGCGGGCGAGCGACATTCACATCGAAACGCGCAATTCGGAAGTGGTGGTCAAGTACCGCATCGACGGCGTGCTGCAATACGCAATGAAGCCGCTCGACAAGGAATGGCACGCCACGATCCTTTCACGGATCAAGGTGATGAGCGAGCTGGACATTGCCGAGCGCCGCGTGCCGCAGGACGGGCGTTTTCGCGTCGGCTACAAGGGACGCGATGTCGATTTCCGCGTGTCCATCATGCCGTCGGTGCATGGCGAAGACGCGGTGCTTCGCATCCTGGATAAGGAAACGCTGAGCGAAAAATTTCGAAATCTGACTCTCGATGTGGTGGGTTTCGATGCGGATGAAATGGCGCGATTCCGGCGCTACATCCACGAGCCCTACGGGATGGTGCTCGTCACCGGTCCGACCGGCTCCGGCAAGACGACCACGTTGTACGCCGCGATCAACGAAATCAAGAACGACGAAGACAAGATCATCACGATTGAGGATCCAGTTGAATATCAGGTGCGCGGCATCACACAGATTCCCGTCAACGAAAAGAAGGGGCTGACGTTCGCACGCGGCTTGCGCTCGATTCTGCGGCACGATCCGGACAAGATCATGGTTGGCGAAATCCGCGACCAGGAAACGGCGCAGATCGCGATCAACTCCGCGCTGACGGGCCATCTGGTTTTTACCACCGTTCATGCGAACAACGTGACGGACGTGATCGGACGCTTCATTAACATGAACGTTGAACCATACAATTTCGTTTC
This sequence comes from Candidatus Acidiferrales bacterium, assembly GCA_030038275.1. Taxonomy (GTDB): domain Bacteria; phylum Acidobacteriota; class Terriglobia; order Acidiferrales; family UBA7541; genus Palsa-295. The sequence continues at coordinate 15,574 of JASHPG010000240.1, read as the reverse complement.
GGCGCTGAATTGCATCCTGGCGCAGCGATTGGTTCGCGTGATCTGCGACAACTGCAAAAAGCGCGTTCGCTATACCGCCGAGGAGCTCCAAGAGTCCGCGCTCGATCCGGCGGAGTGGGGAAGCGTGGCCTTTTATGAAGGGGCTGGCTGCCTGGAATGCTCCGGGAGCGGCTATCGCGGCAGGACGGCCATTACGGAACTGCTGGACCTTTCCGATCGCATCCGCGAAATGATTATCGACCGGCGTCCCACATCGGAAATCAAGCGCACTGCGCGAGCGGAGGGTATGACATTCCTGCGCGAATCAGCACTGAAGAAAATACGCGCGGGCGCCACCACCCTGCGCGAAATCAATAAGGTGACGTTCGTTGACTAGCGCGGTGGCCACGGCAGACATCGGAGCCAAATCTTCCGGCACCAGCTTCATCGGTAAAATCGACCGTTGGCTGCACGCCATGCCGCACCCCTCGTTAGTAGTGGAAATCGCGGCGGATCACGTGGCCGCGGCACGCTGGGGCGTTTCGCGCGGCAGCCTGGAGGGATACGCGGCGGAGCCTCTGCCAGCAGGCAGCCTGATGCCGTCGCCGGTGGATGCGAATGTGACCCAGCCGGATGCCGTGAAGGAAGGGCTGCGCCGCGTTTTCAGCAGATTGCCGCACCGTAGCGGACCGCTCGCTTTGCTGGTTCCGGACATGGCAGTGCGCGTTTTCGTCCTGCCCTTCGAAAACTTGCCGCGGAAAGCAGAAGACGCTCTCCCGCTGCTTCGGTGGCGGCTGAAGAAAAGCGTACCGTTTGACGTGGACGAAACAACCGTATCGTGGATGCGGCAGGCCGGGCGCGACGGCGGCCTGGAAGTGGTGACGGCGATTGCGCGCCGGCGGATCCTGCGAGAGTACGAGGAGCTTCTTGAAACGATGGATGTCCGCGCGGGCGTAGTGCTAAGTTCGAGCCTCGCGGCGCTGCCTCTGCTGGAGCAATCGGGAGCAACGCTGGTCGCGCGGCTCTGCGGTTCAACGCTGACAACGGCGGTCGTTCAGGGGCAATCGCTCTGCGTGTATCGATCCACCGAGCTAGCCGCTGGAGCGCGCCAGTTCGATGCGCAGGCCGTGCTGGAGGAAGTATTCCCGGCTGTCGCATATTTCCAGGATACCTGGGGCAGGGAGATCGACCGCGCCTACCTGGCGGGTTTCGGCGAAAAGGCCGATCTCTTCCGTGGCGCGCTGGGGCGCGAATTGAACGTAGGCGTCGAGCCGATTTCGGCGGCGGGCGGCGCGCGCGATCTCAACCCACAGGGCAAGAGTTTGCTGCGCCAAGGACTCGACGGCCTAGCGGGCTGGGCGATGAACGGAGCGTCCTAGCGCCGGCCAAATAATCATGAATCTGCGACTCAATCTCGCGACCAGTCCGCAGGCGAATAACCGGCCATTCGTCGCCGGATCACTTGTGGGCGGTATCGTTGCGTTGATCGCCCTGGTGTTGCTGGCGCATGCAGCGTATTCATCGTGGCGAAGCCAGCGCGCGCTCCGCGCCGAAACCAGCGCACTGGAAGCGCAGATTCGCACCAGCGAAATGCAACAGCAGCGGCTTGCCGCGTACTTTCGGGGCGAGCAGGTGCAGCGAACTCTGGAACGCTCGGAGTTTCTGAACTCGCTGATCGATGAACGCAGCTTCCCGTGGACGAAAATTTTCACCGATTTGGAGCAAACGCTGCCGCCGGGAGTGCGGGTGATCAGCATTTCTCCGAAATTGGACAAGGGGCGCGCGGAGGTCACGCTGCAAGTTGGCGCGGAAACGAACGCGAGCGAAGTGCAGTTCCTGAAGTCCATGGAAACTTCCAAGGTTTTTTCCGAGTTGGTGGTTAAAGATGTAAAACAGGCGAAAAGCACGGGCCAGACGTCCGGCCCGCAAGATGCGTTTTTAATCGATCTCACGGTGTGGTATTCGACGACATGAACTTCGCGCTCTGGCCGGCCTGGAAAAAAGGGATTGCCGCAGTGCTACTGCTGCTGGTGGCGGTGGACGTGGCGTTGGTGGTGGTGCTGTGGCAGATTGGGCAGAACGGAGCGCAAGCCATGCGGACGCGCACGATTCACCTGACGCAACAGGCCAAATTGCTGCGCGCGGACGTGGCGCGCGGCGAGCGAATACGCGCAGCGCTTCCCGAGGCGGGCAAGCAATGCAACGCATTTTACGATAACGCGTTTTTCGATTCGACGACCGGTTATTCCCGAATCGAGGCCGACCTGGACTCCATCAGCAAGGATGCGGGCGTGCAAACCTCCGGATTGCAGTTCCAGCAAAGGGCCGTCAAGGGCCGAGGGGTAACGGAAGTGGTGGTGAAAACGAAAGTGACGGCTGATTATCCGTCTTTAATTCGCTTCATCAATGGCTTAGAGCGGTCGCCGGATTTTTATTTGCTCGATGGTTTGGAACTGCATGGCGGTAACGCCGGAATGGTCGATCTCGACCTTCAACTCCATACGTATTTCAGGACCTGAAACAATGTCCCGGCGCGTTGAAATGTACATTTTCGCGGCGCTCGTAGTGGTGCTTGGCTTCGTGCTGTACCACGAGATGATTCCAGGTGGAGCGCATGTTTCCGTCGCAGGCGTCGTAGCCGCCGACGGGCAATTTCATCCGCTGGACGTTCAAGAACCGGAACTCCACCTCGACCTGCTCGATAATATCCGGAAGACCGAATATGCCGGCGCGCACCGGAACATATTCGAAGCCGAGCCTATTCCCCCGCCGAAGCCGAAAGTGCAAGCCGTGAAGCCGGCGCAGGCGTTCAGCGGCCCTCCGCCCACACCGTCGCTGCAGGTTCCCGTGCAATTCTTCGGGTACGCGTCAGAGCCCAGTAGCGGGAGGCGCGTGGGATTTTTCTCGAGCGGCGACGACATTCTGGTGCTGGCCCAGGGCGATACGTTCCTCGACCGGTACCGCCTGTTGAGCGTTACCAATAGCTCGGCGGAAGTGATGGAAATTTCCACTGGGCGCCATGAAACGCTGCCGATCACGCAGCCGCCGGGCCAGGCCGGAAACTGATCCGATGCGGGCCGCTTTGCAAAGCCGCCAGAGAGTAAACAGACGCCATACGAGCACGAGCGCCAAAGGCTTGCGCGAGTCCGGCTATGCGTTCCTGATGGCGCTCATCATGGTGGTGACGCTGATCATCGCCTCGCAAGAGGTGATGGAAAACTACGCCACGCAGGGACGCCGCATCCGCGAACAAGAGACCATCTGGCGCGGCGAGCAGGTGGATCGCGCCATTCGCCTCTACTACCACAAGACCGGGCATTACCCGCAGACGTTTGACGATCTCCAGTCCGGAATGGCCGAGCTGCATTTTTTGCGTGAAGTGGCCATGAAGAACCCGATGAACAAAGTCGATGGAAGCTGGCGCTTCATCTACGTCAACGCGGCGGGGCAGATCATCGGCAGCGTGAAATACGCCACGCTGCAGCAGATGGCCGTCAAGGACCTGAATCACGGGAAAATTCCACCGGTCACGCCTGGCGCAGTTCCGGCGTCGAGCCTCGCGTCCGGCGGGAATCAATCTACGCAGAGCGGTTCGCAACCGGGCTCGTCCAATGACGATGACGGCTTCGGGCAGCTTCAGAATCCGCTCGCCGCGCTCAAGCCCACCGGACCTGTGGATGGACCGGTCCCAGGAGCTTTTCTGACGGGTGTCGGGGGCAAGACCGATGCAAAATCGCTGATCGTTTACAAAGGCGGGAAAAAATACCTGGATTGGGAATTTATCTGGAATCCGATCGAGGATCAGGCGCGCGCGATGCAGGCGCAGCAGCAGCAATCCGGCGGCGGGGCAGGCGGATTGATTCCCGGCCTGACGAACTTGCCGGGTTTGCCGACTGGACTGACCGGGACTGGAACCGGAAACTCCGGCACGCCGGGCAGTTCGGGCACGCCTCCATCAATTTCTACCGGAGCGCCAGCGGCGCCGTCGAATCCAACTCCGCAGCCTTCTCCGGACGCGTCGCAGCAGAATTCCGACTAGAATTTTGCGCATGAAGACGTACACGCGCATCTCGGCCGTCGTGCTCGCCGTGGCCTTGGGCTACGTGCTGTGGGTTTTCTGGTCGCGCGCGGTACAGAACCGCGCGTTTCAGCAGAAAGAAGCGGCTAAGGCAGCGGAACAGCGCGCCCGCGATCAGCAAACGTTCGATGGAATGGGCGGAAGCAGCTTCGCGATCCTCAGTTTTTTTGCGAGCCCGGCTTCGATTGGCCGCGGAGAGGAGTCCGAGCTGTGCTATAGCGTTTCGAACGCGAAGACGGTTTCGATTACGCCTCCCGTTGGGGACGTTTGGCCGGCGTTCGACCATTGCGTCAGCGTCACACCTAAGAAGACGACCACCTACACGATCACGATTGCGGACGCGGCGGGACACACGAAATCCACATCAACGACGCTGGAAGTACACTAGCGTATTCGAAGGAGTACTCGCGCCACACGACAACGCGAAGCTGCACGGCGTTGCGGACCTCCTAATTCGGGCGCATAATAGAAGCCTCAGCGGAGGAAACTAACTGAACATGGCTGTCGAGATTGCAAAAGGCGTGACGCTAGCGAAGCCGGGCGACGATGGGTCGTTTCTGAAAGATGAGGGAATTCTGTTCGCGTCGCTGGATAAGGTAGTGAACTGGGCGCGCCGCAGTTCGATATGGCCGATGTCGTTCGGGCTGGCCTGCTGCGCGATCGAAATGATGTCGATGGCCGCCTCGCGCTACGATATTTCGCGGTTTGGCGCCGAGGTGTTTCGCGGTTCGCCGCGGCAGTCGGATCTGATGATTATCGCAGGGCGCGTTTCCCAGAAAATGGCGCCGGTGATCAAGCAGCTGTACGCGCAAATGCCCGAGCCGAAATGGGCGATCTCAATGGGCGCGTGCGCCACGTCGGGCGGAGTCTTCAACAACTACGCGATCGTGCAGGGTGTGAATCAAGTGATCCCGATCGACGTGTACGTGCCTGGCTGCCCGCCGCGTCCGGAAGCGCTGCTGTACGCGATTTTCCAATTGCAGAACAAAATCGATCGCGAGCGCGGCAGCTTTCTGCGGGCTCTCAATCTCAGTAAGAGCTAACAGTTTGTGCGGGATTTGTTGGCAGCCTATAGCCGGGTTGTGTTTGGGGGGGCGAAAAACGGCGAATCCATCGGGTGCCGGCCGCATCTGAGTTGAGTCGTATCCTAAAATTCACATTGGAGAGAGCATGAGCTATTACGGCGGGAAAGAATTGGCGGCGGCATTTCGCACCGTTCGCAAGAACACGATCCAAGTTGCGCAGGATATTCCGGAAGATAAATACAATTTTAAACCGGCGCCGGAATCGAGGACTGTGGCGCAGGCGCTGGCGCACATCGCCTGCGGGACCAACTTCGCGCATTACATTCATGGCGAGCGAGTCGACAGTCTTGCGAAGCTGAATTTTCCCGAAATGATGCAGAAAGCCGCGGCGGACGAAGCGAAGCTACGGACCAAGTCCGAGATTCTCGCGGCGCTGCAGACGAACGGAGAGAAGTTCGCGGCGTTTCTCGAAAGCTTGCCGGAATCTGTCCTGCAAGAGCGCGTGGCGATGCCTCCGGGCGCCGATCCGGCGAGCAAAACGCGCTTCGAGATGCTGCTCTCGCCGAAAGAGCATGAAATGCATCATCGCGGACAGTTGATGGTGATCCAGCGGATCGTCGGCGTGGTGCCGCACTTGACGCGCCAGCGCCAGGAGCAGATGGCGCGCGCGAACGCCCGCAACGGCCAACAAGCCACGCCAGCGGCGCGATAATCCTAGCGAACCTTTATTCACATCCGAGGCGAGCCGACCGATGCCGGCTCGCCTTTTTTTATTTTACTTCGGCGGTGCCGCCGTCGAATTCCACGACACTGCCGGGCGCGAAGCGCTCGCGACGCACGTAGCCGAAACCGATTGCCGAGCCGTTTGCGGGCGAGTAAGCCGAACTCGTGACGAATCCGACTTCCGCACTGTCGGCGCGCAGCTTCGCGCCGGAAGGCGGCGGAGCGCTGGTGGAAAACTTCAGCAGGACGCGCTTTCGGTTCACGTGGCCACGCGAGCGCACGCGCTCGACAATTTCCTGTCCGGTGTAGCAGCCCTTGTTGAAGCTGACGTGCGTTGTTTCAAGCGCAGCTTCGTGAGGAATCATCGCGTCGTTGAAATCTACAGGGAACCAGGGTTCACCGGCTTCGAGGCGCAGCGCGTTCAGTGCTGTCATGCCGATCGGAGTCCCGCCCAAGTGACGCACGATGCCGAGCGCCTTGCACCACAGCATAGAAAGATCTTCACGCGAGGCGATGAATTCGACTGCCATCATGCCGAAGTAGCCCCGGCAGATTGCCCAGCAGGCGTGTCCGTCGATCGTGGCTTCGCACAACCCCATCGGCAAGATGTTCTCGATCGTGGTGAGTTGATGCACCACCTCGGGGGTTTGGGGGCCTTCGATGGCAAAGCTACCCATTCGTTCAGTTACATCCTCGATCTCCACCTTCGAGCCGATGATGTACTTTTTCAGCGTGGCGAGAGTGCGTTCGCGCTGCGAGGCGTGCGAGCGGACCAACAGTTTTTCCGGAAGTGCGTAGATTTCGAGTTCCGCAAGGATGCGACCTTGGGGATTGAGCAGCAGCGCCAGCGCGCCGCTGCCTTTGGCAAGGCCTTTGATGTCGTTGGAAGTAACGTTGTGCAGGTACTGCACGCGGTCGCGCCCGCCAAGGAACCAGATTGCGTTCCAACTTGTGTCGAAAATAGCGGCGGTCTCACGGGCCGCGCGATATTCCGCGTCGAAACCGGCAAAGCTTTCCGGCAATTCGCAGCCGTTGAATTCGGCGAGATGCGCATTTCCAGATTTGTGTTCTTCGAGGATAGGAGTTTGCATTTTGACCGAGGCTCCGCGAATCATCTTAGCAGATCGAGCAGCGGGCCTCGACGCCAGCCGGGCAGCAGCGGCGCCGGAGCTGTGCTAAATTTTAGGTATCTATGAGCATGGGAATTTACGTTCAGGTGCCTTTCTGCCAGACCAGGTGCACCTACTGCAATTTTCACACCGGCGTGGTGGCGCGCGACCGTTATCTGCCATACGTCGAAGCCGTCTGCCGGGAAATCGAGCAAACGGGCAACGCTGCCGCGGGTGCGGACACGATCTACATCGGTGGGGGCACGCCGAGTCTGCTTGAGCCTTCGGCGCTGGCGCAGGTTGTGGATCAGGTGCGGCGCGCGTCTGAAAGCGAACCCGCCGAAGTGACGCTGGAGGCCGATCCTGAAACGGTGACGCCGGAAAAGGCGCGGCAGTGGCACGGCGCGGGAATCAATCGCATCAGCCTGGGCGCGCAGTCGTTTCAGGACGAGGAGCTGAAGGCTGCCGGCCGGATGCATCGCCGCGAGGACATTTTTCGAGCCGTCGATCTGCTGCGCGGCGCGGGGTTTCGCAACATCAGCTTGGACCTGATCGCCGGATTGCCGCATCAGACGCGCCAATCGTGGGAGGAATCTATCAGCCAGCTTTTGCGCATTCTGCCCGAGCACGTCTCGATCTACATGCTGGAAATCGACGAGGGGAGCCGCCTGGGAAGGGAAGCGCTCGCGGGCGGCGGGCGCTATGGCGCGAACGCGCTGCCGAGCGATGACGACACGGCGGATTTCTACGACTCTGCGCGGCTGCGGCTGCAATCGGGCGGCTACGAGCACTACGAAATTTCCAACTGGGGGTTGCCGGGCCGGCAGTCGCGGCACAACCTGAAATATTGGCGGCGCGAGCCGTACATCGGGTTCGGCGCGGGAGCGCATTCGTTCGATGGATTTATGCGCTGGGCCAACGTCCACGAGTCGGACCGCTACGCCCGGCTGATCGCGCAGGGAACTTCGACGCGCGAGCAAGTGGAACCCGTGACGCCTCCGATCGCGCTTTCCGAGGACATGTTTCTTGGCTTGCGGCAACTGCGCGGCGCGGATTTCGCGCGCATCGAGGGCGAATACTCGAAAGAGGAACTGCTCCACGACCGGCTGCTCACGCTGCGGCAGCGCATTGAGACGCTGCAAACGCACGGCATGCTCGAATTCGACGGCACGTTCGTCCGCATTCCGCCCGAGAAGCTCACCATTTCGAGCGAAATCCTGTTGGAACTGCTCGGCTAATTGATCCGTTTCGGCGCCGGATGCCGGTCCCGCTCGATTCTGCGCGCCGACATCTTCTCGTAACAAGTAATCTGATACGTAAATATTCGGCGGGCGTATAATTTTACGCGCATGACGCTAGCGATAGGCACAAAGATCGGAAGCTATGAGATCGCCGCGCCCATTGGGGCTGGAGGCATGGGAGAAGTGTATCGCGCGCGGGATACGAAGCTCGGGCGCGACGTCGCCATCAAAGTTTTGCCGGAGGCATTCGCGCGCGACGCGGAGCGCATGGCGCGGTTCGAGCGCGAGGCGAAAGTGCTCGCGTCTCTGAATCATCCCAATATCGCCGCGATTTACGGGTTCGAGGATTCCGGCAGCGTACGCGCGCTGGTGATGGAGCTGGTCGAAGGGCCGACGCTGGCGGAGAGGATCAGCAGCGGCGGAATCCTAGCGACAAACACCAAAGGTGCCGACCTGAAGGTCGCCGCTACACAACCCAGCTCAGGAGCTGGGATCGCCAGACACACCTCGGCAGGAACGCAAACAGCGAAGCCCCGTTCGGCTTCCTCGGGGCAAGCCGGTGCCACACAAGCTAGAGCAATACCAATCGAGGAGGCGCTGCGGATTGCGCGGCAGATTGCCGACGGACTGGAATACGCGCACGAGCGCAGCGTGGTTCATCGCGATCTGAAACCAGCGAACATCAAGATTTCCCGCGAAGACGTGGTAAAAATTCTCGATTTCGGGTTGGCCAAAGCCATCGAGGGCGACGCGTGGTCGATGGATATCGGCAACTCGCCCACGCTGACACATATGGCCACGCAAGCGGGCGTGCTGCTCGGGACGGCTTCCTATATGTCGCCGGAGCAGGCGAAGGCGAAGCCAGTGGATCGCCGTGCCGATATTTGGGCATTCGGCTGCGTGCTGTACGAAATGCTCACCGGCAAGATGGCGTTTCATGGCGAGACCACCAGCGATACGCTGGCGGCTGTAATCAAGGAAGAGCCGGATTGGTCGCTGCTTCCATCAAGCACACCAGAGCGCGTTCGCGTCCTTCTGCAGCGCTGCCTGCAGAAAGACCCGAAGCAGCGGTTGCGTGATATCGGCGAGGCGCGCATTACGCTCGACGAAGTCCTCTCCGGCGCGCCGGAAACGGCATCGGTCGCTGCCGCAATGATGGCTCCCGCGCCTTTCTGGCGCCGGACATTGCCATGGAGCCTTCTCGGAGCGACCGCGGTCGCACTCGCCATCGTCGCCTGGGCGCCGTGGCGCGCCGGGACAACTCGTACTGGCGCCGCGTTGATGCGCTTTGAAGTACCCGTTCCGAAGAACGCCCAGGTGGAACCGACCAAGGCAAGCGTATTCGCTCTTTCACCGGATGGCCGCCAGCTAGCCTTCGTCGCCAGCGCTGCGGATGGAGGCAGCCAAATCTGGGTCCGGCCGCTCGACTCGCTCGAAGCACATCCGCTAGCTGGCACGGAATCGTCGAGCGTAATAGAGGGGCTTATTTGGTCGCCCGATAGCCGCTACATTGCGTTTCCGTCCACGCAGTCTGGAGCCGGCGGAAGCGGGGAGTTGCTGAAGGTTGCATCATCCGGCGGCCCTGCGGAGAAGATCTGCGATTTCACGGGAAATGCAGCCGGAGGGTCGTGGAGCCCGAATGGCGTCATTATTTTGGGACGCGAGAACGGCTTGTTGCGAGTGCGTGCATCTGGCGGCTCGCCCCAGGCTCTCACGATTGCGCCGAATGGTGAGGAAGATGCCTATCCGCAACTGCTTCCCGACGGTCGGCATTTCCTGTACACGCGTGCGCAGTCCAACACCGCAAATGTTTACATTGGTTCGCTCGATCTCCCGCCTGGAAAACAGGATTCGGCCATGCTCCTTGCGGACAGTTTCGATGCGGTTTACGTGCCGTCTGCGAATGGGGGCGATCCGGATCAAGGCCATCTGCTCTTCATTCCAATAAGTGGTGGAAAGGGAGACTCGCGGATGGCGCAACCCTTCGATGTTCGCCGCCTGAAACTCACGGGCGAGGCGGTTCCAGTAGGGCCCGGCAACCTCTTCTCAGCTTCGGCCAACGGCGTTCTGGCGTACAGAGCAGGCGCGGCAACTGAGCTTCAAAGCCTCACGTGGTACGACCGGCAAGGGAAGGTTCTGAGCACGGCAGACGCGCCAAGCTCGGCTGATTCCGTGTCCCTATCGCCGGACGGTAAGCGGGCTTTTATCTTCGGCGCGAAGGCCGTCTCGCGCTTGTGGCTAGTTGATTTCGCGAGGAACGCAACCACGCCTTTTACATTCCCGTCGTCTCCCGCCGGGGAATATGGCGGTGATGCTGTTTGGTCGCCGGATGGCAGCCGCGTAATTTTTGTCGCGAGCCCCGCCGGTGGAGATTTTGACGCCCTGTACGAAAAACCGGTCAGCGGCGCGACGGACGAACGCCTCATTTTGAAATCCCCTGGGGTGAAGCACTCCCGTTGTTGGTCGCCTGACGGCCGCTTCCTGCTTTACGAGTCATACAACCTCAAAACGGGCCGCGCGGAGATATGGGGGCTTCCGCTCGGCGGCGACGCAAAGCCCGTGCCCGTCCTGCGAGGCGCATTCAACGTGGGCAGTCCGCAGCTTTCGCCCGAAGGCCATTGGATGGCTTACGGCTCGGACGAATCCGGGCGGCCGGAAATATTCGTGCGAGAGTTTTCGTCGAATCCTGGCGAAACCAGTTTCACGTTGGGAGGCGAGTGGCAAATCTCGACCGGCGGCGGAGTGGATGCGCGATGGGGGAGCGACGGGAAAGAGCTGTACTATCGCGGCCTCGACGGAAAGGTGATGGCGGTGGAAGTCGCCACGAAGCCGACGTTCCAGCCGGGACCTCCCAGAGAGCTTTTTCAGGGTCCTCCGCTTTTGTACCCGTCAGGCGCGGATGTGCCCTCCGGATGGGGCATCGGTCCGGGCGGAAAGCGATTTATTTTTCAGGTTGCGGCTGGGCAAAGCAATCAAGCGCAGGCTCCGTTTACAATCGTGGTGAACTGGCAAGCGGGATTGAAGCAATAATTCAGCGTGGCAGCCCGCCGCGATCGCAGCGGCTAATTTTCGAGGCCAAGGTTACGGATTTTGGTGAGCAGCGTCTTGTAGGAGACGCCGAGCTTTTCGGCGGCGCGCGTCTTGTTCCATTTGGCTTCGCGCAAGGCATTCTGGATTTTGAACCGCTCCACGTGCGTGACGGCGCGCTGCGAAACTTCATCGAGCGGGCCATCCCACAAAAATTGCGCGGCGAGCATGCCTTCCGGCAACTCCTCGGGCGCGGGCTTCGGCGACGGCAGTTGCAGCGCGTTGGCATCGATTTCCGAGTCGGTAGCGAGAATCGCGGCGCGTTCGATGGTGTTCTGGAGTTCGCGCACATTTCCGGGCCACCGATAGGCGAGCAGGCGCGAGCGCGCGTCTTCGGTAAATGTGAGCGACGGCTTGCGGAACTCCCGCTTGAAGCGCTCGAGAAAATGCTCGGCGAGCAGCAGCACATCGTCTCCTCGGTCACGCAGCGCGGGAATGGTGATCGGGACGGCGGCGATGCGGAAATAGAGATCGTCGCGAAACGTTTTGTCGGCGATAGCGGCGCGCAAGTCTTTGTTTGTGGCCGCCAAAATGCGGACGTTCACTTCGATTTCCTGCGTGCCGCCGACGCGCACGAAGCGCTTTTCCTCCAGCACGCGCAAAAGCTTGCTTTGAATGGCTAACGGCAACTCGCCGATTTCGTCGAGGAACAAAGTGCCGCGGTGCGCCAGTTCCAACTTGCCGATCTTGCGCGCGCCCGCGCCAGTGTAGGCGCCGCGCTCGTGGCCGAATAGCTCGTTTTCGACGAGTCCTTCGGGAATTGCCGCGCAGTTGAGAGCGACGAACGGAGCCTCGGCGCGTGGGCTAAGGTAGTGAATCGCCCGGGCGAAGAGTTCCTTGCCGGTGCCGCTTTCGCCGAGCAGCAGTACGGTGGAATCGGCGGCGGCAACGCGCTGCGTCATCTGGCTCGCGTCCTTCATCGCCGGATGCTCGGCGACGATGCGTGGAAAACCGTAACGCGCGGAATACTCCTCGCGGAGCAGCAAGTTCTCGCGCAAGAGTTCCTGCTCTCGCGTGGCACGTTGCAACAGCAGCTTCAGGTGATCCAGATCGACCGGCTTCTGGATGAAATCGTAGGCGCCATCCTTCATCGCCGTGACGGCTTCCTCAACCGACCCGTAGGCGGTGACCAGAATGACGGGAATCGTAGGTTCGGCGCGCTTGGCTTCGCGAAGAACGTCGATGCCGGAGTGGCCGGGGAGCTTGAGGTCGGAAAGGATCAACTGATAGCGGCGGCTACGAGCTTTCTCGATTGCTACGCTGCCGTCCGGCGCTTCCTCGACCGCATAGCCAAATCGCTCGAGAGCCTTCCGGAGCATGGCCCGTAGCTCGGTCTTATCCTCGACGAGGAGCACGGGTTCCATGGCTCGCGTTCTTTAGCGCTCCCAGCCAGGATCGCCGCCGGCTTTTCGGAGCGCGTCTTCGGCGTCGGAAATGGCCTGCTGATCGGCGTCCACTTGTTTCTGTTTCGCGTCCATAGCGGCCTTCGTTTTGTCGTACTGATCGCCGTACGGATGGCCGCTAGACTCATCTGAGTAAGCTTTCTGCGGATCGCCGTTGTAGAACTGTAATTGTTCCTGGCTGAGCTTCTTCTGCATCGTGGCGAGATCGTCCTGATCCTTCTGCAATTTCTGGCGCAGTCCTGCGAATTTGGTGCGCCATTCGGCGGCTGCCTTGTCACCCTGCGGATTGGCGTCCGCCGAAGTTCCGTTCTTTCCCGGTTTTGATGGCGCCGACGACTCGCCGACCGTGGAAACGCCTCCCGCGGTCGGCAAATTGTCATTGTCGAAAACTACCGCGGATTTTGGCGCGGTTTTCTGCTGCTCGCGGGCCCTGCGGGCCGCGGCGGCCAAAGGATCCTGCGCGGCGGAGGAGTTAGTTTGGGACGCCTGACTCGATTGTGACGATTGCGCTGTGGCTGATTGCGCAGAGTTGTCCTGTGCCTGGGCGGCTACTGCCGCGGAAGCGATGAGTAGCGCCGCCAGCGCTAACCATGAAGTTTTTCGCATGCCTGCCTCCTAGAGCGTCCCCATGTAAATTCTAGATGCGGACTGCCCGCGAGGGGAATAGAACTGGCGAGGGCTCCTGCCGCAAAGGTAACCAGAGAAAAAACTCGGCCCCACCGCCTGTCCCGCCCGGTTGGTTGCGGGCTTCGATGCTGCCTCCGTGCTGCAAGGCGATTTTCTGGACTACCGCGAGACCTAGCCCCGTGCCCTCGGATTTCGTGGTGAAAAATGGCAGGAAAATCTTGGGCAAGTCGCGTTCGGGAATCCCGGGACCATTATCAGCCACGCGAATGCGCTGCCAGTCGCGGCCGGCCAGCTCTTCGATGCTTCCGGAGACGGTCACGCGCGGCGCCGCGCCGGATTCGCGCGCGGCTTCAATTCCGTTGCGGACAAGGTTGACCAGGGCCTGCCGGAGCAGCGCTTCGTCGCCCGGAACGTCGGTGAATGATCCCTCGGCGACAACCGTGGATTGCGGCGCGGCTTCCTGCGATTCGGAGGTGACTCGCTCAATCAGCGCCTGCATCCCTACAGTTTCGTAGGAAATTTCGAGCGGCTTGGCGAAGCGAAGAAATTCGGTTACCACGTGCGTGAGGGCGCGCGTCTGATCGAGAATGCGGTCGGCGGACTCGCGAATGTCACCGTCCGGAGCCTCGGCGCGGATCATTTGCGCGTAGCCGGAAACGGTGGCCAGCGCATTTTTGAATTCGTGCGCGATGCCCGCGGACATTTCGCCGAGGTTGGCGAGATTTTCCTTCCAGCGAATCTGCTTTTGCAGCGCGACGAGTTCGGTGAGGTCGCTCAACAGGCACAGCGCGCCGCTGGGCCGCGCATCGGCATTGATTTCGGGATCGTCGGCGCGGGCGCGGACGATTTTGCGTCCGCCGCGATAAATGGGGGAAATGGTGACGCCGAGGCGGCGTGCTTCGCCATCCGGCGTCAGATACTCCACTTCCGCGCGCTGAAAAGTTTTGCCTTCGCGCAGGCATTCCTCCAGCATGGCCGCGAGATCAGAATCGGCGCCGAGGACTTCTTTGTAAGACCGATAGCGCAGCCCGCGCGCTCCGAGGGCGTGTTCTGAGGCGGGATTCGAGGAGCCGATCGCGCCCGTGGCGTTTACCAGCAACAGGCCCGTCGGCATGTTGCGCGTGACTTCTTCGGTGAGGCGTTCCGATTCCTGGGCCCGTTCCTGAGCGACCAGGTGAAGGCGAGCGAGTTCCTTTTCCTGTGCGCGCAGCTTTTCGATCACGCCCTGCATGGATGCAGTCATGAACGCCGATGCGTTATCCGCGGCGGGTTGCGGCGCGGCCCAATCTTCCGGCTGCGCGGTCAAAGGCGAGCCGGAGCGCAGATACTTGCGCGCCAGGATCACCAGGGTGAAAACCACGGCAACGAGAACGAACAACACGATACCGGCGAAGATGATTTCCGTCGGTGAGATCAGCGGATGTGGAGCCGAAGCGATCACCCTCATGCGGCACGCTCGGTCTGAGAGGCGTTCGTCAACGCGGCATTCATCAGCGCACCATCAGAAGCGACTGATACCACTGTACGACCGGGCTGCCGAAGAACATCACCAGCACGGCGGCCACGCCCAGAAAAGTGCCGAATGGCAGCTCGTAGTCTCGTCCTTTGCGGCTGGCGACGATGAATGCGAGGCCCAAAATGCTGCCGAGCAGCGACCCGGCCAGAATTGTGAGCAGCGTGAGCTTCGGTCCGAGAAACGCGCCGATGAGCAGCATCATTTTCACGTCGCCAAGGCCCATGCCTTCGCGGTGGCGCAGGCGGAAATAGCCTTCGGAAACGAGCCAAAGGAGGCCGCTGCCGACGGCAGCGCCAAGTAGCGCGTCCACAAACGAGATCGCCGGCAGCGGAAGCGGAAATGCGAAAGCATGATGCGCAAGCCAGGCAGCGGCGCCATCCGAAGGCGCGGTGAAGAAGCTTAGAAGCAAACCGGCAGCGAAACCGGAAAAGTTGACCACGTCCGGCAGAATGCGTTCGCGAAGGTCGGTGAAGATCAGAACGACGATCAGCGCGGAGAAAACGGCCCACTTCAGCGCTTCAACCGTTAGCCCGAAAGCGAAATAGCAGCCGAGGAAGAGCAGGGCCGTGAGCAGTTCCACGGCCGGGTAGATCGGCGAAATCGAAGTTTTGCAACCGCGGCATTTGCCGCGCAGCAGCAGCCAACTGACCACCGGAATATTGTCGTAGGGACGAATTTGCGCGCCGCATTTCGGGCATGCCGAGGGCGGCGAGACGATCGATTTGCCGCTGGGAATGCGCACGATGCACACGTTTAGGAAGCTGCCAATGACCAAGCCAAAACAGA
>JASHPG010000239.1 GCA_030038275.1 Candidatus Acidiferrales bacterium | reverse complement strand
CATGATGAAGTAAACGCCGCGGGTGGAAATATCTCGAGTGCGTCCGTTCTGCGGCTTCGGTTCGCGGCTAACCGGTACGCGAACGTTCACCGGAAGAGATAAATCGTATCGACGCGCAGTGCGACGCTCCGTCATGCCCGCTGCTCCTTCTGGGCTAAGTTGCAGTTCACAGGATTCCCCCAAGGAATTGAATCAGCAATCTCCGCTCCAAAGTCGCGGCACCGCTATTCCCAACCCGGCCGGCGCGCTGCTGGACCATTCCGGGCATGAAGCCGCGCCCAGGAACACGCGCGCCACTAGCAACTCCTTTGAAACCAATACACCAAATTTCTTTTTCGATTGAGTCTAGGGAAGCCTATTACTGCTACACGCGCGGGAGCTTATCCCGCGCGCCGCCTAGTTCGGCGAGATACTAGAACATTCGAAGCGCGCTTTGGTAGCTCTATTTCGTTGAATGTGCTCTAGATATGCAACACTTTTCTCCGGCCCGTCAGGAGGTACTGGCGTGTACTGGGCCATACTTTTGGGCGTGTTCCAGCGCGAGAATTCCTCTCGCCGGAAAATTCGGTGGACGCAAAAGCAAAGCGGAAAAATTTGAGAAAACATTTCGCGCCCGCGGAGGTATCTTCCGTTTGCAGCAGAAAATCGGCGTGAAGTTACGCTGAGACTTCGCGCCTGGCGGGCCTGGATGTATCGTCGCGTTCGCGCTACGGCGTGCGAACCACGGCTGGTGCCGCTTGCGATTCTGTTTCTTTCGCGGCCGCCTCCCGCGCTGCGGCCCTGGCCGCCGCGGAGCGCGCGCCGCGCCCTGCGTCCAGATTAAACTGGCGCATTTTGTAGAGCAGCGCCTTGTAGCTGATTCCCAGCATTCGCGCGGCGTCCTTGCGGCACCAATTCGTGCGGTCGAGTGCGTTGGCGATCGCTTCCATCTCCGCTTCGTCCTTCAGGCTGCGGACCAGCGCCTTCAGTCCCTGCTCCTTTGCCGCCGGGGCTGCTTCGTTCGGGGCCACATGCTGCTGGCTCGCCATTTCCAGCAATTCGCGAAGGCTGCCCTCGTCGTCTTCCAGAATCACGTAGCGTTTGATGAAGTTTTCCAGCTCTCGCAAATTCCCGGGCCACGAGTAACGCACCGCCGCTTCCATCAAGTGCTGCGAGGGCTCGGGAGGCTGCTTTTGATATTTCTCGCTGTATTTCACCAGGAAATGGCGGAAGAGCAGCGGGATTTCGGAAGTGCGTTCGCGCAGCGGCGGAATGTGCAGCGAAAGCACGTTCAGCCGGTAATACAAATCTTCGCGGAATTTCCCGGTGTGCATCGCTTCCTTTACATCCACGTTCGTCGCGGCGATCACGCGTACGTCCACGTTGACCACCGCGCGAGCGCCCAGGCGTGAATATTGCCCATCCTGCAGCACGTGCAGCAGCTTGGCCTGAAGGTGCGGCGCCATTTCCGCGATTTCATCCAGGAAAATCGTGCCGCGGTTGGCCAGCTCGAACTTTCCGGGCTTGGCGCGAACCGCGCCGGTAAACGCACCCTGCTCGTACCCGAATAATTCCGATTCCAGCAGCTCGCCGGGCAGTGCCGCGCAATTCACTTTCACAAACGGCTGCTGCCGGCGCGTCGAGCGCAGATGGATCATTCGCGCCACCACTTCTTTTCCCACTCCGCTCTCGCCACTGATGAAGATCGGCACGTCCACTGGCGCGATCTGCAATATCTGTTGGCGGATTTTGATCATCTGCGGGCTGGCGGCGAGGAACGAAATGTCTTCCGTCAGCGCCTCGCAGTATTCCTTCAACGATTCGTTTTCGGCGCGCAGCTCCTGCTTCTGCCGGCATTTCAGCAGCGCCGCTTCAAGCTCCGGCTTTTCGAACGGCTTCGTCAGGTAATCCAGCGCTCCAATGCGAATCGCCTCGACGACTGTGTTTACCTCGTTCGAGCACGAAAGCATAATCACGTTGAGCGACCGGTCGATCTGCATCAACTGGCGCAAAGTCTCGATGCCGTCGATTTCCGGCATCAGCACGTCGAGGATCACGAAATCCGGCCGCTCTCCCGATCCGATCTGCTGCAGGGCTTCCTTCCCGCTGGAAATCGTCTCCACCGCGAAGCCCTCCACTTCCAGAAGCGTTTGGAGGTACTTGCGTATGCTTGGTTCGTCGTCAACAACCAGAACTTTCTCTTTTTTTGCCATCAGCATGTCCCTGGAAAGCTAAATTGGTGCGTGAAGCTGTAAGGCTTATTCCACGAATATCGGCAAAAGAAACGAAAAGGTGCTGCCGCGCCCGGGTTCGCTATCCACCCAGATTTTGCCCCGATGCGCTTGAATCAACCGCTTCGTAATCGCAAGGCCCAGACCCATCCCTGACGACGACGGATCAACCCGAACGAATTCCTCGAAAATTTCCTGGTGAAACTCGGCGGCGATGCCGCTGCCCGTGTCTGAAACAGACACCAGAACGCTGTTCGGACGCGACGCCAAGCCGCGGCGCCGCTCTTCCGCCGGCGCGCCTTCTGCCATGCGGCGTTCCCAGAAATGCGGCCGCGCGCTAAGAGTCACCCGGCCGCCGGTCGGCGTGTTTTTCAGCGCGTTATCCAGTAAATTAATCATGCACTGCTGCACTTTCTGGTAGTCGAAATTGAAGGTCGGCAGCGCCCGGTCAACGTGGATATCCAAATTCACGCCGCCGCGCTGATACGCGTCTTGCCATCGCCCGGTCATATCGTTGATGCAGTCCCGCAGATCGTTGGTGTGGAGCTGCAACACAAGCTTGCCGCTTTCAAGCGCCGAGTAGTTCAAGAACATCGAAACCAGGCGCACCAACCGGTCGCAGCTTTCTTTCGATTCTTGCAGGATTTCGCGCTGCCGCTGGCTTAGCTTCCCGAGTGAGCCGGAAAGCAGCATGTCGTAATAGCCCTTCATTACCGCGAGCGGAGTCTTCAACTCGTGAGCCGCCGATCCAAGGAACACGGTCTTTTGGCGGTTGGCCTCTTGCAGGCGTAAATAGGCGGCCAGCAGATTTCGATACGTCGCTTCCCGCTCTTGCAAAAGCGACTGCACCGTTTCACGCATTTCCGCTTCTTCGTCCGGAGGCATCGGCGGCGCCGGATCCATGTACGCAGCGAGCCAGTCCGGCTCCGGCAACCAGCGAATCCGCGCGTGCGCGCCGCCCGCAGCTCCCCGGAGCGGCAGATTCACTTCGTGAATCCCGTCTTCCAGTTGCTCCAGGATCTGCTTGCGATCCACACCCAGCACGTCGCGAAAAAGATTTAGGTCCGCTTTGTACTGAATTCCGCGCGATTGAAGGGCGTCTTGGGCGTGCAGATTGCTGAATAAGAGTTGCCCGGTCCGTTCCGCCACCAGAAGCGGCCGGTCCACGGCATCCAATAAACTTGCTACCAGCTGAAAATTGATCTGGCTAGGCGACGGTTTTTCGGCCGTGCCGTTCCTAGACAATTCGCCCTCCCACCAAGAACCCGTTCAGGCATGAGTAGATAAAGACTCTCGCGGATCGCTGGGAGAAAATCTGCCCGCGGACAGGTATGCTCGCAAAGGCCTCCTGGGGTGTCAATGGTAAATGCGTCCTACGTTTGCACAATCGCGGAAGTTAATTGCAGAAAAGGCGACGAACCGCACTGGAACATCGCGCGTTCACGATGCATTTACAATCGTAACCCACTGAAATAAAGCCACTTCCTAAATGGCGCAGCTTCGGTTGGAGAGTTGCTCGTATAAGTAGGCCGTTCGTGAGTACTAATACTAGGGTACCAATGGGCGCTAAAGAAAACCTCATCGAGCACCGGATGCCCATATCAAATTTCTACGAAGAGCGCCGGCGCTCACAGCGGCTGCGCCTGCAGATCCCTCTCTTCGTCCGCGGCCGGGACGCCCACCGCGATCAGTTCATGGAGCTGGCCAAGACGCTGGATATTAGCGCTCTCGGGGCATTTATTACCTGTCCCAGGCCCCTGTTGCTCAATGACGTGGTCACGCTGACCATCCCTGCTCCCTCAATTACATCGTCCGCCCTGGTTCCAGCCGGAATGCCGCCGATCCAGGCTCGCGTAAAGCGGCAGCACGAAGCTGGCGATGTCCACCTGATCGGCGTCGAATTTCTGAAGCCAATCGGCTAGCTCCCTGGGCACACGCTGCCGAGGGTGTGCCGCCCACAAAGTGGAAGCAATTTTCACATCCCTGCCTCGT
>JASHPG010000238.1 GCA_030038275.1 Candidatus Acidiferrales bacterium | reverse complement strand
ATCGTTGCGGCCGAGATCGACGAGCATCACGTGCTCGGCGCGCTCTTTCGGGTCGGCCAAAAGTTCCTTTTCGAGACGGATATCTTCTTTTGCGTCGCGGCCGCGCGGGCGCGTGCCCGCCAGCGGACGGTAGTACGCGTCGCGCCCCTGAACCTTGACGAGCATTTCGGGAGAGCTGCCAACCACCGAAAGCTCGTCCAGCTTCAGAAAATATAAGTAGGGCGAAGGATTCACCACTCGCAACGCGCGATAGATTTCAAAGGGCTCGGCCGGCGTGCGAGCCTCCAGCCGCTGGCTGAAAACGATCTGAAAGGCGTCGCCCGCTCGGATGTATTCCTTCGTTTTTCGCACCGCCGCCGTGAAATGCGATTTCGACATATTGGAGCGCACGAGCAGGGCCTTCGACTTCGACGAACGGGGGTTGCGCGGCAGCGGCTGGTCGAGCATCCGGCGCGTGCGGCGAATTTCCCGGACGGCGGCGTCGTATTTTTCGCGCAGGCTGCCCGGACCGCTCGTAAAAACATTTCGAATGATCCAGACGCGATGCTGCACGTGATCGAAGGCTATCAACCCGAGGTAAAACATCATCACGCAATCATCGAGGTTCACGTCGTCTCGGCCGCTCGCCGGGATGCGTTCCACCAAGCGCACCATGTCGTACGCGAAATAGCCGATTGCTCCCGCGATCAGCGGTGGCAGGCCCGGCACGCGCACCGGTCGGTAGCGCTTGGTCAGCCGGCGAAGGTGCTGGACGGGGTCGCCCTCCAGCGGAATGCGCTTTGAACCGGATTCCAGCGAGCACTCATGGCCGCGCGAGCGGAACACCTCGGAAGGGTTCGCGCCGACGAACGTGTACCGGGCGATGTTTTCGCCGCCCTCCACGCTTTCGAGCAAAAACGAATATTTCGCGCCGCGGCCGATGCGCAGATGCGCGCCGACGGGTGTCAGCAGGTCGGCCGTATAGTTCTCGTACACGGGGACCAGGTTGCCTTGCCGCGCCAGGCGGCTGAAGGTTTTGAAATCGGGCTGAATCATCGCTTTTGCCGGGGATTCTCTTCCTATGAGCCTTTTCTGCTGTCCGCCTCTTCGCGAGCCAAGGCGCTAAGCACCGCTCGCCGCATAGCGCTCGTTGGCGCTCGCTCGCCCGTCCATATCTCGAATTGCGCCGTGCCCTGCGCCACAAACATTTCCACTCCGGAGACGATTTCGATTCCTCGTTGCTGAGCTAGCCGCAGCAGTTTCGTGATTCTCGGGCGATAAATGGTGTCAAATACGAGCCGGCAATTCAACTCGCGCGATGCGAGCGGCGACTCGATAACGCGCGGGTGCATGCCGACGGGCGTGGCGTTGACGATCGCGTCGAAAAATTCGCCGCGAACGCTCGCGCGGTCAATCGCTTCGCCGCCGGCTGCCCGAGCAAGCGCCTTCGCTCGCGCCGTCCTGCGAGCTGTAATGCAAGGTATCGCGCCGGATTGGGCGAGCGCGAAAGCCACGGCCCGCGCCGCGCCTCCCGCTCCTGCGATCAGCACGCGGCTTCCACGCAACGGCATCCGGTCTTCAAGCGCGCGCAAAACGCCCACGTAATCCGTGTTGTAGCCGTAAAGCTTTCCTCCCCCGCGAACGACAACCGTGTTGACGGCTCCGATTCGCGCCGCGAGAGGGTCGCAGCCGTCCAGATACCGCGGAATCGCCTGCTTATGCGGAATCGTCACGCTAAACCCGCGAATGCCAAGAGGCCCGATCGAATCCACGAAGTCGCGAAGATCGCGAACCAGAAAGGGAAGATACATCGCGTCCAGATGGCGCGCCGCGAATCCGGCGTTCTGCATCGTCGGAGAAAGCGAGTGGCCGACTGGATCTCCGATAACTCCGTAGATTTGCGTCCGGCGCGTTAGATTGTCCAGCCTATACACCCGTTTAACTTCTTCGAGTGACACCTGCCCCGGTGCCGTCGCGTTTTCTACTGGTGCGTATGTGAACGCGCTGCCTTCGCGAATTGCCAGCAATCGCGCCGGTACAGCCACGTCTCCCATCGGAACGGCTACGACATTCCTGCGCGCGTGGCCTAAGGCGAAGATCTTGCGCGCGTCCCGCAGCGAATCGCAGTGAGCCGCGATTTTGATGGCGTCGGATTTGCCGCGCGCCAGCTCATTGGCCACTCGCCCCGGGTTTTTCGGCATCCGGTCGAAAAAATGCGCGGAAGTGAGCTGCCGCCCGTCGGCAAGCAGCACATTCAGAAGCTTCGGCGGGCATTGCCGGACTGTCTCGATTTCCAGGTCGTACCATTGGCAGCCCGCGGCGATAGCTTCGGCAAGGTGGGCAAGCTGCGCGGCAATCGTCCCCACGTATTTGCCCCCAGCCGAGCGGCGTCGGCAGGTCGCTATCAGCATGGCCTTGCGAGGCACCTTCAGGCCCTCCAGAAACCGGCTGATCTCGCGGTCTCCTGCCAGCCAGTCCAGGCGGAGTTCCACGGTTCCGGTTTCACGCGAGGCCACCCTCAGCTGGCGGCGCATGGCTCCGGCGTCCGCGGCGGCCACAACGGCGCATATTTTATCGCGTCCTAACACTCTGTGTTTCCAATCGGTTCCGGCCTTGATACCCGGTGCCAAAGTGCAGGGAAAGAGAGATTCCGGTTCTAGCATGGCGGTACACAATGTGTAAAGCGGTCCGGTCCATTGCCTTGACGACCCTATAGGCCGGTGCTACGGTCGCTGAAGGGGGCGCCTGACCGCAGGCGCTGATGATTTGTCAGTCTGATTCGCCGTTTACTCAAGGAGCGAGAATTTATGCGTGGGAAAATTGTCCTTTCGGCGCTAGTTCTAGGACTCACTGCGGCGGTTGCAGCCGCGCAGAGTAAGCCGACGGTCCCGAGCCCCGGCGTTGTTTATTGCTCGGGGATCGTGACGACGCAATCAGTCCCGCGCAGCACCTATCTCATTACTGGACAGGGCTCAGACTACAAGATCGTGTTTAACGACGGCGACGATGTCTTCATCAATGCCGGATCCGACCAGGGTGTCAAGGCAGGCGACGAATTTCAGGTCGTGCGCGAGGTCCAAGACCCGTACGTAATCCAATGGACGAAGTGGGAGCAGCACATCCTGCACAAGATGGGCAATATATGGGCGGACGAAGCGCGGCTAAAAGTTATAGAGGCTCGCCCGAAAGTCTCGATAGCCCGAGTGGAAGATGCCTGCGATTTCGTCCAACACGGAGACATCGTGCTGCCGTTCACGCAGCGCGCGCAGCCCGAAATCAAAATCGAGAGCCACTTCGACCGCTTTGCTCCGCCGGATGGCAAGCCGCTGGCGATGATCATCACCGGAAAGAACTTCATCGCAGCCATGGGCAATCAGGACGTCG
>JASHPG010000237.1 GCA_030038275.1 Candidatus Acidiferrales bacterium | reverse complement strand
TCCATAATCAACGCGCGAGAGTTGTCGGAAATCTCGACGCCATAGATGGACGCTATGTTGGGGTGATTCAACGAAGCGAGCACTTTGGCTTCGCGCTCGAACCGCGCCATGCGCTCGGCATCGCGCGCGAACGCCTCGGGCAGAACCTTGATCGCCACATCGCGGCCAAGGATCGTATCGCGGGCACGGTAGACTTCGCCCATTCCTCCCGCGCCGAGCGGCGAGAGTATTTCGTACGGCCCGATCCCTGTGCCTGAACTGAGTGCCATTTTTGCGCCTGGATTATAGCTCGCAGTGACGTTACCCGTCCGATTAGTTTGCGTCTCCGTCTCTTCACGTCTCGCTGGCTTGTGCTGGGGGCCGGGCGTGGCTTCACTGTTTGCGCCCTTGCTGACGTGTGATCGGCAAGCCCGGCAGGTGTTAGGTCGCGCCCGCTTGCGGCGCCGCGGCTGATGCGTTCCGCCAGCGTCAAATCAAAGAGCCTTGGAGGCCGCACCCGATTCTGCTATCGTCACGACCGCTTCGCTATGCCGCTTGCACCCAGCCCGACGCTTGCGGCATCAAATGAAGCACCTGGCCCACCGAGTGAATATGGCTGAATCAAAGCAACAATCGACGCAACATCTCGCACCGCGGCAGGATTCGGTGCCCTCGGGCGCCATCCTTGATACTTGGTCCGATTTGCCTTGGACCGATGGAGTCCAGGTGGACCGCATCGTTGACATGTCCAAGCTGCACGTGCGCACCCGCAATAGCCTCTACGAAATCATCATCATCGATGGTTTCAGCGGCGAGATTCTGATTCGCGGCGGCCGTTTCTTCCCCGAATTGACCCCGGCGAATTTGCAAGGGGCTACGCTTGGCGGCAGCATCTGCAAATTGCGCGGAATCTACGCGGGTTTTCGCATGGAGCTAATCGCTAGCGGCAGCCGAACGCTCACTACGCCTGTCGAATCGGTCGAAGTCATCGAGGAATGACTGCGTGCGGTCTTGTATTCGGCGTGCGATGCAAGCCTTTGAATCCTGCGGGTAACTGCCGGTGTGAAGTTTCTTTCCTGCTGAATTTTTAGTTGACGCCGCCCATCCCCTATGCCAGTGTACTAAGTGATGTAAGCTGTCGCTGCTCGCAAACAGACGAGCAGAGAGGGGGAGGGAATGAACGAGCGTGGTGCGGTCGTTCGCCGGATGGGCTCCAGCAGTTCGCACGCGCATTCCCCCTGCGATTGTTCCTTCTCTCTGCCGATTTCGCTGCTTCCCGGTCGCCGTTTTCCGCACGCGAATCGTCCGGTTCTGGACAAGCTACAAAGTCTAATCGCGAAAACGCTTCAAGTAGCGCGTAAATTAAGTCTATTATATTCAGTCACTTACGATTTTCTAATAGCGAACCAATCGGCCTCCGCTGAATTTTCCCGCACAAGCTTCCAAGAGGCTGCCGCGCGATGATGCAGGATTGGGGCGCTCAAGCCCTCGATACCGCCAAACGCCGCGGCGCTAGATCGGCGACCCGGCGAGGGTCGCCGTCCCGAGGGAGCATCGCGACCGAGGGAACTGCTTTTTGCGGAGGCCGTTACGATGCGTGATTGGGCGGCCTCTGCCCTGGAAACCGCCAAACGCCGCGGCGCTAGATATGCCGACGCGCGCGTCATGGACATTCGCAGCCGCGAAATCTCCACCAAAAACGGAGAAGTCGGCACGCTCGCCGAATCCGAATCGCTTGGCATCGGCATTCGCGTAATTGCCGAGGGTGCTTGGGGCTTTTCTTCCACCGACCGCCTCATGCGAGAGGGGATTGACGCCTGCGCCGCCGAAGCCGTCGCTATCGCCAAGGCCTCCGCTCTCGCCAAACGTGAAAACGTCTCGCTCGCGCCCGAAAAATCCTACGTCGATACTTGGCAGAATCCGTTTCTGAAAGATCCATTCCGCATTCCCGTCGAAAGCCAGATCGCACTGCTTCTCGCCGCGGACAAAGAGATGCGCCGCGTGAAGGGCATCACCCTCGCGGAAGGTTCCATGTCCTTCCGGCGCATCGAACAGCTTTTCGTCTCCAGCATCGGTTCTTCGATTCATCAGATCAAAATGCAATCCGGCGCGGGCATCGTCGCCACCAGCTTTGCCGGCAGCGAGATTCAGAAGCGCTCCTACCCGAATAGCTTCGGCGGCCAGCACATGCTGCAAGGCTACGAACTCATCGAATCGCTCGATCTCGTTGGCAACGCCCAGCGCATCGCGGAAGAATGCGTCGCCCTGCATTCCGCCGCGCAATGTCCCGAAGGACGCAAAACGATCATCCTCGGCAGTTCTCAGCTCGGCTTGCAAATCCACGAATCCATTGGCCATCCCATCGAACTCGACCGCGTCCTCGGCATGGAAGCGAATTTCGCTGGCATGAGCTTTCTCACCACCGAAAAGCTGCGCAAGCTGAAATACGGCTCCGATATCGTCAATGTCGTCGCAGACGCGCGCCTCGAACACGGCCCCGGCCTCGGCACTTTCGCTTACGATGACGAAGGCGTACCCGCGCAATGCACTCCCATCATCACCAATGGCCTCTTCACGGGTTACCTCACCAGCCGCGAAACCGCTGCGGCCGTAGGGGAAAAGCGCTCGGGTGGCACCGTGCGCTGCGAAAGCTGGAATCGCCTGCCGATGATTCGCATGACCAATGTCAGCATCAATCCCGGCGCGTGGGAATATGACGACCTCATCGCCGATACCGACGATGCGATTTTGATGGAAACCAATCGCTCCTGGTCCATCGACGACAAGCGCTACCACTTTCAGTTCTCCACCGAAATCGGCTGGGAAATAAAAGGCGGTAAAGTCGGGCGCATGATCAAAAATCCCAGCTATAGCGGCATCACTACCGAATTCTGGAATAGCTGCGACGCGATCTGCTCGCGCGGCCATTGGACCCTCTGGGGCACGCCCAATTGCGGCAAGGGGCAGCCTCAGCAAACCATGGGCACCGGCCACGGCGCCTCACCCGCGCGCTTCCGCGACGTCCGCGTCGGCGTCGCCTTCTCCAAATAGCGCACCCTCATGGCCGACACTCACAAACAATTAGCCAAGGAAATCGAGCGCATCGCCGAGCTTGTCCTGCGGCTCAGCCGCGCGGACGAGACCGAAGTTGATATCACCGCGGCCACCGATGCGCTTACCCGCTTCGCCAACAACACCATTCATCAGAACGTCGCCGAGCGCACCATCAGCATTTCCGTCCGCGCCGTAACCGACGGCCGCACCGCCCGCGCCTCGACGAACAAATCGGACGACGACTCTCTCTGCCGTGCTGTTGAATCCGCCGTCAGCCTCGCGCGCAACGAGCCGAAAACTCCCGGCCTTCTGCCGATGCTCGAGCAGCAGAAGTATCAGAAAGTCTCGCGCTTTTTCGCCGCCACTGCCCAAACCACGCCGCGGGACCGTGCCCGCGCCGTCGCCAAAGTCTGCAAAATGGCGGAGAAAAATAGGCAAACCGCCGCGGGAATCTACGTGAGCGGCTCATCGCAATCGCTCCTCGCTAATTCCCGCGGACTTTTTGCGCGTTACGAACAGACTCGCTCCGAATTTTCCGTCACCGTCCTCGAGGAAAATTCCTCCGGCTGGGCCAAGTCGAATTCGCCCGACATCCGCGCCATCGATCCGCTCGCGCTCGCCGAAAGCGCCAGCCGCAAAGCAGCCGAGTCGCGCCAGCCGCGCGAGATTCCGCCCGGCCGCTACACCGCCATTCTTTCGCCTTCCGCCGTTCTCGATCTGGTCGGTTTTCTGTTTTACGATTTCGCCGGAACGGCTGTTCTCGACAAACGCTCCTGCCTCAACGGCCGCATCGGCAAGAAGATATTCGGCGACAACATCACCATTTGGGACGATGCCTATCATCCGCTGCAATCCGGTCCGGCATTCGACGGCGAAGGCGTGCCGCGCCAGAAAGTTCTTCTTGTTGATCGTGGCGTTCCCAAAAATCTGGTCTATGCGCGCTCGACCGCCAAAAAAATGAAAGCCAAGCCCACCGGCCACGGCTTCTCGCTTCCCAACGAATACGGCGAAGCGCCGATGAACCTCGTCTTCGCGGGCGGCGATAAATCCATCGACGAAATGGTCCGCTCAACCGATCGCGGCATTCTCGTCACGCGCCTCTGGTACATTCGGGAGGTCGATCCTTACGAGAAAATCCTCACCGGCATGACCCGCGACGGCACATTTCTGATTGAAAATGGGGGAATTGCCGGCGGTATCCGCAATTTCCGCTTCAATCAGAGCATCATCGAAATGCTCGCGAATGTTGAGGCGCTCGGCCCCGCCGTGCGCGCCGCGGGCGAAGAATCGTTCGAAATGGTGGTCCCTGCAATGAAGATCCGCGACTTCCATTTCAGCGAAGTCACCAAATTCTGAGGCGCAGCGAAAACATTGTCATTCCGTGGGCGGTTTTTGTCCGAGGTCTGATTTTTGGACTCCGGTGGAGTCCACTGGCCCCCGCAAACCGGAGGATTTTCTTTTTGGTTGCGCGATTTGTGGCGAGGCCCTATTGCGGCAGGAATTGGAAGCTGGCGATCGTCCGGCGAATCACGTTTTCCTGAATCTGGACGAGATCGTTGTCCGCGCGCGTCATCCCGAAGATCGTGTATAGCTTTGCGCCTCGCGGCATGAAAACCATGAATCCCGACCAGTCGTGCTCGTCCACGCTGCCGCGAAACCGGTGCGCCACCACCTGCTCGCCGGAAATCGTCAGGTGCTCGTCGCTGAGCGGCCGGAAATCCACCAGGATATCGCTCAGACGCTTTTCCATAGTCGCTATCTCGTCGGTCGCGGATTTTCCGGCTGATTGCTGCCCGACCACCAGATACGTGCTCTGATCGTCCGTCCCCATCGCCGCTACGGCGCCAGGCAATACGGATCGCGCGCCATCCATGATTTCCCAGTCCGGCGGCTTATACATTTCGAATTCGTACGTGTCGTTGATGTACGTGTTACCCGAAATTTTCTCGCGAATCGGCTCCGGTCCCGGCAGAGCATTGGGCGCGTTCGCCGCCATCTCGCTTGGCTGCGCGTTTGCCGCTCCCTTTGCCGCGGCAGCGGCCGCTGTTTGTGCTGCTGATCCGGACACCGCATTCTCGCCGGAACGTGCCGATGCGGATGTAGGGGACGTGGCGGCGATTTCTGGTTTTGGTTTGTCCACGGCAACTGCGTCGGCCAGCGCTTTAGTTTCCGGCGGTTTCGCGTGTTCGTCCGAGCTTGGGCTTTTGGCAACTTTCGTTATGGGATGTTCGGTGGCTGGCGCTTTCATTGCGTCTGGCTTAGCTTTTTTCTCCGAGGATGTTGCGGGAGCGCCGGCGATCTGGATCGAGACGATTTTGTCTTTCTCGACGAGCGCGTAGCCGTAGTTGGTTTTTACCTTGAACGAATTTCCCTCGTATCCGACAACCGTGCCGACAATCGTCGATCCGTCCTTCAGTTTGAAGGTGTCCGCGTGCGACGGGCGCGGCGCGCCCAACGAGAACAGCGCGATTGCCGCAAACAAGAGGGAGCTTCGCCTCATGAGGTCGAGTATCGCGCCGCCGGCATCCATGCGGCAAATCTCTGTACGAAGGGTTTATCGCGTTAGTCAGCGGGCGCGCGGCGGACTGCAAATCACATTGGAGGCGGGAATTCGCGGCGCTATTTGAATTCGAAAAGCGGCGCGCGGGCTCAGGAGCGCCGATTCAGCGGTCGAGAAACGCCCGCAGCCGCGAATATCCCGCTCGGCTCACGGGCAACTGCACGCGATCGGCAAGCACGGCGACATAGCTATCCTTCCCGTATGGTTCGAGCCGCGCCACGCGTTCCAGGTTGACGATATACGACCGGTGAATGCGCAGAAACCGGGAAGGATCGAGCGCCGCTTCCAAGCTCGAAATCGTCTGCTGCTTCAGATGCTTCTTGCCTTGCGACACCAGGGCCACATAATCGTCCTGCGCTTCCACGTAATCGAGCTTCGCCGCGGGAATGATCACCACGCTCGTACCTTCCCGCACCGGAATACGATCCACGTATTGCGCCGGAGGACGCGCCGCTGCCGCTAAGTCCGCTGCCGACGGCCCCGGCTGATGGTGTTTCCCGGTGTCCCCGCTTAGCCGCTCTTTCACCCGTCCCAGCGCTGCCTCGAACCGTTCCGCGCCCACCGGCTTCAGCAAATAATCGACGGCATGTACTTCAAACGCGCGAATTGCATGATTATCGTGCGCGGTCACGAAGATCACGGCAGGCCCGGTGCCGATCAACTCCAAGACCTCGAACCCATCGAGCTTAGGCATCTGAATGTCGAGAAACACGAGATCGGGCTTCAGTTCGGCGACTGCTTTCACCGCCTCGAATCCATTCGCGCATTCCGCGACGATCTCAATTTCCGGATGACACGTGAGATACTCGCGCAGTACTTGGCGCGCGAGGTTTTCGTCGTCCACGATCGCGGCGCGCAGCTTCCGGTCGGTTTCCAAGCTCACGATACGGTTGCCTCCTGTTCCGCGGGAAATTCCAGCGCGACCCGAAAGCTCGTTCCTTGCGCGCCAGCCCCGAATTTGGCGCGAGTGCCGTAGCGCGCCTCCAGCCGCTGGCGAACGTTCGCCAAGCCGACGCCGTTGCGCCGTCGCAGCGGCGCCTCCGGGTCAAAAGTGTTTTCGACCACGATGGAAAGGTCGCTATCGCGCAGTGTCACATCCAGCCGGATACATCCGCCATCCACCAGATTCGCGATTCCGTGCGCGACGGCATTTTCCACCAGTGGTTGCAGCAGCAAAGGCGGCACGTTCATGCCCAGCGCTTGCGGATCGACGTTTTCCACCATGCTGAGCCGCGCGCCAAACCGGATTTTTTCCACCGCGAGGAACGCGTGGATCAGCGAAAGCTCCTCGCCCAGCGGGATCGCCGATTTTTCGCCTAGGCCCAGCGTGCGCCGTAAAAAATCCCCCAACAGGATGCACATCTCGCGAGCCTTCAAAGGGTCGGACCCGGTTAGCGCGCTGATGGAATTGAGGCTGTTGAACAAAAAGTGCGGATTCACCTGCGCCTTCAGGGCGCGTAATTCCGCTTCGCGCGCCAGCATACTCGCTTGCAGGACACGCGCTTCGGCTTCGCGCGACGCTTCGATTCCGAGCAGAATGTAATAAAACGCCACCGAGAGCAAGTAAAAGAGAACGCCCGTGCCGAGCAGCAACGGAATGCCCGCGGAGAATCGCCGCTCCAGGCCGTGAAATGCCGCGGCCTCGGAAATCTCGTCAACCAGAATTTTGGCGGCGAGAATCCACAGCGCTGTTGCGACCAACGCGCCCGTCAAGTGGGTGGCGGCTAGCTTCGACGCGCTCGTGCGTTCCAGCGGAGTTACGCGGCACGGATACCACGCCGAAAGGCACACAAACGCGTAAACCAGGCACAACGGAAACGCCAACGCCAGCGCCGCCCGGAGCCCCATAGCGCCCGTCATCACCAGCAAATACGCCAGCAGCGCTGCCAGGGGAATCCACGCCGCCAGGTACAGCACCATGCGCCGGAATTGGCCGAGGATCGGATGCATACGCGGCTCAGTTCCTGATGACCACTCCCCCGAATACCGTTGTTCCGTGAACGATCAAGACCTTGCTTGGCGCCGCGGCATCGGGACGGGAATACGTTTCATCAGAAACAGCGCCCGCAACTTCGTGCGCCGTGACAGAGACGCGCCACGTTGGCGGAACGAGAATCTCGCCGCCGCCGAAAACTGCCTCGATCTGCAGAACGGCCTGGTTTCCGTCGATTTCCGCCGACCGGAAATCGAGATGGAATCCGCCAAATACCGCCGAGACCTTGCCGAACCGAAAATGCTGGCTCATGATGCGCCGGTTGAAAGACATGAAAATTACGGAGCGTTGGAAGACGTCATCCACCGATTCAGCCGGCGACCGGAATCCGGGATTCGCAAACGACGCGCTTGGACCCGGGGCAGGTCCAGGGCCAGGTCCCCCGATCGGTCCACTTGTTGGTGGCTCGGGCGCGCCCGGTGAAGGAGGGTACGCGGGTGGTGGAATGCCGTCTCGGTATCTCCCATGCCGGTCCCACCACTCGCGCGTAGCGTGGCCGTGGCGTTGGGCGCGCCAAATATCATCGTAGCGGCTTCTGTTCAGCAGCAGCCACGCGCCGATCCCGATAAGCCACAGCGGCCACAGCCGGCCAAAGTCCAGATGGGTAGTGTTACTCACCAGCAACAGCGCGCCGATTACAATTAGCGCGGGCCCCCAGAAGCTGATCGTCGCTCGCCGCGCGCCCGCCAAATTTTCGGGAACTGGCCCGGCATTCGATTGCCCGGTGTTTGGCATGTCGCTCCCTCGAAAGCCGCTCGTTCCCATCATGATGCTCACTCCCAATCCGATCAGGATCAGCGGCCAGAAAACCTGAAAAACGTACGATGCGTGAACGATCTCGAGCTGGTCGAGCAGAAAGATCACACCAATGGCGGTGATCACGATCCCCCAGAAGATCCCGCCGCCATGGCGCTTTTCAATCACGATCCGCGATCCTCGCCCGCGCCGCGCTCATCCTCGAACAGGCCGAATAGGGAATTGCGAGCAGCGCAACGCCCATAGCTACCAGCAGCATGGGCCAGAAGCGCATGAATTGGCTGAGTGCCGGAAGATTCGAGTTTGCCGCCACAAAACTCCACAGGTTCGTGGCAATCATGGAAAGGAACCAGAAGTTCTTCTCCGCCAGTCCGTCGTACCCGAACTGGGCTAATTGGAACACGATTCCGGCAAGAATCAAAAATCCCGCCGCCAGCACCATCCCTATGTGCCATGAGGATGTCCGGTGATGAGGCCTGGGGCTTCGGTCGATCATGCTCTTTCCCTCCCGGCAAAGTGGAATCGATCTCATGCCGTGCAGGGTAAACGCCCCGCCGCAGAGCGTCTCGGACTATTCGGCGAATGCCCGGAATTTACCGGCGAATGGCAGGTAAGGCGTATGCGGGACGCGCAAAGCTGCGTTTACGGCGGTAGTGGTCGAGTCGGTGGTGCTAATTGGAGGTATAAATCGAAGAGGAACGCCGGGAATCAGGCCGTCATTCCCACCCAGCAGATAATTGCCGCGGCGATTCCGGCCATAAATATCGCCAACCGCAGCCGCTTTTTGTGCGCTCCCAACACGATCAGGCCCATGGTGCACACCACAAAGCCCATCTCGAACCACGCCTGGCGCGAACTCAGGTCGGCCGTCCAGTTGCCGGCCTCGCCTGCCAGCACTGACGAAGCGAATGACGTTGCCGAAGTCAGCGAAATCGCGGCGACCGCCGCCAAGGCCAACCCCTTGGCCCAGTCCGGCACCACCCAGTTTCTCTTCGTGTCGCGCCAGTCACGCCAGGTCTGCGCGACCACCAGCCCAATCACGACTATGACGAATAGTGCCACGCCCCCTCCCAAGTTCAGGGCCGCTGCCTACTGGATGCCTATCTGCGGGAGCTAGTCGCTAGCTCCGTCTCTTTGACCCCCACGACCGCTGAATCCGCCGCCGCACGATCTGGCCAACCCCGCCAGGTGATTGAGCCAGCAGCGCGTTCGGATTCGCGGTCGCGTGTTCCATTCGGCCTCTGAGATATTCAGGTGATGGCAATCTCCCGGCCAAATCGGGAATTTTCGCGTTCGCAAACAGATTTCGCTGCCTAGCGCTATCCCCAATTCCTGCAATGTAATCCATCCCTTGCCGTACGTTATCCGCGGTATCCATCGAGCCCGTACCTCGCCGTATTCGATGCGGCTCCGCAAAGCGAGATAACAAATGTGCTCGCGTAAGAACGCTTTTGCACGGACTAGCTCTCGAAACCCAACCGTCCTGTGCTGTTGGTTCCAGTACTCGCCAGCCACACCAATTCCGCTTTCCGCCCCCCGCCGCCACGCAGTTGTAGTTCTCACAACGCCCTTTGTGTCCCACTTCGGAGCATCTTTCGCTATCTGCTACGATGGCTAAGGATATGCGAAAGCCTTGGATCATCGCGCATCGTGGCGATTCGGGACATGCCCCGGAGAACACGCTGGCCGCGTTTGAGCGCGCCGTGCAATTAGGCGCGGGCTTTATCGAGACGGACCTGCACCTTACCCGCGACGCCCGTTTCGTGGCCATTCACGACTCCACCGTTGACCGCACCACCAACGGCCACGGGGCGGTTCACGACCTTACTCTCGCCGAACTTCGGCAACTAGACGCCGGACTCTGGTTCGACCGCCAGTTTTCCGGCCAGCCGATTCCTACGCTTGAGGAGACCCTCGAGTTTTCCTGCGAGAACGACGTGGTGTTCTATTTCGAGATTAAATACGACGCGGCCTGGGGCATGCACCACGCCCTCGCAGCCGCGCTGAGCGGCTCCGGCAACGCCGCGCGCTCCATCGTCATTTCGTTCGATCCTGCCACTCTGCTTTCGCTGCGCCTGCTGGACCCCTCGATCATGCTCGCCTTGCTTTCGGAGCAACCCAAGACCGATCTAATCAAGGCCACGCTCGATTGCGGCGCGCGCCAGATTTGCCCGCGCTTCGATCTGCTCTCGCCGGCGCTCGTCGCCGAAGCGCACCGCGCCGATCTCCAAGTGGTCACCTGGACGGTCAACGAACGAGAAAATATGCGGGAAGCCATCGGACTCGGCGTCGATGGCATCATGACGGACGTTCCCGATCGCCTCCGGGCCGTGCTGGAAGACAGCTAGCCTCCTCAGCGGCGCCGGCTGGCGCGCTCACCAGAACATCATTTTCGAGGTGGAATCACACACAAACTTTTCTGGTTGAGCTGCGGCCGGTTATCCGGCTCACTGCAACATGACGAATAGTTTCGCAAAATCCGCCAGCGAAAGCTGCTCGGCTCGCGCATCGGAACGCAGGCCGCACGCCGCCAAGGCGTTGGCGATCTGATCCGCATCCGCCAGCGGCCGCAAATTGTTGCGCAGCGTTTTGCGCTTCTGTCCGAAGCACGCGCCGATGAACCTCAAGAATCGCTCCTCGTCTTCAATCGCCAGCTTCGCCCGCTGCCCTGGCAAATCCATGCGGACCAGCGCCGAGGCTACCTTCGGCGGCGGCCGGAATGCCCCAGGAGGAAGGCGCAACAAAATTTCCGGCCGGGTATAAAACTGGCAGGCTGCCGAAAGATAGCCGTAGTCGCGTCCGCCTGGCCGCGCAACGATCCGCGCCGCCACCTCCAGTTGAATCACGATGTGTATGGACCGGATTTGCCCGGAGTGCCGGAAAAGCGCCATCAGGATTGGCGACGTAATGTAGTATGGCAGATTTCCGTATACGCGAAATTCACTGCCAGCCAACTGCGCCAGGTCGAGCGCCAGCACATCGCCATGAACCACTTCGACGCTCGGCCATTCCGTGGGATTTTTCTGCGTGGCATCGCGCAAACCGCGGGCGAGCCGATCGTCGGTTTCGACTGCAATCACGCGGCGACCGGGCGTGGCCAGCAGGCGGGTCATTTCGCCGTGGCCCGCGCCAATCTCCACCCACGTTTCATGTTGGCCGCGTGGCAGCGTCTGCAATATCCGCTGCCGCCAGCCCGAATCCGCGAGGAAGTGTTGGCCGAGCCGCTGTCGCGCCATGGGGCCATGAGTGTAGCAACGGCCTGCATCTACGACAAATTGACGCGAGTGCAATCACTGCTGCGGAGTGACTACAGGGCGCAACGTGGACAAGGAGCGGGTCCCAAATTTCTGGGACCCGCCGTATCGCGGAACCTCGAAAGCTAGAAGCTGAACTGCAGGGCAAACTGCATCACCCGTGCCGCTTCCTCTCCCGCAAGATCCGAGAGGGTTCCAAACGTCGTCGGGGACGTAAGTGTGGGGCTGGGCAAGCCGAAGTTTGGATGGTTGAATACGTTGTAAGCATCCGCCCGGAATTGCAGCTTGTACCTTTCGCTGGCGAGCGGAAAGTTCTTCAACACGCTCACATCCAGGTTTGAAAAGTCCGGACCGCGGAGATTGTCTCGCGTTCCCACATTCAAACCCGTGGCGGGCGTGAATGCGGCGATTGCCGCGGACGGGTCCTTGTAAAACTGGACGGTTTGTGTAGTCGGATCGAAGTGAAGATCGCTTGCGAGCGCGGAACGGGGCCCCGTGAATACTTCACCTGGGTCTGCGGCAAGGCTTAATGTGCTCGCGAGTCCGTTGTCCGCGGTGAAGGCCAAGCCCGAGTGCCACGTTTCAATTCCGGAAACCGTCCAGCCGCCGATGGCTTCGTTCAACAACCTGCCGGAGCCGCTGCCAAATCTCTGGCCGCTGCCGAACGGCAGGTCGTAGATGAAGTCTGCGCTGATCGAATGGGTCACGTCAAACTCCGAGTTTCCTCGGCAAGCGCGATTGTCGGTTACATCGCAAAGAATCGTCGTCACGCCCGGTTGGAAGTTGCCATTTTGGTCGGCGGTAATCGAGCTGTTGTCGATGGAATGGGAATACGTGTAGTTGAAGTCGAACTGAAGGCCTTGAGAAAATCTCTTCCGCAATGTCGTCAACAAGCCGTTATATGAGGAAAAGCCCTTGTTCGTCCCCAGAGCATTAACAGCGAATTGAGGCGTGTAGCCCACGTTGGGAGCTAGCAGGCCGAACTGGCTCAGCGTATAAGCGATACCGCCGGTATTCCCCAGCGCGAGATCTGGATCGTTGCCTGGCGGTCCGAAGTTGTCGTATACAAGGGCCGTGCCGCCAGGGCCGATCTGGTTCTCAAACCAGGGCTCATTCGGGACGGTCATTGCACCCTGCTGCGCAGCCACTTCAAGCGCCGTGAACGCCTGACTCATCTTCTGGCCTGAGGTTGGGTCCGTGAAGTCGATTGCTTGCGCGGCATCCGCCAGCACAAACAGACGGCGTCCGAACCGGCCGTAATAGTCGGACTCCAACTGAAAGCCGCCGGGCAGCTCCCGCTGAAAACCCAGGCTCGCGGTAATCGAGTAGGGGGTCTTCAGCTGATTATCCACCCCGTAGTTGAAGATCGCGGTCGGCGTTAGTGGATTCGCGAACGGAGGCGGCGTGACTGTGTATGGAACCGAGTCGAGCGCGTTGAGTCGCGGCTCCGTTACCATCGGATTGCCAGAACTGCCAAACTGCTCGGCAACCGTGTTCCCGAATAGGTAGTTCGACTGGTTTTCGAGGTGAATGATCGAGTCCACAACCGTCTGGTCAAAGATCAATGCTCCCCCGGCCCGGATCACCGTCTTGCGATCACCAAAGATGTGGCTTAGGGGGCCGTCGGTAAAGGACGGATTCCACGCGAGCCCGAGCCTCGGCGAGAAGTCGGTCTTTTCCGGATTATAGAGCGGCGGACCGTTGTTCACTTTTCCGTTGAGCTGATACGTGAGAAGCGGAGTCGCGTCGGGGCCGGAGACGCCGTTCAGGCCGTTCTGCACGCGGGTTTGTACCAGGTTATTGACGTTCGTATTCAAGAATTGGGCTTCCACGCCATTCGTTTCATAGGGAACGGTCTGGTATTGATAGCGCACTCCACCGGTCAACGTCAGATCGTTCAGGACCCTCCAGCTGTCCTGAATATAGCCCGCTAATTCCTGGACGCGCCAATCGCGCCGTGCAGGCGTCCCCAAGGACTCGGGCGTGCCGGAGTGTTCGTAATCAATCGCTGTTTGCGAGTTCCAGATGAGGCCTAGAGCACCGGCATCGAAACCGTCGAAGTTGGTCTGCGCGAAGCTCGCCCCCGAAATATCGCTGGGCCTTGCCGTGCTGGGTAGGCTTGGAAGGTTTCCGCCAATTCCCTGCTGGATGAACACGAAGTCGTTGGTCAGCACATCGCGCGTTTCGATCGGATCCCATTCAGCACCGACGGTGAGGGTATGCTTGCCATGAATCCAGGTGAGGTCATCGCGGAACGTCGGATACGGAATAGTGACTGCCGTCGCAGACTGGCGCACGTACGGGTTATCAACCACGCCGCTGAAAAAGGTTAGGAGATACAGGTTGGCCCCTGGATTGAAAAGAATTGGATCCCCAACGTCCTCGCGAGTCTCGCCGTAAGTGAATTGATTGATCGTGTTGGCGTTGATCGTCCAGGTTTCACCGATAGCCCACGCGCGATCTCGTATCACCTCGGGAGACGTCAACGGGTCGGTGGGGAATTGAACTAGGTTGTTGATACCGGTTTCGTTCTGCAAGTTAAATCGGACGAACAGCTTGTTATTGGAGTTGATGTTGTAGTCCACACGGGTCACGTATTGGTTTTCTGTGAGCGGCGTCGGGGCATTGAACCTGTAACCGGCGGTGTTGATGCCGTCTCCCCCGGAATAATCATTGGGCGCCGGATAACGGTTCTGAAAGAGGCTTAGAAGAGCGGGGTCAAAGCCGGGCGCCGTGAAACCTGGAGTCCCGGAGCAGTCCGTTGTGGAGCAAGGATCGAGCGCCTGCACCTCTGACGCGGGCAGGATCGTGATGCAACTCGTGCTCACGTCCGCGGAGGTTAAGCGGGCCCCCTCGCATCCACTATCGATCTGGCCAGGGGTGGTGGGGTCCGGGAAGTCCTCGCTATTGTTGACGTATGCGATTTCGCCATTGTCCACGTGCGGCATGGGCACGGTTCGCTCGACGCTGCTGGCAGAGCGATCCCGTCGGCCGTCAAATTCGAAAAAGAAGAACAGCTTGTCCTTCAGCACAGGTCCGCCAATATTGGCCCCGAACTGGTTGCGGATTAACGCTGGCCTTGGGACATCCGCGAGGTTATTGAAATACGAATTAGCCTCGGTTGCCGCTGTGCGGTTGAATTCATAAGCGGATCCGTGGAATTCATTCGTTCCGCTCTTCGTTGTAATAATCGTTTGGGCTCCGCTCCTGCCGCCGTACGCAGGCGTGGGATCGGCCACCAGAGTGTTGAACTCTTGAATCGCGTCGACGGGAATTGCAGCTTCCGTTACGAATGCCGCGCCGGCAGTGAAATTCGTGGCCTCGATGCCATCGACTATGATGTTGTTCTGGTCTGCGCGCGCGCCCGCGATCGAACCATCTCGGGTGCCGTTGGGATCCAAACTCGGACTCGACATGCCTTGCGGTGTCTGCGCGCTAACGACACCCGCTTGCAGCCGCAAGAGCTGGCCGGGATCATCCCGGAACTCGTTCGGGAGATCGGCCACGGCGCGCATATCGAGGTTGTTGCCGATTGTTGCGCTGGTCGTGTTGAGCGTGACGGCTCCTTGCGAGGTGACTTCCACGGTTTGGTTGAGTTCGCCTACTTTCAGTTGGGCGTTCTGGGTCGTAGCAGCGGCAACCGGGAGGTAGAGGTTCGCGACGACGAACGTCTGGAAGCCCTCCTTCGTAACCGTCAGCGTGTAACTCGGCCCTGGCGGAACGTCGAGAATTCGGTAGCCACCGTCTCCGGCGGTCCGGCCAAAGTAGTTTGTTCCCGTCCGAGTGTTGGTCAGCTTGACGCTGGCCCCCGGCACGGCGGCGCCAGTATTGTCCGTAATCACGCCTGTCACAGACGCGACGTTTTGCGCCTTCGCAAGCATGGGAAAGGCCAGCAGGACTGTAATTACCAACAGCAATAGCTTAGCGCTTCGCATCGTTGCCCCCAGTCTGGACACAGGTATGCGCCCGCTGCTCCGTGGCTCGGACGCAACTCCAAACCGCCTATCCGCAACTCGGGTGAGCTGGGAAAAAGACACGCCCCTTAGTACCGCACCCCGCAATCGCGGTACCATATAGCACGCAGTTGGGGCGTAGGCAAACCGATTGAAATTTCAAGGTGCTATGCAATGCACCCCTGGCTTGGCGTCTCTAAAATTAGCGGCTATACCAGAAATAATAGAACCACTGCCAAAGATCATAGAAGTTGAACCTGCTTTCTGTCATCCTCGCGACCGAGCCCGGTTTACTACGGTTCGCGAAACATGCGTTCGCCAAACAGGGATCATCCACATCCACAGGGTTCTTCCGCAAGATTAACCTCGGCCACGGCACCCATCGCGCCATCAGTCGGTTTCAACAATGGAATACACGCTTACGCCATCGCTTGACGAACCAGCAGCCCCTTCGCTACCGTTTTCTTTCGCTCCCGTGCCCATGAAAATTCTCTTCGTAGCCTCCGAAGGTCTCCCTTATTCAAAGACCGGCGGCCTCGCCGACGTCATCGAAGGCCTTCCCCGCGCGCTTCGCGAGATGGGCCATCAGGTTGCCGTCCTTCTGCCACGCTATCGGGGGAATAAAGCTTCTTCGACGCTCGTTTCCAGCGTCACCGTCGCGCTCGGTGACGCGCTTCGCTTTCCGGCGCTTGCCGAAGCTCCTTCCTACAACGGCGTGCGCTATTTTTTCGTGGACGATCCGGAATTCTTCGATCGCCCCAACCTCTACGGCAACAAGAGCGAGGACTATCCCGACAACCACGCCCGCTTCACCGAGTTTTCCCGCGCCGCCATCGAATTCGCCAAGCGCGTCTGGCTGCCGGATGTGATTCATTGCCACGATTGGCAGACCGCCCTTGTCCCCGTCCTTCTAAGAACCCAATACGCCAAAGATCCCGTCACGCGCTCGCTGCCCGTCGTGCTCACCGTTCACAATCTCGGTTATCAGGGAATTTTTCCGCCTGTGGCGCTGCGCGCATCGGGCCTGCCCGATGCGCTCTTCACCATGGACGCACTGGAATTTTTCGGCAAAGTGAACTTCCTGAAAGGCGGCTTGATCTTCGCCGATTATCTGACTACCGTCAGCCGCCGCTACTCGAAGGAGATTCAGACGCCCGAATACGGCTTCGGCCTCGAAGGAATACTCGCCAATCGCGCCGAACGCCTCGTCGGCATTTTGAATGGCGTTGATTACGCCATCTGGAGCCCCGAAGTCGATACGCTTATCGCGCGGAACTATTCGCTGCACAATCTCGACGGCAAAGCAGCATGCAAAAAAGATCTTCTCGCCGCATTCCATCTGCCGGACGAAAATCTGGACCGGCCGCTCGTGGGCATCGTCTCCCGCTTCGTGGATCAAAAAGGCTTCGACCTGATCGCTGAGGCCGCCTCCGAATTAGCCAGCGAGAACCTTGCGCTAGCCGTACTGGGCACCGGCGAAGCCAAATACGAAAACCTCTTCAAGAAGCTTTCCGAGAAATATCCCGCGCGCATCGGCGTAAAAATCGGGTACGATAACACGCTCGCTCATAAGATTGAGGCTGGCGCGGACATGTTCCTGATGCCCTCGCGCTACGAGCCGTGCGGTCTGAACCAGATTTACAGTTTGCGCTACGGGACGGCGCCGATTGTGCGCGCCACCGGCGGCCTGGATGATACGATACAGCCGTTTGACGCGCAGACGCAGCAGGGCACTGGCTTCAAGTTTGAGACGTACGCGGGCGCGGCTCTTTTGGAGTGCGTCCGCGGGGCGCTGAAGCTTTTTCGCGATCCAGCCGCTTGGCGCGCGCTGCAGAACAACGCCATGGCTAAGGACTTCTCGTGGAGGGCATCAGCAGGGGCGTACGTTACCGTGTACGAGGCGGCAAAAAGGGCAAGAATCCCACGCGTCGTGGGCTCATCTAAATGATAGTGCGTAGAGCTGGCTGGGTAGCCGCCTTACGCAACAAGGGGAGAAAATGGCAGAGAATATCCAGTCAGTGACCGATTCCAGTTTCCAGGCCGAGGTGATCGACGCCAGCAAGACGCAGCCCGTCATGGTGGACTTCTGGGCCGATTGGTGCCGTGCGTGCCATATGCTGACGCCTACGGTCGAGGAAGTCGCCCGCGAGCAAGCCGGAAAGGTCAAGGTCGTCAAGCTCAACATCGACGACAACATGGGTGTGCCGGGAAAGTTCAACATCCGCGGCATCCCGACGCTGCTCGTTTTCAAGAACGGTCAGGTGGCCGATCAGATTGTCGGTGCCGTCCCGAAGGATCAAATCACCAAAGTCCTCGAGCGCCACATCGCCAGCTAACGCGTGCGGGATTCGACCGCGCGCTCATTCTGCCTTTGCGCTACGGTCGCCATTGGCACCGCATCGCAGCCGCTATACGCCACTTTGACGCAACGTTAAGTTCTGCGGCGAAGCGCAGGCTTCGGTGGGGGGCTTAAGCCTGCCGCTAGCGCTCTGAGGCCTCTTTTTCATGGATAATTCAGCTCACAACCAGGCCATCATCGATCAATTCACTCGTCAGGCCGAACCGTTTTCGCGACGCCACAGCCAGCAAGAACTGCTCGGCCTCATGCTGCGCCTCACGCGAGTTGGCCCGAACGACGCGGTACTCGATGTCGCCTGCGGTCCTGGCATCGTCGCCTGCGCCTTTGCCGCCGTAGCCCAGCACGTCACCGGAATCGACATCACGCCCGCCATGCTCAATCGCGCGCGGGCTTTGCAGCAAGAGAGCGGCCTTCGCAATCTCGTCTGGAAGTGCGCCGATGTCGATCCGCTGCCATTTCCCGACGCGAGCTTCTCGCTCGTCATAACGCGCTACAGCTTTCACCACTTCCTATCGCCCGCGGACGTTCTTGCCGAAATGGTGCGCGTTTGCCGCCCGGGCGGCCGCGTTCTCGTCGTCGATGTCAGCCCCGCCGCCGGCAAGCTGTCCGCCTACGACCATTTCGAGAAGCTTCGCGACCCCTCGCACACTCACGCGCTTTCGCCTGAAGGCTTGCGCGCTCTCTTCACCGGCAGTGGCCTGCAAAATATCGGAGCCGCTTCTTACCATCTCCAAATGGAACTGGAAGAGCAGCTCGCTGCTTCGTTTCCCAATCCCGGCGATGCGGACCGCATTCGCCAATTGTTCCGCGACGATCTGGGCCACGACCGTCTAGGTGTCGGCGCGCGCCTGGAGGACCGCAAAATCCGGTTCGCCTATCCAACCACCGCAATCGTCGCCACAAAACTAGCCTAACAACTCGTTGAAAGCATCCGAAGGTGTCATTCCGAGGAGCGAAGCTGATTCCTTAACGTGCT